>DATNNZ010000314.1:0-18231 GCA_035601575.1 Chthoniobacterales bacterium
CCGAATGGTTGAAGTCGGGCACTGGTTTGTACAGTACTAACGGTGGAACCTTAGCGATTCTCAAGCGCTCCGAAGTCGACCCGCAACCTGAACCGGACCTTTTCATCTTTGGCGTACCCGCTGCGTTCCGCGGCTATTACCTGGGTTGGTCGAAAGACCTGCTCCATCGTACGGCCGGCGCTACCGAAGCCCAGCGCAATTTGTGGAGTTGGGTCATTCTCAAAGCGTACACCCGGAACAGCGGCGGCAGCGTTCGCTTGCGCTCGATTTCACCTTTTCAGGCACCCGAGATCGTGTTCGCCTCGTTCGCCGAAGGACCGGCAGGTTGGGAGAAAGACCTTGATGCGCTGGCGGTAGCGGTCGAGTCAGTCCGGAGGGTTAATTCGCATCCGAAAACGCCGTTGCAAACGGAAATCCAGCCCGGGGCAGCGTTGCCCAATGACAGCGCCGCTCTCAGGGAGTGGCTTCAAAACGAAGCCTGGGGACATCACGCCTGCGGCACTTGCCGAATGGGTTCAGACGCCTGGCAGGCAGACGTTAAAAAGCTTCAGGACCGGAAAGCAGTAATCGACAGCAAGTTCAAGGTGCATGGGATACGTGGCCTGCGAGTGGTCGATGCGTCCGTTTTCCCGACTATCCCTGGCTATTTCATTGTTACGCCAGTGTTGATGATCAGCGAGAAAGCAGCCGACACCATTTTAGCTGATACGCAAGAGTATCCCGAACCGCTCAGGATTTCCGAAGACGACGCCATTAAGGAACGCAGAAAGGCCGCACTCGTTTCGGACAATCCGCATGGTGCAATCGGGTTGGCACTTTCCGGAGGCGGCATTCGTAGCGCCACATTTTGCCTTGGGGTGCTGCAAGCTCTGGCGGCGAAGAACCGGCTCCGGCTCATTGACATTCTTTCAACGGTTTCCGGAGGCGGCTATATCGGGGGATTTTTGGGCCGGCTGTTCACGCGAATACCAGCCAATGTGGCCGATCGAGCAGGTCGGGTGCAAGAGATACTGACTGACCTGAACTCGCCGGAAATTCATTGGCTGCGATCTACGGCCAACTATATTGGCGGAGCCGGGTTTGTCGATCTTCGACAAAATCTGGCTGTATTCTGGCGCAATTTATTCGCGGTCCACTTCGTGATCGGCGCTATGTTAGTTACCTTGTTCGATGTATTCAATTGGTTGGGAGACAGGTTTCCACGACCTGTAGGGCCTCTTGTTCCCTCTTATTTTGGTCACGAACTAAGTCATTGGTGGTGGTTAGTATTGGCTATCTTGGGTCTCGCAGTTATTCCTGGATCCCTCGGATATTGGTTGGCGCCGAAACCAGGAATTGAAAGTCCGCTTCCGATTTATCCTCTGTTGGCTTGGATCGTTTTGCTAGCTGGAGCAGTGGCTTTTGCGGCCCTGCCGGGAGGCTTGGTCTGGGCAGGCCTTACGGTAGCCGTTCTCGTTTTAGCTTATCTTTGGCAGGAGGCCGCTCGTTGGAGTCTCCCTGCCGGCACGAAGCCCGCGCAAGAGTCGGTGGTCATCCGGCGCCAACTCATCATCGGCTTGGGTGAAGCCATCTTCATTTTCGCCGGCGCAGTCGTGTGGGTTGCACTCGACACGCTCGCTCGAAGCGCGGCTTCGAATGAGCTAGCCCAATTATTGACCGTGATCGTGATGGCGCTTGGCCCATTCCTGCCTTTGCTCAAAATGATTGCCGACCGGCTGGGGAAAGCTTCCGAAACGAAAAAAAACGGTCACTCTGGTGGGCTGCTCTCCGATTGGACGGCCGCGATGATCGCCTTTCCCCTCGCCGCATTCCTGCTGTTTGTGGTGGACGTCCTGGTGCTGCAGGCTTTTCGCGCCGGGAACAGCGCAGGTTTTCTTCTACTGATTACTTTTCTCGCGTTTTCGTTCGTCATTGGCCGCGCCTTTAGCTTTCTCAACTTTTCCTCGCTCCAAACTGTTTACGCGGAGCGTTTGTCTCGAACATTCCTGGGAGCATCCAACTCAGCGCGGATCTACGGAACCAGTACTGTGCTGCCCACCGACGTGAATCTATCGGATCCAGGAGATGACGTGCCGTTTTACGAGTATCATCCGGAAAAGAACGCTGGACCGCTGCACTTGATCAACGTTTGTGTCAATGAAACGACGGATGTCGGAGCGGAACGGGACCTGCGTGAGAACAAAGGGCTGCCGATGTGCGTCGGACCGTCTGGGGTAAGTGTCGGCCTTCGTTTTCACGCTCAATGGACAGACGCAAACAAAGCGGTTCGCGACAGGGAGCAAAGCGCGGTGGACTCCCTGGAGAAGGATGTAGCTGTCCTGAGAAACGAAAAGGTCGCTCTGCACGCAATCCCGACCGGAGCGGATGCTAGCGGCTTCCATGTCTTGGGACGACGGGACGGCAAACCTGCAGCGGTTGAGTCGTTGCGGCTCGGGCAATGGATTGGTATCTCCGCGGCCGCGTTCGGAACGGGTGCGGGGTATTCTACCTCACTCCCTCTCTCCTTGCTTTTCGGATTAGTGAACGTCCGTCTCGGCTATTGGTGGAACAGTGGCGTGAGCGCCGGCGATCGTCCAGGGCGCTATCCGAAATCGTTCTGGCAGCAGATCAAGTCGTTACCCGCCTGGCTCTTCCGAACCCAGAGCATGATCCTGGCTGAATGGCGTGCCTATTTCCCTGGGCCCTCAAACCGCTTCTGGTATTTGAGCGACGGTGGCCATTTCGAGGTTACCGGTATGTACGAGTTAGTCCGAAGGCGACTTCCTTTCATTATTGCCTTGGACGCGGGCGAGGATCCCGACTATCGCTTCAACGATCTTGCCCGATTCACTCGCTTGGTTCGTCTCGATTTTGGCGCGGAAATTCAGTGGCTAGACCCTTCGACGGCCCGCCAAAACGGCTCTACCGGGTGGGCCGCATTGGACGCAACGATTCCGGCTTGGATCACCGGCTGGTTGGATCCGGAGATGCTCGGTTCCCGAGAAAAGATTGGGCGCGAAGGTCCCTGCCACGCGACTATCGGCAAAATTAGTTACGCAGACGCGCCACAACAAGTTAGTTGGCTGCTCTTAATTAAGACCAGTCTTACTGGAGATGAATCGGTCGACGTTCTTCAGTACTCGACCCAGAATATCCTTTTTCCTAACTCGCCGACAACCAATCAGTTTTTCGGCGACTCTGAATGGGAAAGTTATCGAGCATTAGGTTATCACATAGGTACCAAGCTCTTCACTTAACCGGCTCGCAAATGAAGACGCCGGTTATAGCGATTTCAGTCCGGATGTTCAGCGCGAAGAACTTTGGAACAGAAGGCCTCAGCGCGGCATAGCCGCAACCAACGTGATTGGTGAGAAGTGCGTTAGATAGCGAACGATATTGTGGCAATTCGGCAACTGACCTCCATAGGATCGAAATTGTCTGTTACAGCTGGAGCGCCTTGATATTCTCACCTTGAATATACCTGATGACGGCGGACTCTGGTGTTATCGTGCCGTTGCTGACCGTGTAAACTCGATCAGCGAAAGAAATCAATCGGCTGTCGTGGCTGACTAGGACTACGATCTTCCCAAGACCTCTTAATTCTTGTAAAGCCTCTAAAAACTGCCGCCCGGAGTATTCATCAAGCGCAGCCATCGGTTCATCAAACAAATATATCGGGGCTTCAACATATAATGCCCGCGCAATAGCGAGACGTTGCCGCTGGCCTCCGGATAGATTCCTCCCGTTCTCGGCCAATCGCGTCTCAAAGCCTTCCGGGAGCGACTGGATAAAATCCAGAATGCCTATTTTCGAGCAGATAGCGAGAATCTTCCGCATATCCGGTTCGAATTCACCGAGAGTGATGTTTTCGATTATCGTTTCGGACATCAGATCGATTTTTTGTGGCACCACGGCGATCTGAGTTCTCAGCGATGATGACCTGAGATACCGGATTTCGTATTGGCCGAAAAAGATCCGTCCTTCAGCGGGTAGATAGAATCGTTGCAGCAGAGCCAAAATCGAACTCTTCCCGGATCCAGAGTCTCCACGAATAAGGGTGATTTCACCGGGCAGAAAGCGAGCATCTATGTTCTGCAGGATGGGCGGCCGGCCGGGATAAGCAAAGCTCACGTTTTCCAGGCAAATTTCCGGCTCGCCTATATCTGCTACGTCGATCGTTCCGGAATTCTTTTCGCTGTCTAAATCCAGGATTTCAAATAAGCGGTCTGCTGCGACTTGCACTTCCAAAGCAGAAACGATTATCGACAAAAGGCTGTTCGCAGGCCCGGTCAGATAACCCGTGAGAGCAAAACAGCTTAATAGTTGGCCCGGACTCATCTGCGTCTGGATCACGGAGGAGGCTCCGATCCAGAGCAATCCGATGGTAAATCCTTGCACGATTATGCTTCCAACCGAATTAACTGCTATGCCGAAAAGTCCAGACGAATAGGTAGAGTTAAGAAGCCTGACCAACAGGCTCTCGGTCTTCATTTCCGCGATCCATTGACGACCGAAACGCCGGAGGGTCGATGCCATCTCCAAGGACTCGACGATCTGCGCATCAAAGTCAGCAGACTGTTCCATTATTCGCCGCGAAAATAAGCGATTCCGCCAAACAGCGATTCTAAATAAAATCGAGTAAAGTACCAGAAAGGCCAGCGACAGGAGGGCCAGCCGCCACGAAAAGATAAACATTGCGAAAACGCCCAGAACCAATGTGAACGCGCTGATGATGAAGTTGGTGCCTTGCTGGTTAAGAAACGCCCGGATTTTTACCGCATCGTTAATGCGAGAAATCATTTCGCCGACTCTCATCCCGTCAAAAAATGTCTGCGGTAGAGTAAATAGATGACGATAATAAGAAAGAATCAGCGTCAGATCGATGTTTTGCCCCGACTTGGTCAGAAGAAGACTCTGACCGATATTAAGTACGACCTGGAAAGCTAAAACCACCAACATCGAGATGCTTAGCAGATTTAGCAGCTGCGAGTTGGATTCGACAATGACGGAGTCGACCACTTTCTGAATATAAAACGAACCAGCCAAGGCCAGAAGAGTGCCTAGAACTGCGCCGAAAAGAGCCTGGACCAGTGCTGACCGATGCGGCTTGAGTAATTGAAGGTACCAAGCGACTCGACTACTTCGCTGATCGGACGGCTCAAAAGAAATCCCTGGTGCCATCAGCACCAACACTCCAGTCCACATCTGTTGGAACTGGTGAATCGGATATCTCGCGAAACGCCCCGTCGCCGGATCCATGACGGTAACGCGGCTTTTCTTTATTCTGAGCACGACTACATAATGGAAATGCTTTCCTCGCACGAGAACGTGAGCGATTGCTGGAAAAGCAATCCCCGACAACTCGTCAGTTTGGGCTTTAACTGCTTTTGCGATGAATCCAAGTTGTTTAGATGCCTGGACCAGGCCGAAGATCGATGTACCGCTTTGATCCGTACCTGTTAGTTGCCGGATCTGGGCAACCGATAGCCGCAGGTCATAATGGCTCGCGATGGCGGCAAGACAGGCGACTCCACAATCGGACCAATCCCGTTGTTTAACCGATTTCATGATGCACAGATAGGTAAGAAGAGGTTACCCGCAGAGGCGCAGGTGCGACAACGATTCATTGACAACTCCGGCAGAGTTTTACTTGGGATGATTGGGTGGCAAAGACTGGGGATGATCAGGTGGCAAAGAATCATTTTTCAGCGCAGGATTGAAAAGGTCGTCCATGCTTTGGTAAACAAGTTCCCACAGACTGCGGCGAGCTACGAAGAAACGCGCGTTTGCAGTCATTCCCTTTTTGAGAGAACCGGTGAGTCCCCCGCGCGTCCGTAAATAGTCTCGGTCGGGATGCACGATCACTTTGAAGGCACCGTTGCTCTCACTTTCCTGAACATAATCGGCTGAGATCGTGATCGTTCGGCCGGGCAGTAGTCCCCAAATGGTATACGGGTAGGCGTCTACCTGGATATTTACTGGCTGTCCGACGAAAATCCGTCCAATGTCCTTCGGGGGTACCGAAACATCGACCACGAAATCGCTCGTCGGCGAAATATCACCAATCCGTTGACCGCTTTGCACGTAACTACCCTCCACAACTCCTTCCAAGCCGACAACGGCGCCATCCAACGGAGCTTTGATCGAGTACAAGTTCCGTTCGTCCGCCAGTTGAAGGGCTTCTGACTCAAGCTGCTCGAGTTCATGCTCTTTCTGCACTCGGTCGGTCTGCCATCTGGCTATCGTTTGGTGATTGAGGGTTTCGCGTTCGACTCGCGCTGCATTAGCTTGGTAGGAAGATTCTTCAAAATCCCGCGCAGCCACCACCTTGATGGCCAGCAGCTGCTTATTCCGATTCATCTCCCGCTCGGTGTGATCTACTTTCAGATTTGCATTTCTGCAGTCGGTGTCGAATTTCTGGTACTCGGAAATGTATTGGCCGGTTTGCAAGTCGCTCACCAACACGGGCCGCTTATTACCTACGCGCTCAAGCAGGTAACGCAGGTCGGCCAACTCTTTGTTTAGCACCTTCGTTTGGGAATCATTAAAGTTCACTTTTGCCTGAAGACCCTGGGTCTTCAGAGTCAGTAAAATATCTCCAGCATGAACCAAATCATTGTCATGAACTCGGATCGAGGAAATAAACCCAGCGGTTCTCGCCACGATCGCCGTACGCTCGGTAGCGGGCCGCACTCGGCCCCGTTCCTGAACCGTTACATCCACGTGGATAATTGGTAAAGCCAGTAAGGCGCCGGCACACATGACCAACGCGGTCCAATAGACATAAGGCCAAGTACGTCCCCGCTTTGTTAAAAATGATTCAGCACACGTGAGGGCGTAGGTGCCACCATAAAGACGATTGTATTCCGGTCTCGGGTTCATGTTTCGGCCATACGGTGATGCGATCCGTTTTTCAGCTATTGGTGAGCCTCTCGACGTAGAGGACGAACCTCACCACTATGCTGGTCCGTTAATCACTGAATAAAGATATTAAAAACTGTCTTCTCACGGTAAGATGAGACCGGGAAGATCGTGTTTGCTGACGAAGGAAAAGCTGGGTCCATTTATCCGGTTGCCGAGCAATTCCTTCGCCAGGCTAACAATCAAGCGTCTGTGCTCGGAAACGTAAATCCGCTTGAGCTCTATTTACTTCCTATACCAAAGAAGCTAAATGATTGCGTTCCTGCTTGCGCTTCTGCCAGTTGCAGAATATTGCCGATACCAGCCTTACTCCCGCTTCCAACTGCATTTCCCGAAAATAAAACTATATCGATTGGAACCGCGATAGCGACGTTTCCGACGGATATCACATTGGCCGAGTTGGCTCCACCTCGCAGTGAGAGCATTTCTGCAGTACTTAGGTCTTCCATAAGATGTATAAGGCGTGTGCCTATATTTGTCTCACAACTGACGAGGGGAAACGCTAAACGTTCGATGTATGACGTTGTCGCGCCGCTCCCTCGCCAGTCTGAGACTCTGCTTCGCTAAGGGTTAATGTCTCTGCGTGAGAGAGACCGATTGGTTTCCAGCGTTAGCGAGCGTTGCTTGCGAGATGTTGTTTTGACCAGCGAGACTGCCGCTCCCAAATGCATTGTTCGCGTTTGTCTCCGCATTGACCGAGACTGAAGTGGCCGTATTGCCAGCCGCTACGATAGCGGCTATATTGCTACCATTAAGGCTGTTACTGAAGTCAAGCACTCCGCCTCGCAGCGAGGTCATTTCTTTGATGTTTAGTTCTTTCATAATATGTATTAGTTCGTGTTGTCGATTTAGTTACTTTGCTTTCAAGAGCCCAATCGACATGAGGACTCTCAAATTCATTTCGTATTTTCAGGGATCGATTGCGGACACGCTGCCAGCGAGCCGCAATCAACCCTTCTCCCAGCTGACGAGGGGAACGGTAAACGTTCGATGTATGACGTTGTCGCGCCACTCCCTCGTCAGTGGGAGATCCTGCTAAGGGTTAATGCCTCTGAGTGAGAGAGACCGATTGGTTTCCAGCGCTAGCGCTCGTTAATTGCATGATGCTGCCTTGACCAGCGACGCTGGGGCTCCCAACTGCGTTGTTCGAGTTTGTTTCCACATTGGCCGAGGTTGCAGTGGCCGTATTACCAAGCGATAGCACGAGAGCTAAATTGCTGTCGTTAATGCTGTTACTGAAGTCGAGCACTCCGCCTCGCAGCGAGGTCATTTCTTCGATGTTTAATTCCTTCATAATATGTATTACCTACTGTATTATTTGTTGTTGCCGATTTAGTTAACTCTCGGTTTAAGAGCCCAATCGGCATGCGGGCTCTCAAATTCATTTGATTACACATCCAGATCCGGAGGGACCGGCTTTCTTGTTCCACTGGTCGCAATCTGTGTCTGAACCGTGCTGACCAGGCAGTAGAAGCTCCCACGCTTCGCCGTAGTTCCCGCTTCTAGAGCGAGGGAGAAATCTGAATCGAGGCAATTTGGATGTTGCATTAGATTCAGTTCGTTCATGTGATATTTCCTTGGAGCTCGTTCTCAGACACAGAAGACCGATCTTGATTTGTTGCTAGACCCCACTGATTTCTGTTGTGGGTATGCGCTAACTAACATGCGAACGTTGCTGAGAACTGATTTTGTCTCAATTGCCGCGATCGCTGTCTGAACTGCGTCGATCGAAGCGTTGCGGCGATGAAAGATCTCACGCAAAGACGCGAAGACGCTAAGGTTTCAGAGTTTACGGAAAGAGAGAACGCCAACTCCTTAGCTGGTGGTTATATGCGCCCTCCTTCCGCCAGACCGGCTCCGGACCACCTTGCCGGCGGCTTATTTTGAACGCAACCATAGGGTTCCGAAAAGCTTATACGAGGCAAAAGATTTTTTGCCGGAAGAAAGATATTGCTAGGCAAAAGCCTCTTTCTTCGATCGAGCGTCCGCTGCTCCCTGTCATTTCGGCCTGTGGAATCGGTGCCGATGAGAAATAGATCATTGCCGCGTTCCCTTTGTTCTGAGTGCAGTTTTCTACCAAAAGAACTGCACAAAGGTCCAAGAGAATGACAACCCGTTCAGTGAATATCTGCGGAAGAATGCAGATTCAATGGATCAATGTGCGAGGTGATATTTTCTCGTTCCTGGCTAAACAAAGCTTGGTAAATTTTATATGGCAAAGGACAAAGGAAGCCGAAATTGTCGAATCGATTGGGCAATATACGTCCGTGTGGAAAGTACTCGTCTCGGAGCATCAAGGTGCTGATATAAAGAATAGGACCGGGGCTATCCATCAGCTGGGCAGATAGTAAATTTCCCTTTTGGAATGCCGTCTTTCTTACGGAGCAGCTCACCGAAGGATCACCAATGAGGCTGCTCTGTTGGAGTACGCGGATGTCAATTGCGAGGCATATGGTTTTCCGTTGGAGTTGGGTCGCTCCGGCTTATCAGGATCGACTCTTTGGACGGAAAAGGCGTACAGTTTCTTAGGTTACGAGAACGATCGTGCTGTATCCGCTGCGTCTGCTATCGTCAATGATGGATGCCTTTACCTGGCACTGGTCGCTACCAGATCGGATGTCCAAAGGAAAGGATATGCGGAGGCAGTTGTTCGTCATGCCCTGCAGGCGGCCCATGAAGCAACAGGGCTGAAACGTACGATTCTGCATGCGACTGATGCAGGCTACCCGGTATACCAGCGTGTACGATATCACCGGACGGCTAATCTGCGCGCGTACAGGGTCGCGGCAACTGCATAGCGGACAGTCGACTGTTGCGCGAAAGGGAGCTCCTCATGTCAATCCGGTCTATTCCCTCAATTAGTGAACCTAGGCGATTGCGCTCCAACACTATTGGTCTTCCCGGCGTATTATTTCAGTCGAATTACAATTATGGCTCGAGCTACGGCTGTCTCGTTCAGCCTGGGCGTAGCCATTCCCTTTACCGGGAGCGCCTTGCCACGCATCTTCTGTTCGGTTAAAGATTTCGACCGCAAAATCATGCGCTCCATTTGCTCCTACAATCGCAAAGCAACGCTATCAAATGGTCTTACAAAGACGCCTCTAATCGCATCAAGACTGCCTTTGAATTAAATGAAACAGTGCACTAGGAGGACAGCATTGGGCCGACGTTCCGAACGCCGAATTTTTCCGTAAGAGCCATGATGTCAGAATCACCCCCCTTTGCAATCAATCGGAGTATTTCTTCGCAGCCTCCGGGCAAAGCAATCACCACCATGCGGAGCGGAGAGTCGGATAAATTGCACCAGGCATGGGGGATGCCTTTGCCGAGGGTGACAGCTGTGCCCGCTGCGGCGTCAAAGGTTTTGTCGTTGTGCGCGATGTGTGCCGTGCCTTCCAGAATAATGAAATGCTCGTTCTCATTTTGATGAATGTGCACGGGCGTGCCGTCACCAGGATCTGAAACGATCTCAACGACCGAATATGCGCCGTTCGTGTCTGCGGCAGATACGTGGATTAAGCAACGCTCTCCCGGCCTCGTTTGTAACCATCGTTCCCGTTTACGCGACTGATCGATTGAGCTTCGGGTTCTATTGTTGGTGTCGCCGCGGCGAGCCTCGCGAATATGCACATGTTGCTCATAATAGGTTTTTATGTTGTTGGTGCTTGTGACTCTTTCACGATGGACGCAGAAATTGTTCTTCTGCTTACGCAGTTAGAAGCAATAAATCATGTCATGCAGAGATCGGCCCGTTTCTGTCCCGACTGCCGTAAACGCAGTCCGAATTAGCTCGTTTCGTTGTGTATTTTTTGAGGTCGTTTCCTGAGCGGGGAACTAGCGAGAAGAGAAACGAACGCAAAAGCTAGTAACCGTTCGCATGGAGTGACCGCTTTCAATAACTCCGTAGGAGCCGGGCGCAGCGGGAACAGCCGCTGGACTTGAGATTATCCTGTCGTTAGGAGCTTTGCTGTGCCGCGTTGCTGGACGCGATGCGAGTTCACCTATGATCACTGCGCGATTGTCATTTGTCAGAATACCGTGGATCTGCAGTGCACTTTTGCCCAAACGCCCTCTTGCGCGAAACCAGAGTCGATCTGATCCTGCGCATTGCCTCGGGCCCAAGCAAATCGAGCTCGGGAAAAAGTTTCTTCTATGCCCATCGAAGCGTTAAGTTGATGCGTTGACATTATGCACAAGGTTGCGGCAGACCTCACACGCGCGCTTGGATCGGAGCGCGTGCTGTGGGAACGCGAACATCTGGCCACTTACGGGTTTGACGGCACCGCTACGCTCTACGCCCAGGCCGGCTGCGTGGTCTTACCGAAAACTACCGCCGAGGTGACCCAGGTCGTCCGCTACGCGGCGGAGCACAAAATTCCGGTCGTCACGCGTGGCTCCGGTACCGGTTTAAGCGGCGGCAGCGTGCCGGTACACGGCTGCATCGTGCTTTGCTTGGTACTGATGGATCGGGTGCTCGAGCTTGACCAAAAGAACCTCACCATTCACGTCGAGAGCGGCGTGGTGACCCAAAAAGTGGCTGAACTCGCCGAGGCGGCAGGGCTGCTTTATCCACCCGATCCCGGGTCGATGAAGATTTCCACGATCGGAGGCAACGTAGCAGAGAACTCTGGTGGTTTGCGCGGGCTCAAATACGGTGTCACTCGAGATTACGTCATGGGCCTGGAGGTCGTGCTAGCTAACGGCGAGACCGTTGCCTTCGGCAACAAGTGCGTTAAGGACGTCGCAGGCTATTCGATGAAGGACGTCTTCATCGGTTCAGAAGGCACCCTTGGCATCATCACCAAAGTGCTCCTGCAATTGGTACCCAAACCGCGCGCCAAAAAAACTCTGCTGGCGACTTTCTCGCAAATGGATGCGGCTGCGGAAACCGTCTCGGCCATCATCGCCGCCAAGATCATCCCATGCACGCTGGAGTTTTTGGACCGGATCACGATGAAATGCGTCGAGGAATATGCCCACCTGGGTTTGCCACTGAATGCCGAAGCCATCCTCCTCATGGAGACGGACGGGCATCCGGTCGTGGTCGAAGAGGAGGCGCAGCAAATGGCTGAAATCGCGCGCAACCATGGGGCCACGGCTGTACAACTAGCCGAAAGCGCAGAAGAGAGCATCCAACTCACCACTGCCCGCCGCATGGCCTTTTCGGCGCTGGCGCGCGTGTCGCCCACTACCATCCTGGAAGACGCCACGGTGCCACGCAGCGAACTGGCCAATATGATTCGGTTCATCCAGCAAACGGCCGCCAAATACGAGGTGACCGTGGGCACCTTCGGCCACATGGGCGACGGCAACCTGCACCCGACCTTTCTGACCAATGAAAAGAATGCAGCCGAAATGACGCGCGTGGAAAAGGCGATGGAGGAAATTTTTGATCAGGCGGTAAGCCTGGGGGGTACCATCACTGGCGAGCATGGCGTCGGGTTGGCTAAAAAAGCCTATTTACCCAAAGCGATCGGTGACGCCAGCTTGGGGCTCATGTGCCAACTGAAGCGTACGCTGGATCCGGACAACATCTTGAACCCCGGAAAAATTTTTGACTGATGGCCACTCAAGAAGAACTGCATCAAGCCGCGTTGAAGATCGGGCGCGCCAACCCGGAAGGCCGCCAAGGCGCCTCAAAATACCTCCGGCGCCTGGACTACTCGGTGCTCCAGCAATGCATCCACTGCGGCATGTGCCTGCCTACCTGTCCGACCTACGACGAAACCAAGCTTGAACGCAACAGCCCGCGTGGCCGTATCGCGCTGATGCGCCGCATCGCTGACGGCCAGCTCGAGGTAACGCAGGCCTTTGGGCAAGAACTTTATTTTTGTCTCGGCTGCTTAACGTGCGAAACGGCGTGTCCAGCTGGCGTACGTTACGGCGAGATGTTCGAGCACGCCCGTGCCGACATTGAACAGGTCGGCGTGCTGCGAAACCCAGTCCGCGACCTGGTGCGCGCATTGACTCTCGGTTGGATGTTCACGCGCCCGCAGGCGTTGCGGACGGTCGGTCGGCTGGTCTGGCTTTACCAAGCCAGCGGAGCGGAGTTCCTGGTGCGGCAGTTAAAGCTTACGCGACTGCTGCCAATGCGGCTGCGTGCACTGGAGCCGCTGACGCCTCGGGTGCAGCAACATTTTTCCGACGCATTGATCCGGCCGATTGAAAGGCCCGCGAATCAGAAATACCGTGTGGGCTTGCTGACCGGCTGCGTGCAGGATCTCGCCTTTTCCCACGTGAACCGGGACACTGCTGATGTATTGCTGGCCAACGGCTGCGAGGTGGTCACCCCGCGAGCACAGTTCTGTTGCGGCTCAATCCACGCCCACAACGGCGAACTGGAACTAGCCAAGCAAATGGCGCGACGGAACCTTGACGCCTTTGACCTTGAGCGACTTGACGCCGTCATCACCAACGCGGCCGGCTGCGGCACGCACTTGAAGAATTACGGCCACTTGCTCCAGGATGACCCGGCTTTTGCGGAGCGCGCCCTGAAGTGGTCGGCGAAGGTGCGCGACATTCACGAGTGGCTGGCCGAGATTGGTATCCGCGCGCCGGCGGCTTCGATCCCGCAAACGGTCACTTACCACGAGGCTTGCCATTTGTGCCATGGTCAGAAAATTTCCCGTCAACCGCGCCAAGTCCTCCAAGCCATCCCTGGGCTGGAGCTGGTGGAGTTGCCCGAATCGGCTTGGTGCTGCGGCAGCGCCGGCGTTTACAACATCACGCAGCCGGAGATGTCGCAAAAGCTCCTGCGACGTAAGATGGCAAACATTGCGACAACCGCCGCCCAGGTCGTAACGTCGGCCAACCCCGGCTGTTCGGTGCAATTGCAAGCGGGCTTACGCGAGTCGAACCTGAAACTCAAAATCGCCCATCCGATTTCGCTCCTAGCGCAGGCCTATCGAAAAAGCGAAGCGCAGGGCTAGGCGCTGGCCACCCTGCATTGCGCGGGAGGGCTAGTGTACCGCCTCGCATAAGGTATCGCTCGTTCTGCGGTAGCGGTATGATTCATTCTTCGGTAGAACGAGCCATACCTTATGCGAGACAGTACGCTAGCTCACGAACCGTCCAGCCGCTGTGGTGAGATACCACTCGACGTGATGTTGCACATCCGAGGCGATCGCCCTCCGAAAGAGGCTATCATAATTCCTGATAGCCGATCGGAAACAAGCGATTATGAGTCGTCGCAGGAGCTGATATTCGTCAATCGGCAAACCAAACAAGCAAATGGATGAAATCAACTACCTATCAAGCGAATTCACGGACGAATTCTTGCACGCACAAGCTGACGCGACCACCTTCTAGACGAGGAAGGTTTCCAATCTGATTTTTTATCGCCACCGCGTGTAACACCATGGCTCCCTGCGTCATTATTGGCGAACGCGCCGGAGAAATGCTGAGAGCCGATCACAAGTTATAAACAGCGGTACGCTTCGTTCAGTGCGACCGAGTCCGATCGCGATACTGTGGAATACGCCTGCTCACCTTGCACACCGTCCTAGTCTATGTTAGGTACCTTTACGGCAGATTGACCAAGTTCCATCGGGCCGCTTCTGGGCTCCTAGGGAAACCCGGCTACTTATTCCGGGCTAAGTCTCTGGGTGCCAAGAGGCTAGAATGCTAACGTGTCATCTCTTATTTTGAGATGATGCACGGCATGTCTTCTCTTGAATAACCAAAACCAAGAGAAACTAAGAAATGGAACTTGTTAAATTATTTCACGACCTCGCCATCACCGGCGGATGCGTCGTCATCGCGGTGCTGCCTCGCTTTATCGCCGCTCTCGCCGAGGCGAAAGCGGACCGACAGGATCAATCAGCGGAGGGGATTTAGTGATGGATGCTTTTATCCTCGCTTGCCTGGTTCTTCGCCGGTCTGTCGAAGAGAAACATATCCCGGAACCTGAATTCCAGCCGTTCCGTCTTGAGTACTTGCATTCGGTCAACCAAAACCACGATGAACAGCCATCGCTGGCATTCAATCAATTCAGCGAAGGCGCAACAGTGTAACTCCCCCCATGAGCCATAAAAAAGCAAAAGGGCGGGCCGTACCCGCCCTTTTTTGCTTCAGCATGCAATTTGGGGATTTCTTGCGCGGACTTTTTTTCCGCGAAATCTAATTATCGGTCACGCGTCAGCAGCTTTTCATTTACCTTAGCGCGATCACTTGCCCTCCTTATCATCGCGCAATAAACTCTTCCACTTTCGGCTCGGGCTGAAGATAGCATCCACCAAGAAGACCAAGCATCGCGAATGCCTTCTACAGTCTCAACTCAGAGACTACTGAACACGGAGGAACTGACAATTCGTCGAGTTAACAGCTGCCAAATGTTATATGACGGTAAGCGACGGCAAAATCCTCTCGCCCGATATGCGGGGATCAGCGGCGCGTTTAAATCCGGTTGCAATGCCGGCCGGCAATCACGGAACCAGCAGTAGTTTGCCGGTAGTGCGGCGGGACTGGATGTCCTGATGAGCACGGGCGGCTTCGGCCAGCGGGTAGCGGCTGCCGATCCTGATCTTGAGCTTGCCTTCTCGCACCCACTTGAAGAGCTGGTTCGATCGCTGGACCAACGCCTCATGCGTCCGCACATGATGCATTACCATCGGATAGGTGACGAGCACACTCTTCGGCAGATCGAAGATGTCGATCGGCGGCAGCGGCTTCATGAGCGGCCCATAGCAGACGAGCACGCCGTGGTGGCGGAGCGAGGCGAGCGAGTCGCGGAAGGTTTCCGCGCCGGCGCCGTCATAGACCACGTGGACGCCCTCGCCGCCGGTCAGTCGCAGCACCTCCTTCGCGAAATCGCCAATGCCGGATACGATCACCTCGTCGGCGCCTGCCGTCCTGGCGATCTCCACCTTGTCGGGACTGGACACCCGGCCGATGACCGTGCCACCCAATAGCTTGATCATTTGCGTCAGTAGGAGCCCGACGCCCCCTGCGGCGGCATGGACGAGAGCCGCGTCGCCCGGCCGGACCGCATAGCTGTCGAAGACGAAATGGCTGGCCGTCAGCCCCTGCATCATGAGACTGGCGGCCGTCTCGAAATCGATGTCGTCGGGCAAGGGCACGAGAGACTCGGCCGGAGCTATGATCCGGCCGGCATAGCTGCCCCAGACAAAATACCATCCGACACGGTCGCCGACCTCGAGACCGGTCACGCCCGTGCCCAGAGCAGTGATCCGACCGGCCCCTTCGACGCCGATCGTCAACGGCAATCTGGTGTTGCCTCGCCGATAGCCTTCGCGGGTGCCGACATCCATGAAATTGACGCCGATTGCCGCGACCTCGACCAGGGCCTGGCCGGGGCCTGGGGCGGGAAGATGCACCTCTTTCAGCTTGAGCTGTTCCGGTCCTCCATGAGCTTCGATAACGATGGCTTTGACGGCGTCTTGGGAAATAACAGTGTTCCTGTTCAAAGCCCTTTATTTTAGACCAAACGATCAAGAAAACAATGGCCCCAAAAGACCATCTTGGTCGCACCCTAGCGAAGGCTGCGCAGTGCGAGTCGCGCGATGCCTTTGAGCGTTTCGGCGGAGGCGCCGCTGCGAGCCGCGACCTTGATCCCCATGAGGGTTGCCTGCATGAATTCCGCTGCGGCCCGCACATCAAGATCGCCGGCCACCTCGCCCTCGGCTTTGGCTTCTGCAACCCGTCGTTCGAACGCGGACCGAAGGGTTCGGCCGGCGGCGTCATTCAGCAGCACCATCTCCGGATCGGATCGACCGAACTCGCAGATCGAACTGATCCCCATGCAGCCGAATTTCGCTTGCGGAGCCGGTCTCGATGCAAAGGAGATCAATGCCGCTTCCAGTCCTTTGAGTGGGGAGGACGGTCTATTCAAGCTTCTGATGATATCGGAGACGCTGTCCGCGTTGTATTGCTGAAGGGCATCCAGATAGAGCCGTCTTTTGTCGCCGAACGTGTCGTACATGCTCTGTCGACTGATCCCCATCGCTTCGAGGAGCGCATCCGTTGATGTGCCCTCATAGCCATGGTCGGAGAAGACCGTAATGGCGGCCTTGAGCGCCATTGTGCGATCGAATTCCTTCGGTCTCGACATAACTGTTATATAACATTTGTAGACCGTTTAGTCTGGAATTGTGCAAGCACCCTTTTCACCGATCCTGAACTACCGCATGTCGGACTGAGGGTGAAGGAAGCGGTTTCCCGGGGATTGGAGATTCGAGTTCTCCAGGTTCCGATCACCCCGCTCACCGTGCCTCGGGCCAGAACCACCGGCCAAATGGATGGCCTACTAAAGGCCACGATCGAAAAATCGACTCAACGGATCCTTGGATGCACCATCCTGGCTGCCGAGGCGGGTGAAATGATTGGAACCGTGCAGGCATTCATGATTGCGGGAATGCCTGCGACCAAACTTCGTGACGCGATCCTGTCCCATCCGACCATGGTCGAAAGGTTCAACGCCCTCTTTGCGGCCCTCTGAGCCACGCTGTGGCCTTAGCGCGCCTGCCGCAATTCCGGACGCCAGGTCAAGAGCCGCGAACGACAATAGGTAAAGATTTCAGTGCTCGCAAGAAATAGAGCGGCCGGTATTCGTAATGCCGTGCTCCTAATTGTACCTGGGGTATACGCTCTAGCAAACTCGATAACGCGACTTGTGTTTCCATCCTGGCCAGCGCAGCTCCCAGGCAGAAATGGGGTCCATATCCGAAAGCTAGCGAATTGACCTTTGGCCGCGTGAAATCCAGTTGCTCTGGATTTGGAAATTCAGCGGGATCATGATTGGCAGCGCCAATTCCAAGTTGTAAGCGAGATCCTTTCCGTAAAAGATGTCCATCCAGTTCGATGTCCTCTGCCGGCAATCGAGAGGCCCATAGGACAGGGCTGACGAATCGTAACAGCTCCTCCACCGCAGTAGGTATCATTTCCCGAGCTGTACCCAGCTGTTCCCATAGTTCGCGCTTTTCTAACAGATACCGCAGCGATCCACTTAAAAGGTTTGCCGTAGTCTCATGTCCCGCTCCCAACAGAAAATTGCAGAGCACCACAATCTCATCGTCGGGCAGCTGCGTGGTTCCCGTCTCTGCGTGCAATAGGATCGAAATTAAATCCTTCTTGGGCTCGCGTCGTCGCTCTTGTATTAGCCGCTCCAGCACCCCCTGAGCCCGGGTTAATCGTTCTGCAATGTGTTCCATTGCTCCAAAGTCGCCCTTGTATGCGGTACTCGGAAACATTACTAATGATTGAGTTGCTTCGCGCATGGCCTCATGGTCTTCGGCCGGCACGCCCAAAAGATCAAAAATCACTAACGAAGGCAGTGGATAGGCAAATTCTGAGACGAAGTCGCACGTTGCCGCC
>DATNNZ010000315.1:0-10326 GCA_035601575.1 Chthoniobacterales bacterium
CAACTGCAACAGCTAAGAGAAACGTCTCATAATTATTTCCAATGTGCGGATCGAAATAGGAGCGATGAAGATTAAAATCATAGCTCCAGGCGCGCTGATACCATTTGTGGCTTAAGTAAATCCCAACTCCTAGCAGAACCCACGAAAACAGCCCAAAAAACCAAAAACGGATAATCGAAGTCGGGATCATATCATGTAACACTTTCCTGAGTCGTTCTTTTCCGACAACCGACTCATCGCCTTAGTCGTGTTATGCCTGTACCAAAAAAAGAAGGGCGCGAGTCTACGCGTCGTTCACACCGGCCCCGGCTAGAGCCCGACCACTTTGGGAAACAGTCTCGCCGGCTCCCGCTAACGTCGTTAGAACAACTCTTTTCAGTGTTAGACAGCAAAGCCAAAAATCGACCCGCACACCAAAAGAGGGACACTACCCGGGATTAGGCGTGTCGAGCAACGGTACGGTTTACAGTCACGATACCGGGAACAGCAGACATTCCACCTACAGCAGCTACTACCGCTCCTAACACCATGGCCAACGCTCCTAGCAGTCCGGCTTGGGTTGCCGCCTTAGCAGCAGCATCAGCCGCTTCTTTGCTTTTCTGGATCGCTTGTTCCTTGGCCTGCTCTAGCTTATTCTTTGCTTCTTGGTAAGTAGCCTGCCATTTGTCTACAATTTGGCCCGCTTCCTCCCGGCTTTTACCCGTCCTCGCAACGATCACGTTGATTGCTGCATCACGATCTACTGCAGCCAGCGTGTCCTTACCTTGAGAGAACAGTTTGTTGATCAAATCTGAAGCGCTCGCCGCGTTTTGATCCGTGGGGTTGGCTGGGGTGTTCTGGGAGGTGTTTTGATTAACTGCATTTTTGGCTTGCGACTGAAGATTCTCGGGCTGGAGTTGTGGCTTACCTGTCTGGCGCAAAAGTTCGTCCGCCTGAACCTGCAGATTAGAGAGATCGATTCCTTGTTCACCTAGCTTCTGTTGCGCGGCGTCTGCTACCTTAGGAGCTGCAGATGCAATTCCCTGCCCGGCAACGTTGAGGATTGACCCTAGGGCAGCGCCCGCCCCGCCAATAATCGCTCCTAGTGCTGTGGTGAGAAAATAAAGGCTCAGCAGAGTCACCAAACCAAACGTGATAAGACCATGTAGCATCCCCTCCTGCTTAGTGGGAAAGCCAGCCAGCCGACCAGCGACATAGCCTCCAGCAAACAGGGAAATGAGAATCGTCAGCACCAGCCAAACGGCAGAACCACTGCCCAGACTGCTCCCGGTCTGGCCGCTTTGAACGTGAATCGTACTAGCTCCTATTCCGATGCCAAGTAGGCTCAGTGTGATTTGAGTAACCAAGGCAATGATTGTTCCTCCAATGATTGCTCCCCAAGAAATTCGTTTCGTGACAACACCCGCAGTGTGTGATGCCACATAAGCAGCATCGCCCGGAGCGCTGTATACGGCATTTTCCGCTCTCCGATTTTGTTCTTCTTTCATAAATCCTCTCAATTTGCTCTTCCCGTAATCTCTCTCTTTTCCTCTCGGACATACGGGCAGTCTGAGCGGACACTGCTAAAGGCAAGAGCGAAATTCCCGCGCAACGGGTGAGCATTGCAGTACGTCTCTTACTACTAGGTGAGTGTTTACAAATTGCTTCGAGACCACGCTCGCAAGCGGATGTGCCTAATCCGCTAGCACCTTAAAAAAAGAGTCAAGCAGTTGCCCTTGCGGTTCCTACGCTGCCAGAGACGGCCGACGAAGAGATGAAATTTCACTTTATAATCCAAAACTTCTTGAGCGCCCGGGGGTGATCGTCTTTGCCGTGCTAACTTGGTCTTGATGGAGTTTGATTTTGACCCATGCTCCGGTGCGCTTTTCGGCCTCATACCTGAAGCCGATGCGTTTGCCAATCAGCCCATCGAGTCCTTATCTACCTAGCAGGGAGGCGATTGATCGTGGGAGGCTCTAAATGCGCTTCCCGCAACGTCTCCGTGCAGGATCAGCGTCGGAACGTCGATTTTTTTCAAGTCCTCGGTCATGTCGGTCTCGGAGAACGCCTTAATGGCAAAGTATGCGGCGGGGAGACCGGTGCGCATATCTTGGTTCCAGCAGGGATTGAGTGGTAAACCATTCTGGCTTTTGGCGCACAGCTAACCGCAGGCGACGTTTCCCGTGCAGCAAGCGAATTCAGTTTCGCTCATCGGCAAAACTCAGGTGAAAGACGCGGCCACACGCTCCGCTACGAACGAACGGATTGAAAACCGACATGGACTAAGACACCGCATGAGTACCGAAGATCCTCGGAAAATTTACAAGCAGCCGCCCTATTCAGAAAAGCGACAACCTCCGCCCGGAAGTGAAGAGGAGATGAGTCCTGGGGCGGATCATGGAGAGTCTAGCTACAAGGCACCGGTCGGCTTAAGAGTCGCAGCGCGTTGGTTACCGGAGCAGACAGCGGCATCGGACGCCGGTTGCCCTTGCCTTTGCACGAGAGGGAGCGGATGTTGCCATTTCTTATCTGTCCGAAGATAGGGATGCCAAGGAGACCGAACGTCTCGTCACCCAAGCCGGTCGCAAAGCCGTTCTCCTGCCTGGTGATATCGGCGAGCGGTTCGTACCCCAGGCTGTGCCACGGGAAGCCGTCGACGCGTTCGGACCATCGACATCCTTGTGAACAACGCCGCCTTCCAGCGGAGTTACGAAAGATTCGAGGACATCTCTGATGATGAATTCGAGGAAACATATCGTGTGAATGTCTTCGCCATGTTCCGCCTCTGCCAGGTGCTCCTCCCGCAGATGAAAGAGGGCGGATCGATTATAAATACCGGGTCAATCCAGTCGTTCGATCCTAGTGCGAATCTCATCGCCTACACATCGACTAAAGCGGCCATCGTCAGCTTCACTTATCCCCTCTACCTTGCCCAAAGAGAAGGTCAAACAATTCGGTTCACAGACCGTCTTCGGACGTGCCGCCCAACCGGCTGAGATCGCCCCCATCTTCGTCTTCCTGGCCAGCGATCAAGCTAGCTACGTCACCGGAGAAATTTACGGCGCCACCGGAGGCCAGATGCCCATGTGAAAGCTCTACGGCAACTGTCCTGCTCCGAGAAGGTCGAGACGAAATCATCGCCCGCGACAAAACCACGGGCGAAACTGCTTCGACCTGGATCGGCTGCAGCCGTGGTAGCGAAGCCGGCAGCCAAAGCTGAGGTAGCGCGAGCAGCCATCTCAGTGGCGTTTCCCGGCAGCCGGCGATAAGCGCTACGCTGAAGTCGAGGCATCCAGTATTTAGCGGGGATACGAAATAGTCTTTGCCAATCAAAGAAGTCGGAGAGGCGCATGGATGCTTGTTTTGTGATCCCGCTAAAGCCAAAAGAGTATTTGCTCCTTTCATCGGACTTCTTTTCCTTCGGCGCCCCTCAATTTCGGCGGGCTTTTATTCAAAGAAAAGATCGATGGTTTCAAGATCATCGAGCTACTCGCGCGATGTCAAAAACAAGGAGAGATATGAAAAGCATGAAGTTTGCCCAGCAGTCGGCCATTCCGCAACGAGTTTTCGCAGCGGTCGCAATTTCCCTATTGTTGCTTGCTCTAACGACTAACTACAACGCGTCGGCGCAGACCGTGCTAACGCCTCCGATCACGCTTTTTCAAACTTTTCCGACAAGCAATAATCAACTCCAAGTCGCGATCAGTTTGGATCGCATTCTTGATCAAGAAATTGTGACTGGACAATCGACACTCATAAGTACCCCTACCGGCTTGGTTCTGACCGCTCCAATTGGCACACTGCCCCTCTTCGTTCTCACACAATTGGATCAAGAGTTGGGGCCCAACGTTTCCAATCCGGCGTTCTTTAATCCGGCCGTCCGCCGAGCGTTGATTGAGCTCGCTCCAAACCTCTATACGGATCTTCCTTATATTACCTTCGATAACACCCACACCGTCTACAACAGTCTGGAATCACGAATGGCAGAAATCCGCTCGGATTACCTTCAAATCGTACCAAGCACGATCCAAACCTATACAGCTGAAGGGAAGTCTGGACCCGGAAAGGAAGCCAAGAATCCGGTCGCGCCTCCTCCCATGATACCAGAGCAAAAATGGGGCTTCTTCGCTATTGGGAACGGAAAATTCGGCGAGTTAGATTCAGACGGCAATGGCCTTGGTTTCAAATATCAATCGGGAGGAGTGGTTGTTGGTGCGGATTACAAGATTTTGCCCAAGCTGGCCATTGGCATCGCAGGTGGCTACGAATACAGCAACCTTGATCCAAAATTTGTCGGCGGCTTAGGAAGCGCAAACTCTGGCTACGGAGTTCTGTTTACCACATACGGAGGGCCTGATGGTCTCTATGCAGAAGCAATCGGAGCAGTCGGCTACACCGCTTATGACATCCAACGAGATGTGTTGGGAACCTCAGCACACGGTTATCCCGATGGGTGGGATGCAAGCGTCGGTGGTACACTCGGATATCTTTTTAAATTGACCGACAACATCGGTATTGCGCCTTTCGGTAAGATCTTCTATGACCATCTTTGGCGCTCCGGTACCTCTGAGACCGGATCAATCGCCGGTTTGGACGTGAAGCATGGCTCCGCCGATTCTCTGCAGACAGTCGTTGGAGGCAAACTGGTTGCGACCTTTAATCTCGGACCGGTCCGGCTAAACAATGAGATATGGGCCGGTTATCGTCATGAGTACCTTCAGACCCAATACGCAGTCGCTAGCAGCTTCTTGGATGGAGGCGTTAATACATTTACCACCCGCAGCCCGCGTTTTCATCCGGACAGCATTGTCGGAGGCGTTGGCACCAATGCCGAAATTACCCGCAGTTGGTCAGTGAGCTTCAACTACAATGTCGAGGCCAATGATACCTACTACGGTCACGAATTCCTTTTGGGGCTAAAATACAAATTTTAGATTGCGGATTATCCGGCCGGCAAATCCCGGATGAACCATTTCGCCGAGGCGTCCAGCGATAATGCGCTACTCTAGGACAACGTCCTTGAATTCGCAGGTTCGATTGCGCTCTTCCGTTTCGGTGCCGCTATTGCGGACGAATCCTTTTTTGGTGCCTCTATCGCTTCTTCCACTGCTTGCCTCGCCGGACCGTAGTTCCGTCGCGCTAGCTCGGTAGTGCAGATCCAATGATTTTTGGAACAATACCCGTCCGCTGTTCAAATCGGCCGCGAATTCGCAGGTGTCGGATCGATTTTCCCATTCGGAGAAAATTTCGCTTCGCCAGTCGAACCCGTGACCGGGAAGAGCCAATCGAACCCTCTTCCCGGTTCTCTGCCGCGCCTGAACGGTCGATCAGGTACCGGGGATCATTCAACACCGCGCCTTCGGCGAGAATAAAGCAACCTGAATAGCTCGATCCCGTGCCCTACAATGAACCTGCCGACCTGAACTAGATTATCGGACTTGATGATCTTCCGTAGCTGGCTCCTTCGTCGTACAACGTTCTTGCCTGTCCAGTTCCGATCCTCATAACAGATTTTTTGCCCTGAGCGCCTCCTGGTGATTCAGTGAACGCTCGGTACTTCTGTTCATTCTCCTTCGTTTCAATGCAGCCGTCTTTCGAAGGGGTCCCGAACTAGAGGACATGAACCCAGAAGGGGAAACTATCAAGCCAGGCGATGAGGATGAGGACGGCAGCAAGGATGTCGACACTAAAGACATTGATTCCGACAAGACCGAAGGTGACGAAAACGAAGTAGAACAAAAAGTCGAGGAGCCTTAGCCCGTCCGCCGCTGCAGATAAAGTCCGGTGGAAAGTTTCTCAATGTTCCAACTAATGGACATGTTACACCTCCCACTAACAAACTTGCTGATGAAGTTCGGGTTTGAGTCTGCGGTATATTTCCCAGCTTCAGGCATCAGGGCACGTTAGGTCGAGCGCCCGGTGCCACTCTATACAGCCACCTTCGGAACGAGCCACGAACTGCGGGCGTGAGACAACCGGGCGCAAATTCTTCCTCGTAAACACCTAAGCCTCAAGTGAGCAATAACAGCACCTCTTGCAAAAACGAATCCGGAATGAATGCGGTACTCACGCGTAATATCCAGACTCTACTCGAGAAACGGAGGAGTGAGGAACGGAGCGCGAGCACCCAACAGAAGATGGCCGACGCGATTACCCGCTTCTCGGGAAGTATTCCGTTCGTCTACATTCACGCGGCTTTCTTCGGGCTTTGGGTGATCGTGAATCTCGGGTGGGCCGGTATACGTCCCTTCGATCCGAGTTTTGTTGTGCTTGCGATGCTCGCATCGGTGGAGGCAATTTTTCTCTCCACATTCATTCTTATCTCTCAAAACCGCATGAGCGCCATAGAACAAGCGAGGGCCGACTTAGCCATGCAGATCAGTCTCTTAGCCGAGCACGAGGTTACACGTCTGCTCCAGCTGGTTTCGCGTATCGCAGAAAAAGTCGGGGTCGAGGAAGGCAGCGCCTCGGATTTGGCGGAGCTCAAGCGGGATGTAGCACCCGAAAAAGTGCTCGATAGAATCGCAGAAGAGGCGGCAGCGCAAGACCGTTTGCCAGGAGACAGCAACGGACGCGCTTAAGAAAGCCGGCTGAGGGCTCAGCGCCGCTCGTGCTTTGCTTCATTTTCCTGCGCGCCGCCCATCCCTTATCGCGGCACTGAAAACCCATGAGCCACCCGATACTCCTCCACACGATGGCTCCAGGTGAAGGATTTGCTGCGTTCAGCGCAAGCATCGCCATCGCTGTATCATCAACGTCAGGGTAAAATGGATTCTTGAACTCAAAAACTCCACCCGAATGGCTCTAAACCCGGGATGTGAACAGCCCAATCTCCTTTGATCGCCACTCTGCGGGCCGAAAGCCACTTCACCAGCGTTAACTGCGTCGACGCTTATATGTGGCGCCCAGGCGTCCTTTTTTCTGTGCGATCGCACCACCCTGCAGACGCGATCTTATCAGAGGCAACCGCCCAAGCCCCGGTCGATCGATGCGAATAATTGTCTTTGGACTTACTCTTAGCTCTTCATGGGGAAATGGGCACGCGACCTTATGGCGGGGTCTCTGCCGGGCCCTCGCCAAGCGAGGACATCAAATTCTCTTTTTTGAACGCAACGTGCCATACTACGCTCAGAATCGGGACCTTACGATGTGGACGGACGGCGAGCTGATTCTATACGAGGATTGGACCCAAATAAAAGAGCGAGCGCGAGCCGCCATGGCGCAAGCGGACGCCGTGATAATCACTTCCTTCTGCCCCGATGCATTACCAGCGAATGATCTATCGTTGGAGGCAACGAAAGGCCTGAAGGTCTTTTACGACCTAGATGCTCCAATCACCTTAACCGAATACCAACAGACGGGAAACGTGGCCTACATTCCGGAGAATGGACTTCGCCGGTTTGATCTCGTATTAAGCTTCACCGGCGGCAGCGCACCACTACTGTTGAAACGGCTTTTGGGTGCACGAGAGGTAGCAACTTTGTATGGGCATGTCGACCCCGAGGTCCATCGTCCGTCGGAGCGAAGCGAAACCTACGCTGCAAGCCTTTCCTATCTAGGTACATTCGCAAGTGATCGGCAAACCGCTCTGGAGCATTTGCTTGTCGAACCCGCTTGCGCGCTTCCTTTCAAACGATTCCTGATCGGCGGCGCCCTCTACCCTAAGGACTTCCCATGGGCTCCGAACATTCATTTCGTGCGGCATCTACCACCATCCGAACATCCGCGGTTTTTCTCCTCCTCAGATCTAACGCTAAACATAACCCGCCCCTCGATGGCAGAAATGGGCTTTTGCCCGTCTGGGCGCTTATTCGAAGCGGCCGCGTGCCAGACCCCAATCCTTTCAGACCACTGGTCTGGAATAGAAGAATTTTTCAGGCCGGATGAGGAGATTTTGCTGGTCAAACAAAGAGTCGACGTCGTTGACGCCTTATTTTTGGATGCAGACGCTTTGAACGGCCTCGGGGCCGCAGGCCGCAGACGTGCCTTAGCTCAGCACACATCAGAACATCGTGCTCGTGAATTTGAAGAAATAATCAAGCATTTGTAAAGGAAGCGCATTGAAATATGTGGGGTATTATTCCAGCCGCTGGCGAAGGAAAACGGATTCAACCTCTGGCTTTTTCCAAAGAGTTGTTACCAATTGGATTTGATCAACTAGAGAGACAGAAAAAACCGCGTGCCGTTAGCGACTTCATCGTCGAACGCTTAATGATCGGAGGCGCAACCAAAATCTGTTTTGTTATTGCTCCGAACAAGAGCGATATTATTCGCTATCACGGCTCCGGCCGGAACGAAGCGTTCTTCGTCTATTTGATACAGCCCGAGCCGCTTGGTCTATGCGACGCCGTTTTTCGGCCAATCGAGTTAATTCCTGATACCGAGCAGGTCTTGATTGGGTTGCCTGATACAGTCTGGTTTCCTACCGATGGTTTCCGGCGCCTGCCCGACAACGTCCTCTCGTTTCTTCTATTCCCCGTGACGGCACCCGAACATTTTGACGCCGTTGTGGTTAATAGAAAAGGAAAAGTCGAGCTGATCCAGGTTAAACAGCAGAACGCAATGACTAACTGGATCTGGGGTGCAATCAAAATGAACACTGCAATCTACCGGGACCTATACCAGCTTTGGGTCGAGCGCGAAAGAAAAGATGAATTTCTTGGGACCTTAATTAATACCTGGCTGGCGCTGGGTGGCACTGCATATGGCATCCAAGAGGGATCAGACTACCTCGATGTCGGTACCATTGATGGCTTTCACGTCGCATTTTCGAAGCTTATGAGAGGCTATCCTCCAATCGGTACAGCGAAGCCAACAGAATGAAATCGCCCTAATTATGAACCGGGCACAGTTCATTATCTCACAACAGAGCGGCAAGTTCGCGCCGCCCCGCCGAGTTATAGTCTTTGCGCCTCATCCCGACGACGAAGTCATTGGGGCGTTTTCCATTTTGACCCGATTTCGAGCTGCTTGCTTCATGGTCTTCGTAACCGATGGGGCACCCGTCAAGCTCGGCAAAAATCGCGCGACACTCCAGCGCAGACGACGAAGGGAGTCGAACCAGGTCGCCGCGCTTCTTCGGATCCCGACAGGCCACGTTATTCGACTGGGGATTCCGGACCAGGGTACAACCTTTCAGCTGCCTCGACTGATTATGGTTGCCGCCAAACTTTTACGGGAGTTGCGTCCCGACATTGTTATCATTCCAGCGTACGAAGGGGGCCATCCGGACCATGATTCAACTGCGTTCTCGGTTCATCAAGCTGCTTACCTGATAGAGAAAGATTCACCGCTGCTGATTGAGATGTGCCTCTACCATGGCAATAATGGTCAGTTTGCTACCAGTCAATTCCTACAATATTGCGGGGCACTGGACTGCTTGACCGTTAAGCTCTCGACAAGCGAACGATATTTGAAACAGGTCGCCTTCACCGTCTATCGGTCACAGGCTAAGGTCCTGGAATCCTTTCCAACTGACATTGAGCGCTTTCGACTCGCGCCGAAGTACAATTTTCATTCTCCACCCCATCGGGGGTCGCTATTTTACGAGCGATTTGACTGGGGTGTTAGCGGAGCAGAATGGCGGGAGCTCGCGGCACGCGCATCGAGTGAAAACCATGTCGGATGACGCCATGAACTTGCGCGTATTGAACATTGCTTATCCTTTTGCCGGGGTTGGCAGCGATTCCGTGGGTGGTGCTGAGCAGATCTTACGGCGTTTGGACGAGTCCCTTGTTCAGCACCGTCATGAATCGATCGTTGTAGCACCCCCGGAATCCCGGATCGCCGGCGTGCTGATCAGTTCTCCCCCGATTCCGGGCGAGATTACCTCCAAGCTTCGAAACGAAACCTATCACCGGCTCCGCCAGATCATATCAGAGGTGGTCGATCGATATGACCCTAGTCTCATCCATATGCACGGAGCTGATTTTTATGAATACCTACCCGAGGATGATCGGCCGCTTTTGGTGACTTTGCACCTACCAGTGAGCTTTTATCCATCTTGGATTTTCACGTTACCCCGCAAGTATACGAGTCTACTTTGCGTCTCGCCTTCACAAAGACGGAGCTGCCCGAACTCGATGCTCCTGCTGGCACCAATTGAGAACGGTGTCCCCTCGCTAATGCGACGTCCGGCGCAGAAAGCTAACTACACGGTATGCCTAAGCAGAATCGCACCCGAAAAGAATGTTCACACTGCTTTAACGGCTGCTCGCAAGGCGAACGTGCCGTGTCTGTTGGCCGGAAAGGTGTTCCCGTATCGCGAGCATCAGGAATATTTTACCTCCGAAGTAGAACCGCTCTTGGACGAACAACGCCGCTTCATCGGTCCCGTCGACGAACTTG
>DATNNZ010000316.1:0-13294 GCA_035601575.1 Chthoniobacterales bacterium
CCGCTGGCAAATCGAACTGGTCTTTAAGCGCTTCAAGCAAATCGCTCAACTCGGCCATCTACCCAAGTATGACCAGGAAAGCGCCAAAGCTTGGCTTTATGGCAAATTATTCGTCGCTCTCCTAACCGAAAAGCTTATCCAACATGCCAGCGCGCTTTCCCCCTGGGGCTACAGCTTCCCAATCCAGGCCAGTTGCTAGTCGATGGCGAGAGTTTTTGTTCGCCTTTCATCAGCTCACCCACGCCATCCAGCCTGTCCTTTCGCTACGCTATCTAATCGAGAATTGGACCCACATTGCCGCTCAGCTGGCTGAGCCGCCTCGAATACGCAAAGCACAAGAGCAAAAGTTCTACCCGCAGAAGCCAAAACAAGTTAACGCTTATGGGGCGAAGCCCTAGGCTTTCCTGAGTCGCGGCTTCGCCGCTAAAAACCCAACGCATTTTCGCCCAGCAAAGTCCGACAAGCCCCATCGGAGACGATAGAAACCCTCGGCTTTTGGTTTCGCACGCGGCTCAGCGATGCGGAGCAATGGCGATTGCGGTCTGTGGTGGCGCCAAACGGTCGACCCTGCTCAAATTCTCAGTTCGAGCGAAACCAACACCCTAATGGGGACAGTCGCCGCCGAAAATCCGGGCTTGCCGCGACGACGGACAAGCCGGGACAAGTCCTCCCCGTACGATCGCGAGCCCTTAAGTTGACGCGCATGGGCTGCCTCCGAACGAAGGCGCGGGCGCCATCTCTCCCGATCCCCAAAAATAGATACACCTTCGCACTCCAATTTTTTTCGAATCCTGTTTTAATAGAGCTAATTCAACTCACGCAATGAGCTCGAAAGGTGAAATCCTACGATGAATTGTCGCTGAGCGAAACGTCCCCCCATCGAACAACTATGAAAATCGGCATGAATTTGCTGCTCTGGACCACTCACGTGACCGAGGAGCACTACCCCCAATTGGAAAAGATCAAATCGACCGGATTCGATGGCGTTGAAATCCCGATCTTCGGTGGCGAAGACGCGCATTACCAAAAATTGCGCAAGAAGCTAGACGAACTGCAGCTCAAGACTTCCACCGTCGCAGTTGCAACTCCCGAAGCCAACGCTATCAGCCCTGATCCCGCGATCCGAAAGGCGGCATCGGAACGACTAAAGACGATCGTTCGCCAGTCCGCCATTCTGGGGGCAGACATATTATGCGGGCCGTTTCATCAGGCCTTGGGGGTATTCTCAGGCACCGGGCCGACCGAAGAAGAATTCAAACTCGCCGCCGATGTTCACCGGGAAGCGGCAAATGAGGCGCAACGGCAAGGCGTGTGTCTTGCCATTGAGTTTCTAAACCGTTTTGAGTGTTACTTTCTGAACACCACCGCAGCCGCCGCTATTTACGTCCGTCGCGTTGCTCATCCCAATTTCAAGGCCATGTTCGATACTTTCCATGCAAACATCGAAGAAGAAAACCTCCCAAAGGCGTTTAGGGAAAACGCTGCGGAAATAGCCCATATTCACGTGGCAAACAATGACCGCGGAGTACCCGGACGCGGTCATATCGATTTCCCGGCCGTCTTTCGCACAATCAAAACGAGCGGATATAATGGTTGGCTAACCATCGAGGCGTTCGGAAGAGCGCTTCCGGAGTTGGTAGAACCGACTCGAGTCTGGCGCGATTTTTTCAAACAACCGGACGACGTGGTGACTGAAGGATACCGGTTTATCCGGGACACCTGGAATGCGGTTTGAACGCCGGGTACGGACGCCGGTAGCGCCGATAGCGTCGGTAACGCGGGCAGCGTTAGGAATGCCGCGTTACCCCCGAACGGTAGGGCGAAAACCTCGGCGCTTTGGGTGGTCCGGCCTTTGGTCATGCATCCCCATGCGCCGGGTTTGAGCCGTGCCTGCTGCTATGCGCTTCTGAACAGAAAACGCCCAGTCTCTATCAATTCTCCGCCATAGGGCCAATCTCGGATCTGATTTACCAGCCGATCTCGCGCCGGGTTTTCGTTTATATCGATTTCGCCTTTTCGACACCGCCTTCGAAGCTGGAGATTTGATGATGAAACGATCGGGCCTGTCACGCCAATCGTGATACTTGGAATTCAAACATTTGCATGACGACGCTGGGACGTGGCTCAAACCCGGCGCATGGGGATGCATGACGAAGAGCGTAGCATACCCAAAGCGCCGAGGTTTTTCGCCCTACCGTTCGAGGTAGCGCGGCATTTCCACCGCTCTCGGCGTCCCCGGCGTTCCCGGCGATGTCGGCGCTTGATAGTCCGGCTTTTGATTCAACGTTCTGAGCCAATTCGAACTGCGGCTCCAAGCATCGCGAGTCCGGTGACTCGACTGGTTGTACGTGCTGCCCAGGGCTTGGCCAGGAGCGGTCGAGCGCGTACAGCGAACATCGCAATAATCAAATAAACGATCGCGTCTGAAAGCATGAAGGTTCCGCCTAAGATAGCAAATTGGGCCGCCACCGGTCGTCCAATCTCGATAAACTGCGGGACCAACGCGACCAAGAAGAGTAACAGTTTCGGATTTGCCAGTTGAACGGTAATCGCAGTAACGAACGCCTTTCGGCCTGTGCTTTGGTCTTCACCGACGATCTCGCTCGCGGGACAAAGCAACGAACGCAAGCCTAGATAAATCAGGTAGGTAACGCCCAGCCACTTGACGAACGTGAACGCCCAATACGAGGCGGCCAACAGCGATCCAAGTCCGAGCGCAGTGAAGAAGAAATAGATCGCGTCGCCCGCCACTACACCAGCGTTAGCATAGAGCGCTGACCGAAATCCCCGCCGCAACGCGGTCGACAGCACTATGATAAACGCGGGGCCCGGGACCAATGAGACGAGGAGCGCAACGACGGCAAAGTTCGTCCAGGTATCGGGAGAGACTGGCATCGCATACCGTAGCTCGCTGACAGAGAGATGCCAGAAACCATTGCCGGTGAAGGCAAGCTCCCGAACTCATTCGCATGGTATGCAAGATCGGGAGCGCGGTCTTTTACGGATCGCGCACCTGGGGCCGCGGGGTCACTCGGCCTTTATCGCAACGGAGCGCTTTTCCTATCTTCAGTGTCCCACTTATCAGTAGGGCGAACTCGGGAAGTAGTACTGCGTCGCGTTCTCGGGCGACACTAGCGGAGAATCCACAATGTAAGTGCCGTTCATCGGCAGCTTGGTTACGAAGTGCAACGCTGTGAGTTCGACCGCGACGCCAATCATGCTGGGCGAGTAAACAATATTGACCGGCGTTTGCGGATCCTTGTCTATTACCCGTTTGACCATTTCTTTCATTCCGCCGCCGCCAACCACCCACATCTCTTTCTCTCGCTTGGCCTGACGCAGAGCATCAAGGACACCGAGGGCGATGTCGTCGTCCTGAGCCCAAACCGCATCAATATGAGGAAACCGGGTCAGGAAATCTTGCATGACTTTGAATCCATCATCGCGATTCCAATTTGCATACTTGGAGTCGAGCACTTTGATTTCCGACCCTTTGATTTTGGCCATGAAGGCATCAAAGCGTTGATTGTCGATCACGGTCGGTAGACCGCGCAGTACCACGATATTTCCTTTGCCACCTAATTTATCGAGGAAGTATTGGCCGGCGATTTTGCCCATTCCTGGATTGTCACCGGCGACATAGAGGTCCTGAATTGTCGAATCGGTCAGAGCACGATCGACCACGGTCACAAATACACCTTTCTTCTTCACTTGGCGCACTGGATCAGTGAGAGGCGCGGATTCGTATGGCAAGATCACGAGGGCCTTAATTTGTTGAGTGGCCACGAGGTCCTCAAGGCTGTTCGCCTGGTCGCTCGCACTGGTGGCGGTCACGACCGAGACCTGCACATTTTTATAGGTTGATTCTATCCGCTTTTTCGCCTCTGCGGCGAAGTAATTTACGCCGCCAGTCCAGCCGTGATCAGCAGAGGGAATGGAGACACCGATCTTGATTGTTTCTTGGGCCATCGCGGAACCGGCAATAAGGCCGGCCGCGTACAGTGGCGCCAAACCGAGGTATTTAGTTAACTTTGTCATTTTTTGGGGGTGATTAACGCGTCCTGCTAGTGCGCTGCAGCAAGGCAGCTCCTAAAATGATAATCCCTTGAACAGCGCCGTTAAGATAAACGCTAATCAGACTGGTTAGGTTCAGGATGTTGCCGATCAGAGTGAGGATTAACGCTCCGACGATTGATCCCCAGACGCGTCCGGATCCGCCGCGGAGAGCGGTTCCTCCGACCACAACAGCCGTGATCGCCTCCAGTTCCCAAAGAACTCCAGTCGAAGAAGAAGCGGAACCCAGTCGCGGAACATAGAGAAGTGTGGCCAGCGCGACGCAGAATCCCTGAACGATAAAGGCGACCACCCGAATACGATTCACCCGAATTGCCGAATAATGTGAGACCTCGGCGTTGGATCCAACCGCTCGGCAATAGCGACCGAAGCGGGTCTTGGTGAGCGCCACCCATCCGACCGCTACCACTGCAGCCAGGACCCAGACTGGAATCGGGACATAGAGCCAAGAATCATAGAATACGGGCCGATAGGTCTCGCGAACCCGGGAGTCGAGCGTCAACGTTCCGCCGTTGGCCAGAAAGGTCACCAACGACCGAAAAATGCCCATCGTTCCGAGCGTCACGATAAACGAGTCGATTTTTCCGATGGTTGATAAGATCCCGTTCGCCAAGCCGCTGATCAGGCCGACCACCAGGCCGATCACCATCCCGGCAACGATCGCCAACTCCTGCCCCAACCCAAACTCAGCCAGCCGATTGATCACAATGATCATCAGCCCAGCAATAAAGGCCGCCATTGCTCCAACACTTAAATCGATCTGACCGGTGACGATGACAAAGGTCGCACCAACGCTAATGATTCCAACAAAGGCGCTACGGGTCAGAACGTTCGTGACGTTATCCCATCTGAGGAAATTCGGGTTCAGGATTTGCCCTATGATAATCAACAAAAGCAACGCAATGAGCGGTCCTCCCTCACGCGCCCATCGTCCGAGGGTTTTCAATTCAAATCCCCTCTGCTCTCGCGCACTCGCTTCGATCGACTCTGCCGAATTCATGAACTCAAATAAGGTTTTGCCGGATTAACTCCAGTCGCATAAAGCATGATCAGATCTTCATTGATGGAGTCGCCTTCCAGGTTGGCAACGATCCGAGACGATCGCATCACAATTACCCGATGGCATATACCAATAATCTCCAAAAGCTCCGACGAAATCACGACACACGAACGCCCCTCTTCTGCGATCCTCCCAATCCACTGATAAATCTGCGCCTTGGTGCCCACGTCAATCCCGCGAGTCGGCTCATCAAAAATAATGATTTCCGGATCAATCGTGAGGATTTTGGCTAGTACAACCTTCTGCTGATTTCCGCCGCTCAGTCGGGCGACCGGCATCGAATAATCTGAAATCTTTATCTTAAACTGCTCGACTGCTTTCCGAAAAGAATTGCGTTCCTTGCGATGATCAACGAACCAAGAACCAAATCGGTCCAATCCAAGCAACGAATAATTGGTCGGAGCATCGAACGAGACGACCAACCCTTTTCCTTTGCGATCTTCAGGCAAATACACGGCACGCAGCTGAGCGACCGCCTGGCGATAATCCGTATATCGCGTTGGCTGGCCATCTCTGGAAATCGTCCCAGAGCTTGTCTTTCGCAGTCCCATCAAGCCTTCAAATAGTTCAGTCCGCCCAGCACCGACCAGGCCCGCGAAACCCAGAATCTCTCCCTTCTTCAATTCAAAGGAAGCGTCGTTGACATAGCCAGGTACCGACAGATGGCGTACTTCCAGCACTACTTGGTTATTACTGGCAGATTTTTTGGGCGGGAAATAATCCTGCAGACTGCGACCGACCATCAGCCGAACAATTTCGCTCGGCGCCAGTTCGGTCGCTCGGCGCGTTGCGACCAAGCGGCCATCACGCAAAATACTGATTCGGGTTGCGAGCCGTTTGACCTCTTCCAGCCGGTGCGAGATGTAAAGAATTGAGACGCCTTCCGCTGCGAACGATTCTATGATTTCAAACAAGCGGTCGGCCTCACGTTGCGTAAGAACAGCCGTCGGTTCATCTAGAATTAAAACAGTCGCTTGCTGGGAGATCGCCTTAGCAATCTCAACCAACTGCTTCTCACTGATGCGGAGAGCAGATACTCGCGCATCTAAATCAACGTCTGCCCCGACCCGTCTTAATACCTCTTTTCCTTTCGCGCGCATCCGCCCTTCATCGAGAAAAAGACCGCGACGCGGTTCCTCTCCGAGAAAGAGATTTTCAACCACCCGTAGATCCTCGGCGAGATTGAGCTCTTGGTGGATAAAACGCACGCCAAGTTGCTCCATTCGGCGAAGATTACCAGCTTCGACTGCTTCGCCGCGGAAACGAACCTCGCCGGACGTCGGATCAAGCAGGCCGGCAAAAATCTTCATCAAGGTCGATTTGCCAGCACCATTCTCGCCAACGATTGCGTGGATCTCGCCCCCAAAAGCATCCAGAGTAACGTTTTCCAGGACCTTAACCGGCCCGAAAGCTTTCGTAATTTCCTTCCCGGCAAGCACCGGGACTTTGGGCGAGACTGGATCTGGCGGCACAACTGCTGGTGAACTACTCTGTTCTTCGGCGAGCATGGTCTTGCGGTGCTATCGCAAACTTTCGACAAGAACACCGCCGCTAAGTGACGTCTATAACTGATAACTTCACTGTGGCAAGGAGTTCGTTCGACCGATTTCTTTCAGTCCCAAAGAAAATCTCTCCCCATGCCCCCGGCGAGCACGCTTTTGCCTTAGACGCAGTCGCGCTCGAACCGCGAGAGGACGTGCACCCGCCATCAGGCGTTGATAACGTCTGCCGCCGCGAGGTTGAGGCGAGCGTTGCACCGAGGAAAACAGGGACGCCAAGAAAGTGACGATCGCTAAAGGTTGGACTTGAAACCAAATACAGCAACGAGTCGCAGCCAGGCAAACGGCACTTGGCTAGGAACATCTTCGAGCTTGCCCTGCCTTTACCTACAAACCTTCCCCGCACACTCGGATCGATGCGGCTCCGCTTGCCGGCATCGGTCATGATTCACCTTATTTGGAGACATTCCTCATTTTCTCCATTGATTTCGGCACCGGCGAAACCAAGGAATTAGAGGAGCCTGCGTCGAGTCGTTTTCATCGATGAGCGCCGTAACGACTCAAACAGGAGGTCGCAAAGAAAGATTCTTAAACAAAGAGGTCGCAAAGATCTCGAGGAAGGGTTCCGCTTTTTTACCAAGCCCTCTCATTCTTCAAAAGTTACAGCCTCCTGATTGTATTCTGGACAACCTCTCTCTTCTTGGTGATCTTTGTAATGCTGACGTTGAACTTCGCGCATTTTCGCGAGGATTCCTCTCGGGCGAAAGAGGCTTTACCACGCCGATACGCCGATACAATCGCCATATGTGGTTGCGGCTATGCCGCGCTGTGACCTTCTGTTCAAATCCGTCTTTGCGACCTTTGGTGGATCTTCCCTTAACATGCGGCCCCCGCTATTTCAGTTCCGCGTAGCGTTCCGCAGCAACGACCTCTCTCTTCTTTGTGACCTCTGTGACCTCCTGTTCAAAATCCGTCTTTGCGACCTTTGGTGGAACTTGTTCCCTTAACGTGCGGCCCCGGCTATTTCAGTTCCGCGTAGCGTTCCGCAGCCACAACCTCTCTCTTCTTGGTGACCTCTGTGATGTCCTGTTCAAATCCGTCTTTGCGATCTTTTGTGGAACTTGTCCCGCTAACGTACGGTCCCGCTATTTCAGTTCCGCTGCAACGACCTCTCTCTTCTTTGTGACCTCTGTGACCTCCTGTTCAAAATCCGTCTTTGCGATCTTTTGTGGAACTTGTTCCGCTAACGTACGGCCCCCGCTATTTCAGTTCCGCGTAGCGTTCCGCAGCAGTAAGATTCGATTTTTCGATCAGGATAGGATCCAGAAGTTTGCCTTCAACCGGCTTGTTTTCGCGGATGTGAGCGACGATAGCATCGATGGCCATGGTCACCTGTTTGAGCGGGAATTCGACCGAGCCGGCTAGCGCGCCGTCTTTGATTTTGGCCAGAGCTTCGGGCGTGGTGTCGCAGCCGAGCACCACTACCTTATTTTCCGGGATACCGGCTTGCTCCAGGGCCTGGAGGACGCCTAAAGCCATATCGTCATTGGAGGCAATGATGGCATCCGGCGTATTTCCAAAAGACGTCAACATATTCTGCGTCACGGTGAGCCCTTGGTCGCGCATCCAGTTACCGGTCTGTTCCGCCACGATCTGATATTTATCGCCGGCAGCTTTCAGCGTGTCGTGAATCCCTTTCGCCCGATCGATTGCCGGACTACTACCTGGTTGCCCCGTTAGAAAGAAAATTTTTGCGCCATTGGGGAATTTGTCGATCACATACTTCGCCAGCAGTGCTCCACCGGCGACATTATCCAGGCCGAAGAACGGCACCTTTTTGGTCGTACCTTCGACATAGCGGTCAAACGTCACGATCGGAATGTCTGCAGCAATGACATCATTCACGGCGGGCACGAGCGCGTGGACGTCGTTCGCACCGAGAACGATGCCATCCACACCTTGGTTGACAGCGTTGCGCAGATCGCTCGATTGCTTCGGCGAATTGCCTTGGCCGTCCTGAACAATGATCTCGATGCCAAGCTTCTTTGCGTCGGCCTCGGCCGCCCTGGCCGCTGCCACGTTCCAGGTATGTTTCATGTTCGGAGGACAAAAGACGATGCGCAGTTTTTTACCGGCACCTTCACCAAAGGCGGGGAATAATACGGCTGCCAAAGCTAGGACAGCCAGGAGAGCATTCTTTTTCATGGCTTAATCGGGAGCCGGCAAGGTCGCCGGAATCTGTAGTAATACTACTTAATGGACCAAGTATTACGCTGAATTCCCGATTAAACAAGATCAATTGCTGCTTAAGCGGGAGCTTTCCTCCGGTTTGTTGGGAAGCCCGCTGCCAAAATCGTAAAGGCAAGCCCCGATGCGTCGGATCACCGCTATCCCATGCGTTTGAAGCTCCCATCGGTTCGGAGGGGAGTCGCTCGCGGCTCCCGGGAGCGACCCATGGCGAAAATGAAACGGACGGATTGATGGGCTCGATTCCTCGGGGCACGCACGGTCATTTTCTGGGCGTCGCAAGCAACGCCCCTCCGACGCCAGGGGTATGCTACGCGCCGATTTTCGGTTCGGCCGGAGCCTCACCCAGAACGTTTCATCTATTTCGCGGCCATCAATCAACGATTACTGACTACCGATAACCGACTACTGACCACCGCTTCACCGTCGCGGCACCAACCGCACCCAAAGCTCCTGATGAACCCGGGACCAGGCGTAGCCGACTCTCACCCGCGTTTCCGGCGGTTCTTCAAACACGACATTGTAATTTCGAATCGCCTGCGCCACCGTCCCCCCAACGGCCCGCACAGAAGGTGCGATTCAACACGCTACTGGTCCCGAAGGTGTCGTTTATCAAATACAACACCCCTGACAATATACGGCATGATGTGCGTATGTGGCTGTCACGCGCTTTCAGCGCTCGATCGCTCCGAATGCCTGTTCCTGGGACTACACCCCAGGCTATCTTGAAGCTCGCCTTCGGCGCTATCCGAATTGGCGCTGGTCTTCCATGTTGGCCCGGTCCCATTAGCGCTGGTCTTCGATGCTAGCCCCGTTCTATAATTGTGACCCCCGCCGCCGGCATTTCGTCACCACCAAGAACGAATTTTGTTTCCGGCGGCAAATTCAACCTCACCGGTTCAGGATTATAGTTGAAGAAGAATCGATGTTGGCCGCGGGTGCGAACGCGAACGCCCGAAGGTATTTCGCTGAATCTGAGTCCTTCTTCGTTGAGAAGGTTCTCAACTATTTTGTCCAGTAAAGATTGTTCCGGCAAGCTTGCTAGATAGGTAATGTTGCCATTCCGGTAAGCGATTCCGTGTCCGTCTGTGAGTTGAACGAACGGCTGCAATTCAGTGCGGATGTGTTCGAGCCACGAATAGCATTGGTAATTGACGGATTTCCAGACCAAAGGGAGCGAAACAAAATCCGGGAAAGACTCTACCCGAACGATTTTTATCGGTATAATCCCTTGGAGTGGACCGGGAGGGAGTTCTACCGGGATCTGAAAATCTGGCGTTTTGGATCCCGTCCGCGGACCGATCAGAACCTGGCCCTTAAATTTTTTGAGCGACTCGACCAGGCTCGGAGAGACAATTGGCAGTGGCGGAATGACCACGAGTTTGTAACCGTCTAACCCGCCCGGCGCGAGAATATCGATATTCAGACCAGATCTTCTGAGCGCTCGATAGAAGCTCAGGACTACCGTGAAGTAATCAAAGTTCTCCCCTTGCGGCTGAATAGCGAGTGTCCATGCGGCTTGGTAGTCGTAGAGCAGTGCGGCTTCGGCCGGAATTGACGGCGCAAAATCGAGCTGGGAAAGTTCATTCGCCGCTTGACGAACCTCGAATGCTCCGAGGTCAGGTTCCCGATTGGGCAGGTTCAACCCGGAGTGCATCTGTTCCTGAGCAAAAGGCGCTTGCCGCCAACAGAAATAGCTGACGACTTCCGCGCCATGGGCAATCGCTTCGTGGGTCCAAAGGCGAACCGCGCCGGGATGGGGAGCGGGATTGTAGGCTGCCCAGTTCACGGGCCCGGGTTGCTGCTCCATCACCCAGAATCGACCTCTGCCGCAGGCTCGGTAAAGATCATGGTGAAAAGCAGCGAGATCGGGATCACCCAGGTGAAGCTGGCGAGCTTTGTGCGCTTCCGGCACCTTCAGCCGGGTGAGCGCCCCTAGCGGATAAGAATCCCAACTCGCTGCATCCAGCGATTGAGAAACCTTGAAATGATCAAAGTCCAAGAAGGTCGCCATGAAATTGTGAAGAATCGCTCTGCCTGGCGAATACTGGCGAATGAGGTCTACTTGGAGCCGATTGAAGGTATCGACCTCGTCCGAGGAGAAACGACGGTAGTCGAGCTCGTGCGCTGGATTAGGATCTGTGACCGTAAGATTCGGAAGCTCGATCTCGTCGAAGGTCCGGTACTCCATGCTCCAGAAAACATTCCCCCAAGCCTGATTTAGCTCATCGATCGATCTATATCGATTTTTCAGCCAGACTCGAAAGGCGATGCGAGCTGCATCCGAATAGCTCAGGATTGTACTATGGCAACCAAACTCGTTGTCCGTCTGCCAGGCGACAATTGCCGGATGTTCGCCCAAAGCTTGGGCTAACCTCGTTACAATGCGTGCACATTCCTTTCGATAACCGAGATGCGAAAAACAGTAATGACGACGCGAACCGAATCCCTTCCGTTGCCCATTTGCGTCAACCGCAACCATGTCAGGCATCTGATCAACCAGCCACTTCGGCGGCGCGGAAGTTGGCGTCCCCAGGACGATGGATAAACCCTTCGACTCGGCCAGATCCAGAATTTGTTCCAACCAGGAGAACCGGTATTCACCTGGGTCAGGTTCAAGCCTGCTCCAGGCGAACTCACCTAGACGAACGAGGCGTATTCCGATTTCACGCATTGAATCGAAATCGGCAGCCCAATAATCTGCGGGCAAATGTTCCGGGTAATAACAAACGCCAAGGCTTGGCGTACTGGGTAGAGTTCGTGACGTCATTTCGTTTTTTTCCAACCGCGAATCGACACGAATGCACACGAATTCGATCCCTTTATTCGCGTCCATTAGCGTCTATTCGTGGTTTCCTTTTTCTTTGGCGGTTCGGCGGCGCTGTGCTCCTTCTGGGGACCAGGACCGGCTTCAAAATAAAACGTCGAGGCGAAGTACTGGGCTGGTTGATCATCCTTAGAAGAAACTCTACGCTCACCTCTCCCAGAGCAGCGAAATCCTGATAAATGGTGGATAACGAGGGCTGATAAAACTCGGACTCGGGCATGCCGTCGTACCCAATGACGGATATATCGTCAGGGACTTCGACTCCGTTCTCGCGAAACGCGCTTAACGCGCCAAGCGCCATGTGATCATTCGCAGTTACCAGCGCGGTGAACTCACATCGATAATGGCGAATCAATTCCAGTGCAGCGGAATAACCGCTCTTCGCACTCCAATCCCCTTCCAGCATTGGCCCAGGTGCGAGGTTTGCCCGCTCCAACGCTTTCATCCAACCACGGGTACGCAGTTTGGCTGCTCGCCACTGGGAAGGTCCCCAAAACGCTATCTGGCGATGGCCGAGGTCGGTCACGTGCTCGATAGCCAGGCGCGCGCCTCTGTCTTGATCGACCATCACGATTGGTAGCCGAGATCCTAGATCGACATCGATCGCAATAAACGGGACCTCTTGGCAAATACTGCGAATGAAATCCATCTCGAGCTGGAGAGGGATCAGAAACACGATACCATCCACCTGGCGGTCGCAGAGTTCGTCGATCGAACGCCGAACCTCTTTCAGGTTCACTTCGGGCAGCTCCGAAAGCATGACATTGTATCCATGTTTCTTTGCCGTCATTTCTACGCTCACCATTATTCGAGCCGGTCCGTAGAAAGTGATCGATGAGACGCAACCGATGATCCTCGATTGCCGGCTCACCAGATGTCGGGCGGCAATGCGTCAACCAGGTTAGCCGCATTCCTCAGCAAAATCGGACCATTCCCAGTTATATGGCTATTTCCCCCAGAATTATTCCGCCGGTCTTTCGGCCAACGTTTCGTTCCGAGTGCCACAAGCCTTTCCTCGGTCTTTTGGTTTTGCTCGCATTAGTCACAACACCACTGCTGCCCGTCTCTGCTCAATCCAATAACTACAAAGAGCCTGACTATAGTAAGTTCAAAGTAGAGGACGGTCAGATTACTCTGGAGGTCTGGTCCTGGGTGGTTGGGTTAGACCAGGTAGTAAAAGAATTCGAGCAGGCCTTCCCCAATATCAAAGTACATGTGAACAATGTCGGTGGCGGCCCAGCCGAGTACCAGAAGCTGCAGACCGTACTCAAAGCTGGATCCGGAGCGCCCGACGTAGTGCAAATCGAGTACGATTTTTCTGCCCTCATTCATCGCAACCGATGGCTTGGCTGATATCTCGCAATACGGTGCGAATGACGCCAAATCGTATTTTGTAGATTGGACTTGGGGACAAGTGTCGCCGGATGGAAAGGCGGTCTTCGGAATTCCGCAAGACATCGGACCAATGGCCATCGTCTATAACAAGAAAATCTTCGATCAATACCAGCTTACGGTTCCAACCACTTGGGACGAGTTTGCTCAACAGGCCGAGAAACTCGCCAAGGCCAGTAACGGCAAGGTAAAAAT
>DATNNZ010000317.1:0-29441 GCA_035601575.1 Chthoniobacterales bacterium
CCGCCTTGAGCGAATTTTTTTACGTCGTTGACGATCGTTTGATAGTCATTGTGACCGAACGGGGTATAAACTTCGTTTATGTCGGCATCCTGAACACCTTTGGAATGCAAGAAAGCGCGCAGAATCTTATTGGTTGTACGCGGATACACATAGTCAGTCCCCAAAAGAAAGAACCGTTTCGCGCCCCCTCCTTCTTTACTCATTAGATACTCCACCGCCGGAATCGCCTGTTGATTCGGGGCAGCGCCAGTGTAAAAAACGTTCCGCGACATCTCCTCGCCCTCGTACTGAACGGGATAGAAAAGCAAGCCGTTCAGTTCCTCAAAAACGGGAAGGACCGACTTGCGCGACACCGAGGTCCAACAGCCAAAAACGACAGCTACCTTGTCCTGGCTGATGAGCTGTCGAGCCTTTTCCGCGAACAGCGGCCAATTCGATGCGGGGTCAACCACGATCGGCTCGATTTTTCGTCCCGCTACACCGCCGGCATTGTTGATCTCCTCGATCGTCATCAGAGCGACGTCTTTGAGGGAAGTCTCGGATATCGCCATGGTACCGGAGAGCGAGTGCAGAATGCCGACTTTGATCGGTTCGGAACTGTTTTGGGCAAGGAGTGGATGCGCGGTAAAGGTCACCGTGCACGAAAGCAACGTGGCGTGGAGGAACAATTTTCTTTTCATGGATCTCGGGCAAAACCGCCATGATCACTTGGCAGTTAGTATCAGGGCAAACTCAGCAGCAGTTGTGCCACTTTTCCGGAGCGCCCACCCCCAGAGACCCTCCCTTCAAACCGGATTTAAGTCGATGATTGCTGGACAAACTCAGCCACTTTATGGGACACTGTACCGTTTTGATCACAAGTGGTCGTAGCGGTGACCGGGTCGTCTTCTTCTGGAATTGTCAAGCCGGAGCCGCTCATCGTGGCCAATGGCTTTTTTCCGGTAGCGGCGACTGTCCGGCTGGGCCTGAGTATCTGGCAGTCCGGGAAGGTTGTACGAAGCGATAGACCCAGCCCGACCAAAAAGCGCAGTCGCCACCGTGCTGCCTCCAAAATCGTTTGGACCTTTTCCGGTAGCGCGATGCCAGCCGACACCCAGGCCCAGCAAGCCAGTGACGAAAGCGACGAAGCGATGCCTTCATCAGGCGAGCCCTCGAAAATGATGGCGACAGGTTAACGCACCGGCCAAACGCACAAACGGCTTTAGCCAGGAACGACCTCTTGCCGATACGGCATCCCATCCTGGGCGCCCGGCCTAGTCACGGCCAGAGAAGCCGCTTGGCAGGCGCGTCGCACAGCCTCCTCCACACTTAGTCCTTCGGCTATCCCTGTACTAAACCAGCCAACGAAACAATCTCCCGCTCCGGTTGTATCGACCGCTTGCACTACCGGCGCGGTGACGCGAGTGATCGTCGTGCCGGTCGAAAACAGCACCCCCTCCGCCCCAAGCGTTACCACAACTATTTTAGAGCCCTGGCGCAAAAACCAATCAACGCTCTTTTCGATCGATGATTCATTGCTTAAGCCGAGAGCCTCATGTTCGTTGACCACAATCGAGTACAGGCTTTCGTAGACTTGCTTCGGGAGCGTTCGCGTCGGCGCCGGGTTCAAAATGAAACGGCGATTTAGTTCTTGGCACAAACGAGCGGTTGCTTCGATTGCTCCATCCCTGATTTCGAGCTGAGAGACGACCACGTCAGCCCGCGCAAACGCATCGCGCGCCGCAGAAACCATCGCCGAATCAACCGCTTCATTTGCCGATTTCGCTACTGCGATCAGGTTTTCTCGGGTAACGCCGTCGACCAGTATGAGCGCGACACCACTGGGAGCGTTCTGAACACAATGAAAGTAATCGAGATTGATGCCTTCCTTGCATAACCGATCTCGAGCGGCGGAACCAAAGGAATCAGCGCCGAAAGCACCTAGAAACATTACCTGTCCCCCAGCCCGAGCTGCCGCGACTGCTTGATTTGCACCTTTTCCGCCGCCGAACATCTTGAATTCTCCCCCTAGAACAGTCTCACCCGGTCTAGGAAGGCGATCACAGAATACAACCAGATCGGTATTCGAGCTGCCAACGATGAGAATCTTGGGTCTTGGCGCCATGTCATTTATAAGAAGAGCCATCAAAACGAAAAAGGATCATCCCGTCAAACCGGTTGGGATTGTAAATAGATCGCATCTTGGATTTTCGGCTGCGAATTTCCCTGCCGGTAGCTACAACTCAGTCGCGATACAGCAATGGCTTTTTTCCGGTAGCGGCGACTGTCCGGCTAGGCCTCAGCTTCTGCCAGTCCGGGAAGGTCGCGCGAAGCGACTGAGCGAGCCCGACCAAAAAGCGCAGTCGCCATCGTGTGGCACGCCCAGTGAGTCGCCGCTTTTTTTATCGACTCAAATTTTCGGAAAGAATCACTTGAATAACATCCATAAATAATGTAATGATAGTTGATGTATTTCCGAAAGGAACTAGGACATCAAGATTGCCGCAGGAAGTTGCCTGGAGCTGTGATTTCTATGTGACTATTTGTGCGGAACCGCGCCGACAAAATCACTTCTGTCGTGATCCGGTCGGCTCAGCAGTGCTGTCCTCTGCTCGCCATTACCAGAATCTTTCTAAATGGGGTGTTCACCTGTTGCTCCTGACGCCCGATCATCTGCATCTCGTAGTGACGCCCTATCTTGGCTACGACATTACGGGCCTAATTACGGGCTGGAAACGCTTTCTCACACGCAGCTATCGGTTGAAGTTCCAGCGCAACTTTTTTGAACATCGGATTCGGAACAGCGAAAACTTTAGCGCGTATTGCCAGTATGTGCGCCTCAATCCAGTACGCGCCGGATTGGTCATTCGACCAGAGGATTGGACGTGGGTTTATCCCAGGCTTATTGGGCCGTCAGATGTCTAGATATGGCGACTGCGTTCTTAGATTGGGCCGAGGGCAATGCTTCGGTCCCGTTTGATGGCCGGTTGCGATTGAGCGTAACGGGATCGTCGCCGATTGTATCGAAATAAGATATGCACGATTTCCAGGGTACGAGCGGCAAATGAACGTGGCCAACGTCTTGAAAAACGTGGCAACTCACTGGGCGGCCACACGATGGCGACTGCGCTTTTTGGTCGAGCTCGCTCAGTCGCTTCGTGCCAGTGCCTAGGACACAGTACGCCTTGGGCGTATTCGGACAGTCGCCGCTACCGGAAAAAGATCCGCACGATTTTGGTGGCCACACGATGGCGACTGCGCCTTTTGGTCGGGCTCGCTCAGTCGCTTCGTGCCAGTGCCTAGGACACGTTACGCGTTGGGGCGTATTCGGACAGTCGCCGCTACCGGAAAAAGATCCGCACGATTTTGGAGGCAGGAAAAATAAGGTTCCGCACGATTTCGGGGATAGAGGAAGGAAAGGAGCGTGAAGGGTTCTCCCAGAACACGCAAAACTCTCATCATCCGACCAAGAGAAAATCTACGCTCCAGCTACCGGGGAACGGCATGTGCCGGAACGGCCTCACCGATAGCCAGTTGGCGAATCGTTCGCGCCCGAATCCCACGCCAATATTTCAGCGGCACCAGTCCGATAGCGATAATAAAAAGCTGGCTCCCAACAAAAGCCAGCAACGGTCCGAATGCCTGATCCATGAAGCCATAGGAATGCAAACCAACACCAAGCATGTTCACGCCAAACCAGGAGAGACCTCCAATCACGTTACCGAATACCGCCAAGACCGCTAAACCGCGCTCACGCGCAAAGCCACCCCAGCGCGCATGCAAAATAATCGCGTTCCAGAGCACGACCAGCAGAGCGCCGTTTTCCTTCGGATCCCAACCCCAAAACCTACCCCACGACTGGTCCGCCCAAATCCCACCCAAAACCGTCGCAACTAAACTGAAGAGGGTAGCAAAACAAACCACTCCATAAATCATCCGACTCATCGCCTTGGCGGTAGTTTCCTCAAATGAGGTCGTGAACACGCCGCGAATGATGTAGACGATTCCGATAATGCCGGCCAAGAAGACAGCAGAATATCCGAGTGCTTCACCTACCACGTGAGTAGCGAGCCAAGCATTGGTATCAAGCACGGCTCGAAGCATCTCCATCGTGTCACCATCGAACTGCAGATTCTGCGCAATTAACAGCGTTACGAATCCGACTACGGAGCCACAAACGCTTCCGATACCGTTGCGGTAAAACCGTTCCAGGACCAGACAGAAGAGAACGGAGGCCCAGCCGACAAAAATGGCGGAGCTGTAAAGATTTGTGACCGGCGGCCGTCCTTGAATATACATTCGGATTATCAAGCCGGCCGTATGAATCAGAAACGTGCAACCAAGCAGAAGCAAGGCAGTTCGGCCCAATGTGTTTGGCCAAACAAGCCAGGAGAGTAGCGCGAGCACAAAGACCAAAAGATAGAGAACCAGCGCCTGATAAAATGGTTGAGCGCTGTTGAAGTAGTATTCCAGAACTGGACGTCGCAGGTCATGCGAAAGGTATTTTTTCAAGAAGCTCTGGTATTCCGTCAAAGTCTGATTAAAACCGGCGACATCACCATTGCGATAGCTCGAGATCATTTGGCTGTAGGCAATAACCGGATATGAAATGTTGCCGGTTCCGATTGAACCAAGTAACGCCTCCGAAACAGGTGACCATCGCTCGTTCTCCGTTTTTCCGTCCGGATTGGGAATCGCAAACGCGTACTTGGCCTGAACCAAGTTCTGATAACGTTGGGTAAAGAGCAGGATCCGTTCGAACGCTTGCTGATCGTACGACCTTCCGTCGTCCCGGTCTCGCACTGCCTGCAGTCCGGGTCCAATCACTTTTTGAAAAATCTGGATTTCTTTTCCGAAGTCAGGCGAATCTTGCGCCTGGATAGTATTCTTTAGTTGAACGTAAAGCCGCAATACATCTCGCAACTTGATAATTCCACGTTGGAACGCATTCCTGACTTCGGGCTCGGTTTGTGCCGCCAAGCCGGCCTGGTGCTCGATCTGTGCAAAGAACGGTTGCAGGTCACTAAACGAATAATCCCCCCCCTTCCGCCAGCCAAAAACATCAAGGATATCCGGATTCGTCACCTCGAACACCTTGGCGATATCCGCATGCTCCGGCATCATGAAGACATCCAAAAGCCACTGGCTTTGAGTTGCGACCTGCAGCGAACTCTCGTTGTTCGCTGTTCCATCGATTCCATGATGGTTCATTTGTGAGAGCGATACCCGAGCCAGAGTATCCAGCGGCATGACGCGTCCGCCCGCCAACACCGGCAACTCGCCGAAGCCGGTGACATTAAAATCAGAGGCGGGCTTCCTCGGGAACAAATGGGAAACTGCCCAGCCCAAGAAAATAACGGAGATTATCCAGGGAACGATTCTTTTCACGCGACCACCCGCCTTCGAACAAAACTGATCAGATGCATCCCAAACTGAATAACCAGCCCCATCGCCATCATTCCGCAGGAGATGTATGGCACAAGCCAGCTGGGATTTTTCATGATCTGGAGAATTGTTGTGTGGTCATTATTGCCGAATCCGGCCTGATAAAAGGTCAGGCCGGCATACCGCAACGGATGGTTCATAAAAATCAACGCCTCGCGGTTTTCGTGAGCCGCCGCATCGACCAAACGGACCTTGCTTGAAAAATTCTTGGGGATTTCAGTACCGGCGTAGCGATCATGCCGAAATTCCTCCAATGTGATCGAAAACGGCCGATAGTAGCGCCTCGGCCGGAGCACGATTTCGAAAGGCTTCGATTCGATCTTGAATTGAATCGGTTGGGGAAAGCCGCTAGCAAGAGTCCAGGATCCAACTTGCTGGCCGTTCTGGAGTAAACTTACAGAGGCGGCCGGCTGGTTACGTTCATCCTGTTTATAGGTCTTCGGGATCGCTACTGCGACCGCCATCGGACCAACCCGGAGGTGCGGGTAATTCTCGCTCGGCAACTGCTTGGGCCCAATTAATGCCGCGTTCTCGTAAAAGTCATTCACTTGCAGGATCAATCCCTCGCTGGGCAGAGAGATGGAGGCTCCTTTGGCGAGCTTCGACGCTGGAACAGAAATGATTTCATCGTCGTTAGCGCCGGCGCTGTTTTTAATCGCTAGCTCGTCCAAGTACGGGCTTTCGGAGTAGTTTTTAGTTTGACCCTGATCGAGTTGGATCTGGCTCTCCTCTTCGAACACACTGGTGAACAGTTGGCCGACCAGCAACAGGATCAATCCCGAATGGAGAATCAAAATACCGACTTTCTTCCATGAGAGTCTGAACCGGGAAAGGTGAGCAGCGATCAGATTCACCAAAAGGACGCCGCCCAGTGTGTAGCCGCCTGGAAACCAGGGAATCTTGAGCTGACTCCCCGGCAATGAGAAATACAGAAAGAAGCTTTTGAAATAGCGCAGTTGAGCCTCATAGACACCGACCTGCACTTGATCAAGCGTCCCAACGAAGACCAGAACCATCGCGCAGGCCAAACAAACGATCGTCAGCTTCAGCGAGGCGAGCGGCTTGAAGATCTGGACGAGACTATTTGTCATTGGTCGATTTCGACTTTCCTGAGCCGATAGATTCATTACTTGTGTCCGCTTGGTTCGAAAAACGGAAAGAATTTACAAATTGTTTAAAATTCTCGGCTTGCGCCTGCAGCGTGGCGGGCGACCCGGTCATCTTGACGAACCAGGTCCGGTCGGCGGTTCGAAGCACCGCGCCAATGATACGATCCGGCTTTTGGGTGCCTTCCGGTGTCCGCACGTCTACTAGAACGACCGGAACGCCGTCCACGGTTGATCGCTCCATCGTTTTAGCCAATGACTCTTCATCCAGATCGGCTTGATGCACCTGTCCTCGCCACCGATTAATGTTGGATTCGAGGCCACCGGCATCACCGGGAAAGGAGCTGATTGATATATCCGCCGACTCACCGTTTGATCCTTCCGCTTTAAAGCTGGCTAGCCGCATCTCGCTCAATGGCTGTTCCTTCCAGTCGGGTGGAACCGTCCATTTTGGCAACATCGAAGGAGGGGCGGGCGCTAATGATCCGGATCCGGTTTCTATTGCGACCGATTCTTTTGGAATGCGGTAGACCGCAATATTCGACTGGTTACAGGAAGAACAGAAGAGCGCCGCGGAAAGACAGAGCAGCAATCTCGACCGCGGAGATTTATCGAATGCGGCCCGGCGTCCGGGGTGAACAGAGACAAACGCGCTCATTGCTAGTGGTGGGCGGCTTCTATCTTCACCTCGTGGCGTTTCTTCAATTCGTCAAAGTGAGTCGATGGAAAGCATTGGTACAACATGAAATAGACGCCGGTCAGGCTAACATAAATCCAGATCGGGAGAATGAATTTGCCCATTTTTCGACGGCGATCAATCGGGAAGGCAGGACCGGTATCACGGTGAGAAAGATTAAGGGCAACCGCTTGCGATCGCGCTGAATCGAGGTCCAGCCGCCCGCTCCAAATCGGCGGCGTGCTCAGACCGTTGAAGGTCGCGTTAATCGCAGGAACATCAAAAATGGTCATCGTAAAGCCGACGGGGCACCAGTACCCTCGTCCGACGGATATTAGAACAGCTAATAGTGCGGCGACTTTTTGCAACCGGAGAGTGAGGCGCGTTCGTCATCGATTCCAGTCGGGCCTTCATTCCAACGATGGGGTCGCAGACCCCCTACCTTTGTGGGCAATCGGTCCTCAATAAGACGCTCGGGAGATCAACCGCTCTAGAACAACAGCAACCGCGCCACCAGCACGCCGAGCCCAAGCCCAACGCACACTTCGAATACTGTATGTCGTCGAAGAGCGACTCTGGACCAGCCGACAGCGATAGCGAAGAGCATGGCCAGGATCGCCAGGCGCGCACTCAGTAACCACAATGCGCTAGCGGTCATCATCGCGAAGCCGGCATGCATTGAAGGTTTGAGCCATCGATTCAGCAACCAGCCTGTGGAAACGAGCAACATCGCGGCCAGACAACCACGCGCGTACACCATCGGTTGCTGCGTCAGCATCAGCACAAGCACAGTGAGCAATAAGCATCCTAATCCGACGACAAACAGCTGAGGCCGATCCTTACGGGCCGAAACATCCAAGTCGCTCCAAACACCGGCTCGGACTTTGCCAAGGATATAAAGTGAAGCCGGCAACAAACAGAAAAGTAGCACTGTCATCAAACCGACGACCGCCTCGATCGGGCCAAGAAACCGGCAACCGGCCAGCAACGCTATTACCGGCGAGAAAAGGAAAGGATGTCCGCAAACGGAAAGCGTTGTGGCAAGTTGTTCCTTGCGGGACACAAGAACCGAGCGGTTAAGGAATCGAAAAATGGTGAGCACTCAGTCCGAAATCGCAGCCGTCTCGCGGTGAGCGCTCTCGAGCTGTCTGCAGCTGCGAACGATCATCCAAATGAATCCGGCGATCAAAGAGCCGACCACCATCAGCATAAACAGCACACTAGCCGAAAATCCGGCGCTTATGCCATCGACTCCGCCGCCCCCATTCACGCTCGTTGGTTCCTTGCAACCTTCGCAGGCGAGAGCAGAGGGCATCGCCGCGAGAAGCAAACCGAACAACGAGAACAAAGCGCGTCGCATGAAACTAATCTTCCGCTACTTGGCGGCGCTACGCAAGAGCGTTCCGATATCTTCCAGTACCCGTTGCACCGCCTCCGGTGAACGGCCGTCGTATACCCCGCGAATTCCGCCTTCAGAATCGACCAAAAAAAACCGAGATGCCACGTTGCCGTCCGCTTGCCCGGTAGCGATCTGCTTCCATCGATCGAGAAGCTCGTGAATCTGTCCCGGTGTTCCAGCTACAAAATGCCAATGAGAGGAGGCCAGGTAGCGTCGAGAAAGGTCGACTAGCTTAGGTTCGGGGCGGTCAACAGCCGGGAGCACGGTCGATATAAGTGCAAGCTGCTCTCCACTTCGAAAATTCTGGTCGAGTTCAGCGAATCGGCTACCCAGCAAGGCGTTCGCACCGGAATCCGCTATGTCGATAAAACCGGCGACCCAAATTTTGCCGTGCAGCCGTTCTTGATTCCATTGCGTCCCGTCTTGATCCTTCAGGTCAAATTCCGGCGCCGAGCCGTACCGTGGAAGTTCCGTCCGGTCTCTGCGTATGGAAGCATTCCACGAGAAGTACCCCAGCACGATAAAACCGATGGCGGCGAGGGCCACGCAAACCCGGATCAAGGACCGTTGTTTCACTGAGGGCGGATAATCACGAGGGTGCCGAGACACCCCCGACCGATGGGAAGCGCAATATCCGTTCCACTAGTCGATCCCTACCGATAACTCCCTCACAGAATGTACAAAATCGTAAACAAGAAAACCCAGACTACATCGACAAAATGCCAATAGAGCCCGACGCATTCCAGGAAGCCGTGACGTGAAGGCGTCACCTTCCCCATGAGGGCCCGGACCAACGTAGAGGCGAGAAGGAGCACGCCGATAAAAACGTGCATCCCGTGGAAACCGGTAAGCACAAAGAAGCTCGAACCCATGATTCCCGCAGTATTGAACCAAAATCCCTCGGAGAATAAATGGCGCCATTCGTCCGCTTGGTTGGCCAAAAAGAGCGACCCAAGCACGATCGTCAGCAGCAGGAGAGATTTCCCGCCACGAGTTTGCCGGATCAGCCGAGACTCGCTAAAATGGAAAGTCACACTGCTACTGAGCAGCAATCCGGTTGCGATCAAAGTCTTGATCAGCGTCGCGCCGCCCTTCAATCCCTCAGGTAATTGCCAGCCAGCTCCAGCGCCGGACCGCAGAATCATGTATCCGGAAATCAGTCCCGCGAAGAGCATTGCCTCCGAGGCGAGGAACGTGAGCATACCGAAACGAACCACGTTTGGGCCGGGTTTGGGAAGCGCATCAAGCGTCAAGGCAGGAGAACTCATGGCAAGGCTTTATAGATCGACAATTTCCAAATTAACACGAGCAGGCAAAGTAGTATGGCGAAAGACCCTAGAACAATCAGTAATCGGCGGTTCTTCCTTTTGAGCTCTTCATCCATCAGAGTCGCGCCAGTACCAACGCGCCCAGAGTCAGCGGCAAGTAAATGATCGAGACCAGAAACAAACGGCGTGCGGTTCTCTCGGTTCCGGCTAACGCGAAAGAGACCGCAGCCAGAAAAAAACCGATTCCACAGATGAGTGCGACCAGGGCATACCAAAAGGAGGTAAGCCGCAGGACAAACGGCAGCAAACTAACCGAGACCAAAGCCATCGTGTAAAAAAGGGCTAAGCGTCCAGTCTGCCGGCAGTCGGGATCAGTGCCGCTCAACATTACAAATCCAGCGTCTCGATAATCTTTGCGATAAAGCCAGGCGATCGCCAGAAAGTGAGGCATCTGCCAGAGAAACAAGATAGCGAACAGGATCCAGGCCTCGAAATCAACCTGCCCACGGGCCGCAGCCCACCCGATCATCGGAGGCAACGCGCCGGGAATCGCGCCAACAATCGTGTTCAAGGTAGTCACTCGTTTGAGTGGCGTATACGCAAAAAGATAAGTGCCGACCGTCAAGGCGGTGAGGAGACCGGCCAACAGGTTCGTGGCCAAACTCAAATAGATTATTCCCGCTACGCAAGCGAGGAGGCCGATAGTCAGCCCCTCATCACGGGACAAACGCCGAGCTGGGATTGGCCGATTTCTGGTTCGCCGCATCCGGAGGTCGTAGTCTGCCTCAAATACCTGATTCAGCGCAGCGGCGCCGGCGGCTGCCAGAAAGGTTCCGCAAAGGGTGTGAAAGAGATAGAACCAGTCGAGGTCCCCTCGCCAACCGAAGAGAAATCCGACGAAAGTCGTCAACAAAACAAGTAACGTCAGGCGCACCTTCACCAGTTCGGTAAGGTCGGCCAGTAGCCTTCGTACCGGAGCCTTCCGTCCCGGTTCTGCTAGACGAACCGGTGTTTGTTCGGAAACCGAGTTCATACTTTGCCTATCTCCATCGAGTAAGCTCGCGAACCTCCCGCTGTCCGCTTGTCCTTGCAAGCCAGAATTCGGGAGAGAGCCACGCTCAAGAGCACCCCAATCACCAACATGAGCGCACCTCCCAAGACGTGCGCCGTAGCGATATCCGCTGCTTTGTTGCTTAAAACGGTCCAGGCGCCGAGGACTAACTGGACAAAGATCAAGAATATCCAAGCGGCCCCGGCCACTCGAACCGGATTCGGCAAAAGGGTCGAACGAATCAGCTTTACCGAGGTCCAAACCACCGCGATGCCGATGAGCAAGGCCCAAACCCGGTGAACGTACTGAAGCAAGATAAGGCCGGTTGAAGTGAACGGTTGTCCAGCGGCGCTGCGTGCCTCATTGATTTTCGCAATTGCAGCTGGATCGAGCAGCGGCAACCAGCCTCCATAGGTGGTAGGAAAATCCGGTATCGATAGACCGGCATGAGAATGGCGCATTGCGGCTCCTAGAACGAGCTGAGCGAATACCATGGCGGTCACGACTACCGACAGGGCGCGTAGCTGCCGGGTTTCGGAGCCCGACCCTCCGAGACGGCTCCAGAATGGCGAAGTAACCAGCGCGATGGTTGCCATCAAAGCGAGAAAACTTTGAGCCAGGCAACCGTGGAAAAGCCCGAGTAGTGCGTTGTGTTCAGTGACTCTTAAACCGCCGAGCACTCCTTGAATAACTACTGCCAGCACTGCGATACTTGCCCACCACTTCACCCAGCGCCGGTCCTCAATGAGCCAAGTCGCTATGCAGAGTCCAATGGTCAGTAATCCGACCAGGCTGGCGATCAATCGATGGGTATGTTCGAAGAAGACTCCACCTACCCAACCGGAGATCGGAAAGAGAAACATGTTATAGCCGAAACTGTTCGGCCAATCCGGTACCGCCAAACCGGCGTCGTGGCTGGTCACCAGTCCGCCGCTACAGATCAACCCGAGCACGCTTATCGTCGAAATGACCGCAAACCAATGCAGCAGACGCTTGGGAAGATCGTAAGCAGCCATGCGATCAATGTACCGTCAGTTGGACGGTATCCGGTGCCGGTTGGTTCTGCGGAAGGAAATCCTGCTCCATACCCGGAACGCTGTATTCGTATGGACCGTGATAAACCGTTGGTGTCACCTCAAAATTTCCGTGCCCTGGCGGCGAAGGCAAGGTCCACTCCAATGTGGTTGAATTCCAGGGATTCTTGGGTGCCTTCGGCCCCTTGAACATGCTGTAGAAGAAATTGATGAAAAATGGAATCGTCGATAGGCCCAAACCGAATGCGCTCAACGTGATGAATATCTGCAACGGTTGTTGGCTGCGCAGATGATCGTAAAGAGTTGGGTCAGCGATGCGCCGCATCATCCCGTTCAATCCCAGATTGTGCATCGGGAAGAACGTGAGATTGAAAAACATGAACGCGAGAACGAAATGCACTTTGCCCCAAAATTCGTTCATCATCCGGCCAAACATTTTCGGATACCAAAAATAGATGCCCGCGAAGACCCCAAAGAGGCTTCCGCCGAAAAGCACGTAGTGAATGTGTGCAACAATAAAGTAGGTGTGATGAATAAAGAGATCCACCGGAGTCGAAGCCATGTAGATGCCGCTCAATCCGCCGATGACAAACATGGAAACGAATGCCAGAGCAAAACACATTGGCGTCTTAAATCGTATCGACCCTCCCCACACCGTTCCCATCCAGTTGAAAGTCTTAATTGCCGAGGGAACAGCTATCACCATCGTCGAAAACGAGAACGTCGCGGAGAGTAAGAGATTCATCCCGCTGACAAACATATGATGGCCCCAGACGATGAACCCGAGTCCACCGATGGCCATCAGCGCGAAGACCATCGCCTTATACCCGAAAATCGGTTTACGCGAAAACACGGCGATGATTTCGGAAACCACGCCCATGGACGGCAGGATGAGGATGTAGACCTCAGGATGCCCGAAGAACCAGAAAAGGTGTTGCCAGAGCAATGGTTGGCCGTAGTTATCGCCCGAGAAAAACGACGTTCCGAAATTCAAATCAAAGAACAACATGGCTGCAGCCGCAGAAAGGACTGGAACCGCGAGCAACAGCAGCAAGGCAGTGACCAGAAGCGCCCAGACCGGCAATGGCAACCGGAACATTTTCATGCCCGGCGCTCGCATGTTTATCACGGTGGTGATGTAGTTGGTCGCCCCGGCGATCGAGGACAATCCATTGATGAATATGCCGACACACCACAGGCTTTGACCCGCCTGAGTACCGTTGAATGCTCCATGAGAAGAAAGCGGCGCGTAAGAAGTCCAGCCCGAGGCGGGCATCCCATTGGGCGCAAAAAAGCTCGCGAGGAGGACAATTCCCGAAGTGAAAAAGAGCCAAAACGATAACGCATTAAAAAACGGAAACGCCATGTCGGGCGCACCGATCTCGAGCGGGATCAGAAAGTTTCCAAAAACACCAACCAACAGGGGCATCACCACCAGGAAAATCATCACGGTGGCATGCATCGTGAATAGGGCATTGTAACCGCCGGGTGAGAAAGCTCCGGAATCGGTCACCAGCCATTTCGGCAACAATCCCCCGATCAACGGCACTGGTACTCCAGGGAACGCCAACTGGTAACGTACTCCCATTGCCAGCAGTCCTCCGACAACCATGAAGAACAGTGTGGAGAACAGATATTGGATGGCGATCGTCTTGTGGTCTTCGGACCAAATGTATTTGTTGAAAAAACTCAGCTCGTGATGCCCGTGGATAGATGCACCATGAAGCTCTGAGCCGGAATGAGCGATTGTTTGTGCCATGACGAACTACTTTGCTGTCTTCTGTTCCGATTGCGCGGGCGTCGGCGACGGCGGCGGAGCCGGTTTCACCTTCTCCTGATACCATTTATCAAAATCCTGCTGGGAGACAACTTCCACCTGCGCCTTCATATTGTAGTGGCCGGAACCGCAAAGCTGGCTGCAAGCAAGCTGATAGCTGCCGATCTTGGTCGGCGTAAACCAGACCCAATCGATCGTGCGCCCCGGCACGGCGTCCTGATAAATCCGAAACTCAGGAATATAAAAAGCGTGAATCACATCCTTGGAGTTCAATCGGATGTGGACCGGTCGATTGACCGGTAGTTCCAAGACGGCCGAGGTAAAATTATCTTTTGTTTCGGGGTCTGACCGATCATTGCCAAACAGGTTGTCATTCGAGATCAATTTTACGTCAGAACGCCCCAATTTTCCGTCCGCTCCCGGGTATTGCATCGAAAATGCGAATTGGTAAGCGGTGACTCCAACCTCCAAGGCGTCACTCGGAGGAGTGGCATGTATCACGTCCCACCAGACATGATTGCTGTAACCCCACAGCCCGATGAAGATGGCAGTCGGAATGGCCGTCCAAATCAATTCCAGGCGGTTGTTGCCATGGCTGTAGGTGGCGCGTACCCCCCGCCGAGAGCGGTATTTTATCAGAAAGAAAATGTAAACAACCTGGGTGAGGACAAATACGCCCCCGGTCAGGAAGCAGATAAAATAGAGGAGCTGATCGATCGTTTCTCCGCCTTTGCTCGCCACGTCGGGAAGCCACCAGAGATTACTCGTACGCTGTGCCGCCCAGCTGGTCCCGGCGAGCAACCAGAGCAGCAAAAACGGCAATAGGACTCGGAATCTTCCGGAGAGCCTGGAATTCATGCCACGGAATCGGTGTGATTCCAAATAACCTACAAAATTATTGGGGTTTGTCATGGGCGCTACTTTGCTGGGGGCGAACTACCCGGCGCCGGTGAATTTGCGGCGCCGGACGGAGGCGTCGATCCGCCCTGCGGCTGCCCTGCTTGCTGTTGCGGCTGCGGCGGAGCGCTACCCTGCTTGGTCACGTCTTTGGGCGGGATCTGCATCAATTCAGCGAGGGTCCACTGATCTTTTCGGCTCTTAAGTTCGTCGCGCATGGCCTTGACTGCTTCCGGGGAAATCTCGGGCGCGTTATTGCCCCAATCGGATCGCACGTAGCTTAGGATTGCCGCGAGCTGTTGGTCGGTATACTGGGCTTCCCACGGCTGCATCGCGTTGTTGAACGCCTGTCCCTTGACTTGAACTGGGCCCTGCAATCCTTTGAGAACGATCGCAATCAACCGATTGCTAGCGTCGCCCAGCACAAATTCCGATCCGGCAAGAGGAGGAAATTGTCCGGGTTGTCCTTGTCCGTTTGCTTGATGGCAAGTGACGCAGTTGGCCGAGAAGAGTTTCTTGCCGAGTACCTTCGGATCTGGTGGACCGGCGGCAGCAGCAGCTTGAACCCCATACTTTGGTTGATAATCAAAAACGTCGGCAGCAAATCCACCGCTGTAAGAAAAGAGATAGGCGCCGGCCCAGAATATACCAAAACCAATGACTGCGATCAGCCATCCGGGAATCGGCCCGTTATCCATCCGTGGATTCGCTTCTACTGGTCCGGGCGCCGGACCTTTCACCGACTCTCTCTCTTCTGAATTCATTCCTTCGGCTCCGGTGCTTCCGGTAAATTATAGTCGCGCTTAAGCGAAAGCAGATAACCCACCAGCGATTCGCCTTCGGCCGTCGGAACAATCTCATAACCGGGTCTCGGCTTCTCCGGGCCTTCCAGCTTCAAGGCATTATTGGCGGCTTGACCAGCAATCTTTTGTTCGCGAAACAGCCAACGATACGCCGGCATGGCCGAGATTGGACTGATTGATTGAGGGTTGTAGAGCAGCCGGTAATACCACTGTGCATCCTTTTGCCGGACGCCGACATTCGTGAGGTCGGAACCCAAACGGGAGACACCGAGGAAAACCTGTCGATCGTTCATGTAGTCCCGTGCGACGGTTCGTCGTTTGGCCCACCCCCGATCGATATCGCCGCCTTCGGTCTTGTCGTGAGCAAACTGACTGTGACAATAGACGCACCCGTTGGCGGCGAAAACGCGCGATCCTTGTTGGGCAACGCCCGGCACGTTGGGTGGCGTCAATTCATTGGTCACCGAGTCTCGATCGGCCTTCAGTTCGGCAAATGTCATGTACGGATAAGCGACAAAGCCGATCCAGGACAGCCCAAACAAAACGAAGATACCTAATACGAATCTGGTTATTGATTTCACGCTACCGGCATCTCCTCTCCAAGATCAAGAATCGGCTCTGGAGCCTTTTCGGTTGCTGCGTGCCAGACCGGATTGACCAGAACGGTCAATACCGAGAACACGCTCACAATGTTAGCAATCACTATCGTAGCAGCCGCCAGAATCTGAGCGCTCACAAATGGTGCCACCATGTCCAGGACCGCCGGGATCGGAACTTTCGGATCCATTAGTCCAAATCCCTGAATCACTCCGGCAATAGTGAGGTCAAACACCAAAAAGCCCAGACCAACGATGCTCAGCCAGAAGTGCCAGCGCACCAACCCAGCGTATCTCCAGGAACGTCCGAGAATGCGCGGCACGATGAAATAGATCGCACCGAAGCTGATAAAAAGGACAAAGCCGAAGAGGGCTAGATAGTTCCGCGCCGAAACCGCCAGAGTAAATTGAGTGATCCGATCGATTGTCCGAAACGCATTGATCGCGTCCCAGATACCGGACAAACCGTAGAGCATTGCTCCGATCATCAAGAACCGAAGCGCTAGATTGGATTTAATGAGCTCGAATTGGCCCCTCAGCGTCAGGTGCAGGTTGGCGGCAACTGCGATGATTGGAATAATCAGGAGCACTTTGGCCACGATACTGCTGGTAATCATCCACGCGGGCAGCGGTCCCCCGATGATCTGGGTAAAACCAGTCCAACCGGCCAATCCCGCCAAAAGCCAAAACCCGAGGAACGCCAAGCGCTCACTGTACAGCGGCCGGTCGAGTATGATTGGTATAAAGTAGAAAGCGGCCGCTAGTGCGAGGGGCGTAAGCCACAAACCAAAAAGGCAACCAAAATACCACCAATGAATGGCCGATTGCGCCACACCAATTGCACCGGCAACATTCAATAGCCCGTTGGCCGTCGCGTAGAACCAGGGGAACCAGATAAAGGCGCCCAAAAGGTAATACTGAGAGACGTACAAATGGCGCTCCCGCCGGAAGAGACACAGACCGATAGCCCAAACCGCGATGATAATCTGGGCCACAAAGATAGCGAATGCAGCGTACGGCGGGAACTCCAGCCATTCTCGCCCGGTACTACCGCCGCCCAATACTCCCCAGACACCGAACAGAAGACCAGCGTTCCAAAACGCCACGGCAAAAAGCGGTAACCATCCGGTTAACAGCGGCGTCTCCGCCATTCTGGCCAAGATCCAAATCGCAACACCTATTCCGAAAAGCGAGGCCGATCCGTAAACCAGCAGATCCAGTGAGACTGGATAGACCCGTCCGTAGGTAAGCCAAGGCACGTTTGAACACGAGAGCCATCCATTTGGATCAGCCATCTGCACTATCGACAACAGCCAAAGGATCGAAGCGACCAGCAGCCAGGCAAATCCGGAAGCAAAGAAAAAAAGGACCGGCAGCCGAACCGCTCGGTTCATTGCACCGGGTTCCATCAGAGTCGATGAGGACGATTGACTCATAAATTCATCGAGAAAGCGGCCAAATTTCTCCTTATGGCTTAGCCGGCGTTGCGGAAGGCACCGGGCTCGCGGGATTGGGTGAAGGTTGATTGCCGGCCGGAGGAGGCGCAGAAACCGGCTTTTGGGCTGATGATCCTGCAGAAGGTGTTGGACTTGGGGCGGGCGGATTGATTGGCCCAGCGGCGTGAGGGTGAATGGCCGCCAAATCTGCGACCTCCAATTCCATTGCGCGATCGATGGGGATACCAACGATTCCCTTGCCTTTGTCGATCCAACGATAGCTAGTCAGCGTCTTTTGGTTTTCGGTGTTCAGATCATTGAGATTCTTTAATCGCAATTGTCGTCGCCCGGGTTCAGCAGCAGCAATCGACTCGCGCTGGTGAACGACAAACCATACGAGTCCAACAAAGAGCAGAAGCACCACCAAGATAGTGACCACCGTCGAAACAGAAAACCTCGAGGATTGATTGGCGTCTGACATGGTTTAGTTGCTCACGTTAACGGACTCCAGCAATCGAGGATCACGCGCCGGAAATAGCGAGCTACCTCCCAAGCTACGCAGAAACAGGAACGCCAATGGGAAGGCGATCGCAAAAAGTGTCGCCACATCCAACCAACTGACCTGAACCCCGGTTGGATGGATAAATGGATTGATGGTAACAAAGGTATCAAGCAGATGCATTGCGAGAACCCAAAGGGACATGAAAGCCAAAAATCCTGGAGTACGTTTGGTGTACTGAAAGAGGAGGTAAAGAAACGGAATGAAGAAGCGACCGACAACCAACGCGATGCTCAGCGTATTCCAAGAGCCGATATTCCGGCGTAGGAACCAACTCGTTTCCTCCGGGATATTCCCATACCAAATCAGCATGTATTGGCTAAAACCGATATAGCCCCAGAAGATAGAAAAACAAAAAAGCAGCTTACCCATCATGTGGTAATGCTCGGCATTCACAAAGCTCAGATATCCAGCATTCTTGAGTCCAAGCACGACTAGAATGATCAGCGCCATGGATGCCCCAGCTGATCCGGCAAAAATGTAGACTCCCCACATCGTCGAGGCCCACCGGTAATCGAGGGAAGCCATCCAATCGAACGCCATGAAAGTCGTGCCAAGCGCGAAAAGAATAATCCCGACAAAAGAGAAGCCGCGCATCTGAATGGACCAGCGCGGGTCGCCGTCTGAATCCTGCCGCACCGAGGTCCGGCGAAAATAGATCGCTGCGCCGGCAAAATAGAGAAAGTAGAGGACTGCTCGGATCCAGAAGAACGGCAACGTCACCGATCCGAAATGCAGTTCGAAGTAGCCGATCTTGTCCTCGAGAGCGGGGTTAGCCTCGAGATGATCCTTGGCCGTCAACCAATTCCAGATTTCAAAGCGAAAAAGGACGAGCGGAATAAAGAACAAAACCATCCAGGGCAGTAGCGCGGCCAGATTTTCCATCTGACGCCGGACAACAATCCCCCACCCGGAATCGGTGGCATGATGGACAAGAATCCAGAACAGGCAGCCAATGAGAATAGTGAAAAAGTAGATGAACGCGAAAAGCCAGGAGAAAGCGAATTGACGCCGGAGTTCGCTCCCGGCTGGTGCCACCAGCCCGGTGATCAAAACGATCCCCAAAAAAAGGATGCCAAACCCGAGTAAACCCAATAAGAGACGATTTATCCTCTTGGACTGAAAAAGTTCTGGGGCAGGAACGTGCGAGTGGTTCATTTCTGGGAATCCAAAGTTTTGCGTTGATCATTCGGAACATCCCCGATTTTAGCGTATTGGCTTCGCTGCAACGCGCGGATATAGGCAATGATCGCCCAACGATCCTTCACGGTAACCTTATCGCCGTAGGCCATCATCGTATTGTAACCATTGGTAATGGTGTTGAATATTTGGCCATCTGCCATTTGGCGATATTTGTCTTGATGGTAGTTAGCGATACTAAGCAGTCCGTACTTAGAAGTGATCCCGTTGCCTTGTCCGGTAGCACCGTGGCAAACTGCGCAGTTGATCTGAAATTCTTTTTGGCCGCGCTTCACCAGATCCAGTGTTATCGGCACTTGCGGGGGTAAACCGGTCCCCCATTGATCCCCGATCTTGCCGATATTGTAATAATCGGTACCCGCGGTGAATTCCCCAAGCGGAGAGCTGATATCATTCGGTACCCCTAAATTCTGGGTGGGGTGCCCCGGGATGTCGTATCCCATTGGAATCGTCCCTGGCACTGCTGGGCGAGCAGCTCGGCCGTCCGCGAAAAAGTCGCTTGGCTTCTGAAATTTGACCTTCGATTGCCGCTTCATGTCGCCAAAGAACTCAATTGGCGGAGCCGTACTATGCTCTCCACGCGTGCCCAGAAGCGCGACCACCAAAGCGCAGAACAAGACAAAGCCGATCAGAAAATTCTTAATCATGCTCGTAAAGCAACGTGACGTCCTTGCCGCCGATCTCTTCCAAGAACTCGCGAGTCACAGTTTCGGAGAAGCGCGGATCCGAAGCCTCAATGATCAGGAAAAACGCGTCATCGGTCACGCGCCGGAATTGTTCATAATCAAAAATCGGGTGGTGCAGTCGTGGCAATCGATTCATGACGAAAACACCAAAGAAGGCGGTAAACGCCGAGAACAACACCGTTAGTTCAAACATGATCGGAAAAAACGCGGGCACCGTAAAAAAGTTTACCGGTTTCCCATGAACAACGAGCGGATAGAGAAAAGAAGAAGGGATAAACTCGAGCGAAGCCGCAGTAAGGAATCCCGTAAGACCGCCGCAAAAGATAATGTAGCCGAGCGGCGATTTGCCCAGACCCATCGCCTTATTCATTCCATGAATCGGAAACGGAGAATGAACATCCCAAAACCGATAGCCTTTGTCGCGCACCTGTTCTGCCGCCTGGTAAAGAGCGGTAGCAGAAGGAAATTCCGCGATCACTCCCAGAATCTTTCTTCGCGCTGCCGCTGCCGTCATACGTGCGCCTCCTTCATTGATTCAGTGCCACCAACGGTCGGCGGATGGTAATGGGGATCGGCCGCGGGAAGAACGGTCTTCACTTCCGACATTGCGATCATCGGGAAAAAGCGGATGAAGATCAGGAAAAAGGTGGTGAATATGCCAAAAGTGCCGACGAAGGTCATGACATCGACCCAGGTCGGGTAGTACATACCCCAGCTCGACGGCAGAAAGTCGCGGGTCAAAGAAACGGCGATGATGACAAACCGCTCGTACCACATACCTGCATTCACGCACATGCAGACAAAGAAGACGGTAATGAGGTTGCGACGGAACGCGCGGATCCAAAAAAGCTGAGGGATCACTACGTTACAAGTGAACATCGACCAGGCGGCCCACCAATACGGACCGAAATAACGATTGATAAAAGCGAAACGCTCAAATGGATTGGCTCCGTAAAACGCGACGAAGAACTCCATCGTGTAGGCATAACCGACGATCGAACCGGTCAGCAGAATGATCTTACACATCACATCGATGTGATTCCAGGTGACTACATCGTGTAGCTTGTAGATCGACCGCGCCGGCAACATGAGCGTGAGCACCATGGCGAAGCCGCCGAAAATCGCGCCGGCCACGAAATAGGGAGGAAATATTGTTGTGTGCCAACCCGGAATCAGAGAGGTGGCGAAATCGAAAGAGACGGTGGAGTGCACCGACAAGACCAGCGGAGTCGAAAGACCAGCTAGAATCAAGTAGGCCATTTCGTAATGGCGCCACTGCCGGTTTCCGCCGCGCCACCCGAGCGCGAGTAGTCCATAACAGAATTTGCCGACTTTGCTGCGCGCTCGATCGCGCATCGTTGCCAGGTCAGGAACTAACCCCAAAAACCAAAACAACACGGAAACAGTAAAGTAGGTTGAGACAGCAAATACGTCCCAGAGAAGCGGGCTGCGGAAGTTAGGCCAAATCCAATTCGGATTGGGCACCGGTGCCATGAACCAAACCATCCAGACGCGGCCAACGTGAATTCCCGGGTAGATGGCCGCACAGATTACGGCGAAAAGGGTCATCGCTTCTGAGGCCCGATTGATCGATGTTCGCCACTTTTGACGGCAGAGATATAGAATGGCCGAAATCAGCGTCCCGGCGTGGCCGATACCGATCCAAAACACGAAGTTGGTGATATCCCAGGCCCAACCGACGGGGATATTATTTCCCCAAACACCGACGCCGGTAAACAGGAGGTAAAGAATACAAAGAACCCCGAAGCCAGCGAAAGATCCGGTAATCGCAATGGTGATATACCACCAGAGCGGCGTCTTTTGCTCGGGAATGCCAGCGATCAGATTGGTGATCCACGACATCGAACGATTGTTCAACACCATCGGTGGCCTTGGCATTCGTTCCTCAAAAGGAACTGTTGCTGGAGCTTGAGTTTCAGCCATTAAGCATTTCCTCCTTCAGGCTCCACCCGAGTCGCCGGCCCAATCCGTTCTTCCGCCGGTTCATGGATGGCGTTGATGTGCCCAATTTTTGCCGCACCCGGCATTTTTAGATTCGGATTTCGAAGCCGCGCTAGGTAACTTGTCCGAGTCTGGATGTTCAGGTATTCGAGCAAGTGATAATTCTGTGGAAGATTACGGAGCTTAGCAACTTGGCTTTCCGGATCTTTGATGTCGCCGAACACAATGGCCTCGGCCGGGCAAGCTTGCTGACAGGCCGACTTGATACTGTCGGTGGGAATCGTCAGATCTCCCTTGACTCCCGCTTTGATGCGTTGCGAAATCTTGGCGGTCTCGATTCTCTGGACACAGTAAGTGCATTTCTCCATTACTCCACGCGAACGGACCGTCACGTTTGGATTCTTCTGGAGCTTCGAGATTTCCTCCATTCCCCATTGACCGAAAGGCCCTAGATAAAGTTGCTGTTTACCTTGGAAACCTGGCAGTCCATTTTCGATTTTATCGAGTACCGGTCGATCGTTGTAGTTGAAGAAATTGAACCGGCGAACCTTGAACGGACAATTGTTTGAACAATATCGCGTTCCGATGCACCGATTGTAAACCATCACATTGAGTCCGTCTTCGCTGTGTACCGTGGCGTTGACCGGGCAAACTGTCTCGCATGGCGCATTCTCACAGTGTTGGCACATCACCGGCTCAACCACCATCTCCGGATCCTCCTCCAGATGAGGATTGTTGATGTCGCCATCCGCGCTCGAGAAATAGCGATCGATTCGGATCCAGTGCATTTCGCGTCCACGTTCGACTTGGTCCTTTCCGACAATCGGAATATTATTTTCGGCCTGGCAGGCCACTACACAGGCAGAACATCCAATGCAGGTATTGAGGTCTACCACCATTCCCCACTGGTTGGGAGCATTGAGCGGTGGATGAGAATAGAGCGAAATATTCGGCTCAATATCTTTGTCCATCCACACCTTCTTGGCAAAAGCGGGATTGGATTCGTATTCCTGCGCGGTGCCTTCGCGGATCAGAGCGCGGCCTTCCATGCTGTGATGCAGCTGGGTCCGGATAAGCTTGTATCCTCCAGGTTGCACCTTTTTGATGGTCGCACCGGTTGCGAAGTAAGGTCCATCACTAGTGCGCAGGAGATAGGCATTAAAACCGGTGCCGTGACCCACTTTACCAACGGCGCTGCGGCCATAACCAAGTGACAGCGACAACGAGAAGTCCGCTTGGCCAGGCGCGACCAAGATAGCGGCGATCAATCGTCGCTCACCGACCGAGATCTCCACCAGATCCCCTTCCGCCACCTGCAAAGCCTTTGCCGTCGCCTTGCTAATCTGTACCGCATTATCCCAAGTCAATTTGGTGATCGGATCTGGCAGCTCTTGCAGCCAGGCATTGTTGGTATAGCGGCCATCGTCAACTTTGTAATCCGCCGGGAACACTATTTCGATCGCGCTCGGATTCACCGGACCGGGCAATACCGCCCCTTGGAGCAAAGTAGGAATCCGATCGGTATTGAACGAGGCGCTCGCGACCCGGTAGGCGCTATCTTTAACATACCCCTGGCGGAGAAAAGCGGTCCAGGCTTCCTCGAAATCGCCGCTGCCAGCGACGGACTTGAAGGTGTCACGAACGGCGTCCGCACCGGCGGGGAGAGATAGCAACTTGGCCAGCAGATCAAGTTGAGACCATCCGCCAAAGAGAGGAAGAATCATCGGCTGAACCGGCAAGTAGGTCCCATCGGGAGCGCGCTGGTCGCCCCATGATTCAAGAAAATGAGCTTCCGGAACATGCCATTTGGTTCCTGCGGTTGTCTCGTCTTCGTAATAACCTAGCCGAAGAACCTCGGGAACTTTCTGCTGCACTGATTCCGCCCAACTGAGATCGACTGGCGCGCTATACGCGGGGTTACCTGCTAAGATGAACAACCGCTTCACTGCGCCGGATTTCGCTTTGGCCGCCAAATCTTGCAGGCTGCCGCCCTTGAATTCGGTCCGTTGCAGGATGCGAAGGGTCGAACCCAACGCGCTTACGGCGTTGTTCATTGCAAAGACCAAGCCCTGGACCCAAGCCGGATAACGGCTACCGAGTAACACCAGACTCTGTCCTTTGTGGACGACCAGATCGTTGGCGCACTCCGCGAGCCAAACATCGTCAAATCCGCCCGCACCTTGCTTCACTTGGCTGACCATCGCAGCGAGCACCCGATCATTCGTCGCCGCCGCCAACTTACCCGCCAGAGCCAAAGCAAAAGCAGGGATCTGGGACGCAGCGCAGCGCAACCGATGATCCGCCATTCCGCCGGTGAGCGTAAACCGGTTCTCTACGCTGTAGAGGCGGTTCATGTCTTTGGCCGATCCATGGGCGCGCCGCCGGGCGCTGAAAGCTTTTACTCCATCGACAGTCTGCTCGATTCCAAGGAAATCGCAGTCGAGCGACAAAATAACGCTCGCTTGATCAAACGCCGGCCGTAGAACGACGTCGCTACCAAATAACGTTTCGACCGCCTGCTCGTATTGACCGGCCACTAAGGGATCGTCGAAGTAAATCTCCGCTTGTGGATACCGTTGCTTGAATGCCGTTAAAAATCGATCCCGCGTCGGCGATTGCTGATAATCAAGAAGCAATGCGAACCCGGCACCCTGATTTTGCTGGAGGTCACCTTGAACCTTTTTTAGATAAGCTTCCAGCTTATCGGCTGACGATGGTTTGCCCTCCTCCAAAACGGTTTTGGCTCGATCAGGATCGTACAGATTCAGAATTGCAGCCTGGGCGAATGTATCGGTACCGCCATTACTCGACGGAACGAGAGGATTGCCTTCGAGTTTCGTCGGACGGCCTTCGAATGTTGTAGCGATGAGCGGAAGCCCACCCGACCGCGTCGGCATGGACGTAGTATAAAGAACCGCCTTTCCTGGGATCAGCCATTCGACGCTCTTGGTGTAAGGAACAATATACGATTCCGGTCTCCGGCAGCCGCTCAATCCAATTCCTGCCAGCGCCATCGAACCTCCCATCAGTCGCATGAAATTCCGCCGGGAAACCGCGTCGGTCTCGAGTTCCGCTGCTCCAGCCGGGAACTCTCTTTGCAGCCACTGCTGAAACTCCGGGGTTTTGGCCAGCTCCTCGGAACCGCGCCAATAATGCTTCCCGGAACTCTCCTCCTGGGGATGACTAAAAACTCTTTTCATTAGCGATGGCACCCCGCACAATTTTGCGGCGGCGCAATGTTCCACTGTTGCTTCAGTTGGGCCCCGATCTGCTCCTGCGATTTACCGCCCCCGGGTTTCCAATCGAGGTTAAATACTTCGCTGACCGGACGCAGGTTCTCTTCTGGGTGGCGATGGCAATTCAAGCACCAGCCCATGGTCAACGGCTCATGCTGATAAACAACATCCATGTGGTTGATCTGCCCGTGGCAGCTGACGCAGCTGATCCCACGGTTCACATGAACAGCGTGGTTAAAATACGCAAAATCAGGTACCTGATGTACCCTGACCCAATGCATGGGCTGCCCGGTCTCCCAGCTTTGCTTCACGGCCCAGAGCTTCGGATTATCCTTTTGTATCTGCTGATGACAATTCATGCAGGTCTGAGTTGTCGGAACATTTGAAGCGGACGACACCTCCACGTACGAATGACAATACCGGCAATCCATGCCTAACTGGCTGACGTGTATGTCGTGGGGAAACGGGACCGGTTGGATCGGTTGATACCCCTGCCGCATGTATTCTGGCGTCAAATACCACCAGTAGGCGGCTGAAGCTGCGCCGCCGATCACCAGCAGGCAGAAGATTATTTTGAGCGGTAGATAATTAGTCCAGCGCGGAAAAAAATTAGCCATTCGTTGGCAGGATCGCCTTCTCCGATCCGCGCAAAACAACTTCGCGGCCAGATCCGGGTACAAGCAAAATGTTGGGGGTTATGAAAATCGTTTTCACGCCTCGTGTCGGAACACGACGGCGATCGAGAATATTGCGTTCGATTCCTTACGCAACCAATTTCTTAATCGATTCTCGAACCAGCCATCATCACCGACGCGAGTAACTCTCTCTAGCTGCAGGCGGAAGGGTGCGTCAAATGAGATTTTAGAATCCGGGATTCAGAAACCGGAAGCCAGAAGTCTCTAGACTGGCCTAGCATGATCGAGGTAGCGTTTTGAGGGCTGTCTTGCGTTCGGCTAGCGTCCTTTTGACTCCAGTCATTTTGATAGGTGCTCTGCGCTCGCGCGATCAACTTCTCCAGTTGCTCGTCGGCATGTTCTGGGAACACTTTTACTTTGTGTTCATTACTTTGATTTATAGTTTGGTATGACACTGTAACTCCCTTCAGGCCAATGAAGGCCAGCATGGTTGGCCAGTCTGACGCCAAAGGCAATGAAACCGGTGATGGATCAGCAGGAACGCGGTCGCACTCAGATTCGACCTCTGTCCTGGGTACTTCAATTTTGGTTGGCTCTTTGATTTTGGTTGTGCTCTGATCAATCTGTGCTTAGTCACAAGCAAGAGTGTATTTACACCGAAGCCAAGAAAAAATCCGCAAAAGATTGCACGCGCCCAAGCTTGATCCCTGCGCCTGTTCTCAGGTACGCAAATTAGCGAGGAAATTCGGTACCGGAAAGGTATAAACCGTTCCATGACCCCGACTCTCTTCTAATCTGAGTAATCTGCGGATCTTATTTTCGGACTTTGGGTTAAAGCAAACTGTTCTCTAAAAAAACAGCCTGCATCGCTCACGAATCTCTAAGGATTTGTGAGCGATGCAGGCCTAGAGCAGCCGATATAAACCTTCCAGCTTCTGGATTCTAGCTTCCGGAATCCTGCTTCACGCTTCTGCTTCCTGCTGAAGCGCGGATTCGGCTTCGGCATTGCGTTCCTTCATTGCTGCCTTGCGACTCAGCTTGACGCGCCCCTTCTCGTCGATCCCAATACATTTCACCCAAACCAAATCGCCGACTTTGACCACGTCCTCGACACTTTTTACCCGGAAATCCGCCAGCTCGGAAATATGAACGAGCCCGTCTTTGCCAGGAAGGACTTCGACGAATGCGCCGAATTCTTTGATCGAAACCACCCGTCCGTGATAGCTCTCGCCGACTTCGATCTCCTTCGTCATTCCGGAAATGATCTCTTTCGCCCGGTTCAAACTATCGCGGCTGGCCGAATAGATGTGAACCGATCCATCGTCATCGATATTTATCTCTGCACCGGTTTCAGCCACGATCCCTTTGATCGTCTTGCCGCCGGGGCCGATGAGGAGGCCGATCTTATCCGGATGAATCTTAACGGTTTCAATACGGGGAGCGTATTGACTGAGTTCTTTCCTTGGCGACTGAATCGCTTCGTTCATGACGTCCAGCACCTTCATGCGAGCGTCACGCGCTTCACGAATCGCTTCCGACATAATGGCATGCGAGATTCCCGGAAGTTTTAAATCAAGTTGGAATCCGGTCACTCCCTCTCGGGTACCACACAGTTTGAAATCCATATCGCCGAAATGATCTTCGGAACCGATGATATCGGTGAGAGTGGTGTAGCGCGCGAGGCGATCGGCCTGGAATTCAGTAACCAATCCGACGGAAATGCCAGCCACCGGTTTACGGATGGGCACACCGGCGTCCATCAATGCCATTACGCCGGCACAGACCGTGGCCATCGAGGTCGAACCATTCGATTCCATCACTTCGCTGCTGACGCGGATCGCGTAGGGAAACTCTGTTTCCGATGGGATGATCGGCGCAATCGAGCGTTCGGCCAGTGCACCGTGCCCGATTTCACGCCGGCTGGTACTGCCAAACCGGCCGGTTTCGCCGACGCTGAATGGCGGAAAGTTATAATGCAGAATAAATCGCTTACTCGGATCGCCGCCCGTATACGCGTCGATCATCTGGGCTTCTTCGGCTGAAGCAAGTGTGGCCAGTGCCAGCGCCTGGGTCTCTCCTCGCTGGAAGAGCGCAGAACCATGCGATCGTGGAAGTAAACCAACCTCTCCGGCCAACGGTCGCAACTCGTGGAGGCCGCGGCCATCACAGCGTGTTTTCCGGTCAAGAATGCTGATTCGAAATGCCTTTTTCTGCAGGTAATCGAATGCTTGCGAAATTTCGAACGGCGTCGCGTCCGGATACTTAGCGAGAATCGAGGCATTGACTTCCTGACGCAGTGCGTCGACCGCCTTACTTCGAGCAACCTTACCGAGCGTATAGAGAGCAGCCTCGATGCGATCCCCGGCCACTTGGTAGGCAATTTCGAGCAGGTCGTCTCGGACCGCGAGAAGCTCGACCTCCCGTTTGGGTTTCCCGACCGCGGCGGCGAGTTCTTTTTGCATGTCCACGATCTGGCGGACATAGGGCTGGGCAAATTCAAGTGCTCGGATGAAGTCCTCTTCCGAGATTTCATCAGCAGCGCCCTCAATCATCACTACCTCTTCCGCGCTACCGACATATACCAGATCCAGATTGCTCTGCTGGCGTTGGCTGTGAGTCGGATTTACAACGAATTCACCGTTGATTCGCCCGATGCGCACAGCGCCGATTGGTCCGGCAAACGGGATATCAGAGATACAAAGAGCAGCCGAGGCACCGGTAATGCTAAGAATATCAGGATCATTCTCGCCGTCCGCACTGAGCAGGACACTGATCACCTGGGTATCATAAAAATAGCCTTTGGGAAACAGCGGGCGAAGCGGACGGTCCGTCATTCGCGAAGTTAATGTTTCCTTCTCGGAGGGTCGACCCTCCCGTTTGAAATAACCGCCTGGAAATTTTCCAACCGCCGCCGCCTTCTCGCGGTAATCAACGGTTAGCGGAAAAAAGTCCTGACCCTCCTTTACCGCGGTAGCTGAGACCGCTGCCACTAGGATAAGGGTATCTCCGGAACGAACGGTCACGGAGCCGTCGGCAAGTTTTGCCAATTTGCCAGTCGAAATCGTAAGATCGGCTGACCCAATAACTTTCGAGACTTTAGATTCCATTTTTATTAAAGCTCTCGAGGAGTTTCCACACCAACCTTTGCCCGTAGGTCTGAACCTCGCACCCGGCGCGGCTCAGACCTAAGACCAAGGTTGCCATCCACCAAACCTCGAGAATATTGTTCGAAATGTCGCTCGACTTTCGTCGAAACTCCAGCTGCTGATAGGTCGAACTTCCATTAGCGACCAAACCCTGCGGAAGGCGAAGCTGTCTTCCGGCCAGAGAGTAGAGCCATCAGCGAAAAAGCCACCCGACTGGGCGGCCATCTTCTTCATTCACTTACGCAGATTAAGCTTTTCAATTACTGTCTTATAACGATCTTGCGACGTCCTCTTCAAGTAATCGAGCATGCTTCTGCGGGTTGCCACCAACTTCAACAAACCCCTTCGAGAGGAATGGTCTTTCCGATTCTCTTTCAGGTGTTCGGTCAGTTGATTAATCCGATCGGTCAGCAGCGCAATTTGGACATCCGCACTGCCGGTGTCTTTATCGTGCAACCGAAACGCGCTCAGATCAATAGTTTCACTCGTGGCCATAGTTCTCAGGAGGGGTGAAGATATGAGAGAACTGCCCGGGCGCAAGCGATTAGTT
>DATNNZ010000318.1:0-2642 GCA_035601575.1 Chthoniobacterales bacterium
CATGGCTCAACCGATGCCGGGTAACCCATAAGCATCGCGAACAAAATACTTCCGAAAAACACGACGACAAACAAGCCGAGAATGCCAATCCCGCGCCAGCCCCGCGTCTGGAAAAGGTAGATGGGCGCAAGAACGGGCCAAAGAAAGAAAACGAGGGAATCGAAATCATATGGTGCGCGGTAACGCTGGTCGCGTACGTCGGCACTGACTCTCAATGCGATGCTCGCAGACAGGAGATAGGATGCCACTAGCGCAGCAATGGCCGGCAATCCACCTGGACTACCGAGGAACCGATGCAGCTCGTAAGCAGCCACGGCGCAAAAGATACTGAGTGCCGCTAGCATCTAACGAGAAAGAGATAAGCCACGGCGGGGCACTGTGGCAAACACGCTGAAGTTTTCTCGCAATGGGGCCGTTGGCTTCATTGATTGGTTAGATGCCTCAAGTGTCACCGCAACCAATAAGTGAAGTAGACAGACCATAACGCCCTCGATCACTCGCCAAACACCATTCTGTTTTTTAAGACGAAAAAGCCCGTTATCGCTGGACTCCATGGTGGTTTGGTTGCCAGCTGTGACCCATACTTCTCCAGCGCAGGGACCGGTGTCGTTGCGGCTGATGCAAATGATCGGTGCGCTGCATTGCCTGCTAACAAGGCGCGTAATCTCGCGGACGTCGGACTCCGGCATCCTGGGCTCGAATCATGGGATCCGAAGGCGACCATTCGAAAGACTCGTCTTCAATGGCAAGTTCCGTGAATTTCTCAAACTGGAATTCATGCAATGAACAAGGATCTTTGCCGCCACTCATCGCGCACCGCCTTTCCGGCCCCGGATAGACTGCGGGAGGAATCGAAAACCTTCTTGTGTTGCTAGGCTAATTTGCTGGTCACTCCCTCATCGCGAACCGATTGACTGATGAATTCTGTCCAGATTGTGAAGCACTGCGAACATACCTCGAGGTGATAGGACTCTTCCGTGGTAAAAGTCAGGTCGTCATCTGCGGCGACATCCAGCAACCGCTCTAATGTTGCGTGCGTTTCCATAGCGCGTAAGACTAGTGCCGGTCTTGATGACTGTCTGTGCAATTGTATACATGATGTAAAGTGAATAAATTTTAGGCGGGCTGGCCGCAACGTCTTCCAGCGACGGCGCGCGTGTGCCCCGCACTTACCCACTGGTCTACCATTCGTCTTCCGAATAGAACTTTTCAGAAACGTCCCAAACCCTTGCCTTTATCCTGGCAATTTCATCGTCCGTGAGTTGTCTTTGCCATTTGTCGATTAATGATTTGCTGTTGCGCCAAACAACGCGGAACTCTATCTCTTTGTCGGGTGTTCTTTTTGTACTGTAAGCTTCGATTGTGTTCTGAACATCTCGGGTGAATTTCAAGTCGAGCAGTTGGTATAACTTTTGGTATCCCTGAATAGGGTTTCGTGAGAGATCTTCGTGTCGTACAAAAATCCATTCAGGATGGCTTTGACGGTACGTGTCTACTCTAGAGTAGATAATTTTCCACAGTAAGGCAGCTTGATCGATGATATTCCGTTCCTTCCCGACAAATTCTTGAATTTCTGTTTCAAACGGGAATAAAACATCTCGCATCAGTTCTGACTGCTCGAGGAAGTGAGAGAAAGGATGGACCCAGTTTTTGGATTTCAGGCTTTCGGCGAAAGCCGCTGGGTGTCTGATGGTTATCACCACATCCATGCCAAAAGTTACTGCCAACCATTCAGCTGAAAAGACGGCGATTGGGTCTTTAAGGAGTGCGCGTTTTTTTTTCCATCGGTTCCGTCCAAGGGAAAGTGCATCCGTAATCCCCTGACAAATTGCCGATATGCTGGACGAAGAAACTAATTTTGCCTTTAGGTTGTATTGTAGGTCGACGGTATCCCGGAGGAATGGCTCGTAGTAACGTGCATTTTCTGGGCATATATAAGTAAACCAATACTTAAATTTAGCGCCGCAGATACCAGGATCGTGGTGGATGTTGAATGGCTCGTTAATATAGACGGCTTCGTCTCCGGCTGATAGCATTCTCCCAACCCATGTCGAGCCCGAACAATGGGCTCCTGTAACCAGGATGGGTCTCTTTGACATTAGATCGCTCGCATCAATGTCGGCTGCGATGACGTAGAAAGAAAGCAGTCCTCTTACTTAAACAAGACGACAAAACTGCATCACGGATCATTTTTTCTGCTTCACTTGCGATGAATACGTGTGGGATTGTGATCACCTGGTCGAAGAGCCTCTCATCGCAACGAGGATAAAGCCACTCGAAGGAAGCCAGCTTCATTCCTTCGCGTACGACGGGAAGTCACGAATATTAGAGATTGAGTTTGCGTCACCACACCATTCGTACACAGTGAGATTCCGTTACCTCCACCGCCGAAGGTGATCCGTTACTTCAACGTGCCGCAATACGTCCTCACGAAGCTAACGCGATCGAAGACAGCACGCATGCAGGAACGGTATTGGGAAGATGACATTCGAACACGCTACAACTGCCAGACCGCTAGAACGGTATGTCGACTGCCCCGAGTGTGGCGATTCCACGAGGCGCGCAACATCAGACGCTAAAGTATTGAGGATTACTTGAGCCGGCTGTCTGTAGAGGACCAACCGGCGATTCAAATCGTTGGG
>DATNNZ010000319.1:0-10008 GCA_035601575.1 Chthoniobacterales bacterium
TACGTGGACGCCGATGATCAACAAGCTGCGCGGTGACCCGGTGATCCGAAAGCATTACCAGTTCTGGTTCTATAGTTACCCTACGGGCTACCCGTTCCCGTACTCAGCCGCAATTTTACGCCACGAACTCGATGCCGTGGAAAAGCGGTTTCCGAAAATGAAACCAATGGTTGTAATCGGTCACAGCATGGGCGGGTGCATCAGCCGCCTGTTGTTGACCGACAGCGGGAACAAACTTTGGATGAACATCTTCGGTCGCCCGCCGGATGAAGTGCCGTTGTCGCCGCACGTGCGGGAATATTTTCGGGAGGAACTTTTGTTCCGACACCGGCCAGAAATTGGACGCGCTATCTTCATCGCCTCGCCGTTGCGCGGCAGCAACATGGCAAGAGGACTGATCGGGACTCTCGCAGCCATGATTATTCGGGATGCGACCGTAAGCAGTCAAGCCAGCCAGGAAATGCTGCGCCTGACGCGGATCGAGCAGGCTGAGCTTAAACCGATGCGCCGATCCAACAGCGTCGATTCTCTTTCACCGAAAAGCCGCTTTCTCAACGCGATGAACACGATTCCGATGACACAGGGTGTGCGGTACAATACAATCATCGGCGATCGCGGGCGCGGCGATTCGCCGAATTCCAGTGACGGAGTGGTGCCGTACTGGAGCTCACACATGAACGGCGCGGAGAGCGAATGCATCGTCCCTTCGCGCCACGGCGCGCATCAGAACCCGGAGGCGATCGCAGAAGTGCTGCGGATCCTGAAAGCCAAGGCCCGCTAGTACGCCGCGCAAAGAGATCATTTTCGGGAAAGCCGAACGACCGATCTTGCGTGAGGTGTTTCCCTTTTGTTCCTCAGAAGGTCCCAATTCGGGACGCAGTGATCAGGCAAATCGAGATAAGGCAGTCGCCTCGGAGCGTCTCAGGTTAACGCCGTGTTCCCCAACTTTACCTATCTGAACGAAAAACTCGCCGCCGGGACGCAACGTTTCGATAATCGTCGCGTGTTGGCAGTATACTCTCGCCGAATGTAATATTCGGGATCGCCAAAATTGATTCCTTCAGCTTCTCCAACGTGATGCGCCGAGGTTTTGGCAGGTCTCGCGCCGAAAATGGCGTCTGTTGGGTTGGGTGAATTCACCCCGCGGTTCTTTGAGGTACAAACGCCTTAAGGAGCAATGCTGTCCACGCCGTTGCTGAGCAATTCTGAAGGGACCTCGCAGCTTGAGCTTTTTCTCATATCATTCTTGAAGGCGTCCCGGGTCTTAGAATCCTCGAGGCGCCTGCAAGAGCTGCTTTTGATTCGGGGACAATCAGTGCACGTTTTTTTCGCGCGAGGACCAAAGGATATGTCGCGGTGTCCCGGAGGGACCTAATGAAAGTAGCCCCGCACTTTAGCGTGGGATTGTGGTTCCACCATGATGGTGGCGTCCTGTAGGGACGTTCGATTGTCCGCAGTGCCCCAACAGCCGCGTGAGCACCCAAAAACTAACCGCTTCAAGCTGCTGTTTGGTGAACGACAAAGCACCCCGCGATATCTTTGTCGCTGTGGCCACGCAGACGTTAGGGCGTTGGCAGTATCGCACTTTGGTCCCATAGCAATGTTTCAGTGACATGCTTAATTAGGTAATCGGTCCTGCTTCCCTTGGTCCATTACTTCCATCAAGATCCGGATCGGGTAAGGACGGCAAAACAAATTGTTACACGATCGACATCATGATTGACCCAGCCGGCTTCGCCGAGAACCTTGCGTTGCGGAAAGAGTCTGCGCGCCATACGCTCCGCGTAGCTTCCAAAGAGGAATTACACGCTTTAATAGCGGAGCTTTTTGCCGATTCGGTGCACCCGTTTTATGAACCGTTTTCGCGATTCATCGAAGAACATCATTCAGAAACGGCTGTTCGAGGCGAAACTTCGGACGGTATCGCTTTCGTTTACTATCCTCGGACCAACCGAGGCATGTGGTACACGCACAGCGGGAAGCGGTTAAGCGTTGGTCTGCTCGGGACAAATGGCCTCAAAGCGCTTTCCGAACTCAGCGCGGAGGCGGGATTTTTTTAATGTCGCACAGATGACGCGATTAAGGCTGTTACACTAGAAGACTCGATTCCAGATCTCGACTGAAACGCTAATCATCGAATTTCACACATCGCAGGCGCTTCCAGTGGGAGGCATTGGGCTCCGTTAGTGGGCCGCCGATCGGAGATCTGGCACACGATGCCGCTAGCAATCGATCTGGTGTCCCCAGAACACTAACTCCCGGTCAACAAAATGAAAAAAAGTGAAATCATCGAAAGGTCCCAGAAATTCGCAGCGCCTTACCGCGTCACCAATAGCAAGAAATTTCGGCTCAAGGATGTCGATCCTGATGATACCGGCGAGGTTACTTCCGAAGACAAACCGCGAGCAAAAGAACTGCTGGAAACAGGCGTTGAAATACTTGCCGAATTACAGGACGTGCTTTACGCGCAGGATCAATGGTCGATCCTATTGATCTTTCAGGCAATGGACGCCGCGGGAAAGGATGGAGCGATCAAGCACGTCATGTCCGGCATCAATCCTCAGGGGTGCCAAGTCTTTTCATTCAAGAGCCCATCGGCGGAAGATCTCAAACACGACTATCTTTGGCGCTGCCTGAAGTGTCTGCCGGAACGCGGACGGATCGGCATTTTCAACCGTAGCTACTACGAAGAGACTCTCGTCGTCCGCGTCCACCCCGAGCTGTTAGCAAAGCAAAAGATCCCGCCGCAGCTCGTGACCAAGAACATCTGGGAAGATCGCTACGAGGATATCCGCAATATCGAGCGCTACCTCACGCGTAACGGCGTTGTGATTCGAAAATTTTTTCTGCACGTATCGGCCGGCGAACAGAAGAAACGCTTCCTTGAGCGCCTCGATAACTCAGCGAAGAACTGGAAATTCTCGTCCGCCGATTCCCGTGAACGCGGTTTTTGGAAGGACTACATGAAGGCTTATGAGGATATGATCTGCAACACCGCGACCGACGAGGCTCCATGGTACGTTGTACCCGCAGATAACAAGTGGTTCACCCGAGTTGTTGTCGCGGCGGCTGTGATCGATGCACTGGCATCGTTGGACCTCCAATATCCGGAAGTCGGCGAAGCACAGCGCCAAGAACTCGCCGTTACCAAAAAAGAACTGATAGCAAGCGACGATCTCTGAATCGCAACGCCGTTGGAAACTGACTCAATAAACGCAACTGCTTCCAGCCCGCCGAAAGTGAGTAGATGGAAAGCGATCTTTCCACCCGCACAATGGGTACCGACTTACCAAGTCCACTGGTTGAAAGACGATCTGTTTGCGGGTATCACACTCGCCGCATATGCGATACCGGTAGCACTAGCCTATGCCACGCTCGCAGGCTTGCCTCCACAGGTTGGGGTGTATGGCTACCTGCTTGGCGGGTTAGGCTATGCCTTATTTGGTTCCTCCCGCCACTTGGCCATTGGGCCGACTTCCGCGATCTCGCTTATGGTTGGGGTTTCCGTCGCGCCCCTGGCCATGGGCGATCCGGTCCGGTATGCTCAGATTGCGACTCTTTCAGCATTTGTAGTGGCCGCTATGTGCATCTTCGCATGGCTATTGCGACTGAGTACTCTCACCTGCTTCATCAACCAATGAAACTCCCGAATTTGTCCGCAGCTGTACTGGCGATGATAGGCCTTGCGTCAACTAGCTTGGCCGCCGACTTCACTGATTGGGTCGCAAAAGGCTACCGCTGGTCGGTAGTCAGTGGGCCGTATGCCTATATTATGAAGGAAAACGCGAAAAATGAAGGTTCGCGTTTCGCTAGAAAGTCGGCAAATGAAACAATTGGTCGTGCGTACTATATGAGACCCGGCAAGGTTGTTCTCGTTGTCGAAACCGATGCCGCTTCTGGGCTCTCCAAAATCCGCATGGGTGGGATAGCGTCGGATCTTTGGACACCCACAAAAAACCTGAGTACTCGCCCAGTTAGGAACGCCTTGGGAGAAATCGAAACACCGGACATGGCAAGCATCCTCCCCATTTTAGAGGCCACGCCAAGTCCCGGTTCGAGTGCCAAGCCCGCAGCGTCGGCAAGGCCGTCACCAACCGCCGCGCCTTCAAAGTGACTTACAGGTTCTACCTTCAGCCCGATAAAGGTGATTGGTAAAAGGGATCGGTAGGTTCGAAAACCGATCCCATCAGGATACCGATTCGCGAGATCATTGCGACCACACCGGGGGGCCGATTCACGGTTGGTCGCACATGCTGCTAAGAAGAGCGCGTATAACAGCAGGAATTTCCGCAAAGAAATGCAGAGCGACCTCACCTTTTTCTCTGGGAGGGATGGCAGAACCCGGAAACTCAGGAGTGGCTGCGGACCTGCACGATTGTACTCGGCAAATTTACCAATCGAAAAGTCCGGCTTCTACTTTCTCAACTCCGCCGAACCAATTCTTATGGACGTGAGTAGATCCACCGAAAAATGAGTTGTGGATACTTGTCTCATTAAACGCAGTGCTCTGGTGAAGACTACTTCACTCTAGTACCACTTCCTTTGCGTTTTTGTCATCACGCCATCCGAGAAATGTTGTCTGGCGCAACTGCTCGGCGCCCGTCCATTCCGCATAGGCGACTTCGCACACCAGCCTGGGCTGAACCCATTGAATTTTCTCTGGTATTTTTGGCGGATTTTCGACCGGCGACTCATCAACAAAAAGCGGCTTTAATCGATCGATTGCCTCCTTCAATTCCTTTTCGCTAAACCCGCTACCGGAGTGACCGAAATAGCGCAGCCGTCCGTTTCGGTATGCGCCCAATATCAACGCTCCAAAATGTTTGCGACTACCTTTTCCTTCGGTGAAACCGCACACCACGAATTCCTGTTGCTGCCGAGCCTTAATCTTCAACCCGGTGATCGTTTTCCAGGTCGGTAAGTGCTGGTTTTTCGCTTGGCAATAATGCCCTCAAGTCCTTTCTCTTTGGTTAGGCGATAAAGATCGATTCCATGATTCTCGAGGTAACCGCCAACTTGGATGCCGGGAACAGGTTTGATGACCTGTTCCGACCGGTCACGTCGTTGCAAAACCGTCGTGCCGGTAATGTCATGCCCATCACTCCAAAGCAGATCGAACCGATAAAAGACAACCGGAGCGATCGGGCGTTTCTGCCATTGTTGAAGTAACTGAAACCTCGGTACGCCTTCCTTATCTAAGGCGACGATCTCGCCATCTAATATTGTCGAGCACAGCTTCAATTGGCGGACCGCGTCTTGAATGGCCGGAAATTTGGGCTCTAAGGGTAAGTGATTGCGAGACCAGAGCCGAGCCTTACCGGTTGCGTCCATGACTGCTATCGCTCGATACCCATCGAGTTTGGTCTCAAAGATCCAGTCTGGAGAATCGAACGGCTCCTTAACGGAGGAAGCCTGCATTGGCGGAACGAATTGTGGCAGCGTCTTCTTGGGCATAACACTCAATGAGCGGACAAAAAAGTCTTCAGCCGTTCAATAGTCCTTCGTTTGGCCGAGAAAGAATACCCATTCCACCACTGGTAGATACAGGTATTCGACACTCCGAGTTCAGCAGAGATTTGGTTCTTAGTGTAGCCTCGTATCAGAGCTAGGCGCTTTAGCTTATGATCAGCTGCTGAAAATGTTTCTTTCGCATCTACCGTCGCCCACTACTCCAACACTCCAAGATTCTCTGTCACACCGTCGCTCAAAACAGACGCACAGGAGCGCATCCCTACCGATCCTGGTTTTCGCTGGATCTGTTTCGTCCTACCATCACGTGGGGTATGTGCTTGTTTTGTTTTGGGGACACCGTACTTTTTATAAGGTCTGCTTTTGGGGCTGCCTCCCAACCATTCCGCGCATGTCCAGAATGATTAAGAACAATTATCCTACCCTCGATTTCGACCTTGGCTTTGAGATCGACCAGCTGCGCGAGACGGTTCGCGCTTTTAGTGATAACGAAATCGCGCCACGGGCCGAGTCGATCGATCGCGAAGATAGATTTCCTCGAGATCTGTGGACAAAGATGGGAGAGCTCGGGCTCCACGGGATCACGGTGGAGGAGGAGTATGGTGGTACTGGTATGGGGTATTTGGCCCATGTGGTCGCGATGGAGGAAGTCAGCCGAGGTTCAGCCTCAGTGGGTTTGTCCTATGGTGCCCATTCGAACTTATGTGTCAATCAGATCAGCCGCAACGGCACTCTAGAACAGAAGCAGCGTTACCTGCCGAAACTGATCAGCGGCGAGTATTTGGGGGCGTTGGCGATGAGCGAGTCGGGCGCTGGTTCCGATGTCGTAAGCATGCGCGCCCGAGCCGATCGCGTCGGCGATCACTATCTGCTCAATGGTACGAAAATGTGGATCACCAATGGTTCGGAGGCCGATATTCTTGTGGTTTATGCCAAGACCGATCCCAGTGCCGGTCCACGCGGTATCACCGCTTTTCTGATTGAAAAGAGTATGCGCGGTTTTTCGGTGGCTCAAAAGCTGGATAAACTCGGTATGCGCGGGTCGCCAACCTGCGAGTTGGTGTTCACTGACTGTGAGGTACCAGCGGAAAATGTGCTGGGCACGGTAGGTCGGGGGGTCAACGTGCTGATGAGCGGTCTCGACTATGAGCGCGTGGTGTTGGCGGCTGGGCCACTTGGCATTATGCAAGCTTGTCTGGATGTCGTGGTGCCTTATGTTCACGAGCGAAAACAATTCGGCCAACCAATTGGCGAGTTCCAGTTGATGCAGGGAAAGCTCGCCGATATGTACACGACGCTTAGCGCCAGCCGCGCCTACGTCTACGCAGTAGCCAAAGCGTGCGACCGCGGCAAGACAACCCGCAAAGATGCCGCGGGAGTAATCCTTTTCGCGGCCGAGAGGGCAACATGGATGGCACTCGAAGCGATTCAGGCTCTCGGAGGTAACGGCTACATCAACGATTTTCCAACCGGCCGGCTGTTGCGTGATGCCAAACTGTACGAGATCGGAGCTGGAACGTCTGAGATCCGTCGACTATTGATCGGCCGCGAGCTATTTAACGAGACGGCTTGATAACGCCGGCCCTCACTGTCGGCGTTTCAGCTTGGCTCATAGGACTCATAGGACTCAGGCGTCCCGTGCGCTCCCTTGATGCAGACCGCACAGCAAATCCTACAAACCAAGTATTGCAGCGAATCCCAAAGCCCGGTAACCTGCGTGGGTAGTTCTTCCTCGATTGTAGTTACTCCCCCATGAGCTGCGCTGAACCTTTCTCGCCGTCGCGAGTCTTTGATCTTCTACCGTACCAACAAAGTAATTTTCCGAAAGCCGACGCCTTTGCGTACAAGGCGGGCGGCGTTTGGAAAAAGTTTTCCACCAACGAGTCGATTGAGATCATCGATAAGTTAGCCTGGGGTCTTCATCTGCAAGGCGTCCGATCTGGAGATCGAGTGGCGTCAGTCAGCGACAATAATCGTCCGGAGTGGAATTTTCTGGACAACGCGGTTCTCAGCCTCGGCGCGATCCACGTCCCGATTTATCCAAATATCGCGCCGGAGGAATACAAATTTATCCTAAAGGATTCTGACGCTTCGCTCATTTTCTGTTCGAGCCAGCGACTGTACGAACTGTTGCGTCCAGTAATTGGCAAGCTGTCATCGATCAAAGAGGTATATGTATTTGATGCAGTAGCGGGCGCAAAGTCTTGGAGCGACTTGGTCTCTGCCGGGAAGGAGGTTTTGGAGCGGGCGGAGCTCCGGGACCAGCTTATCGATTTCCGCGCAACGGTAAAGCCCAATGATTTGGCTGTCTTGATTTACACCTCGGGAACCACCGGCCCGCCCAAAGGGGTGATGTTATCCCATCGCAACCTGATCAGCAATTGTATCACTTCCAGTGCAATCCTCGGCAGTACTCCCCATGATCGGGCTCTCTCGTTTTTGCCTCTTTGCCATATCTATGAGCGGACCGTAGTCAACCTCTACATTTTTTCGGGAACGTCAGTCTACTACGCCGAGAATCTCGATCAAATTGGTCAGAATCTTCGAGAGGTGCAGCCCCAGATATTTAGCGCGGTGCCTCGGATCATAGAGAAGATTTACGAAAAGATCCTGGCTCGCGGTGAGCAACTTTCTGGGATCAAACATTCCCTATTTTTCTGGGCCCTGAACCTCGGCTTAAACTACGACCCAGACAGCAGGGCGCCTTGGCTCCGGCAGCTACAGCTTTTACTCGCCGACCGGCTGATATTCAAAAAGTGGCGCGAGAGCGTTGGTGGAAATATTCGCGGAGTCATTTCCGGGTCAGCCGCTTTGCAGCCAAAATTGGCGCGGCTCTTCTGGGCAGCTGGGATTCCAATTTATGAAGGTTACGGCCCGACCGAAGCGGCCCCGGTCATCTCGGTCAATCAGCCACATACGGATTTGCATCGAATTGGAACGGTCGGGCCGGTGATTCCTGATGGCGAAGTGAAAATTGCGGAGGACGGGGAAATACTCTACCGCGGTCCGAATGTGATGCTCGGCTACTATAATCGGCCGGACTTAACTATCGAAACAATCGACAGCGACGGCTGGTTACATACCGGCGATGTCGGAGAATTCGATGGACCGTTTCTGAAGATTACCGATCGAAAAAAGGAAATCTTCAAAACTTCCGGCGGCAAGTACATCGCGCCGCAACAGATCGAGAACCGGCTGAAAGAATCAAGATTTATCTCGCAATGTATAGTCATTGGCGAGAACCGGAAATTCCCTTCGGCATTGATCGTTCCCGAGTTCAGTGCCTTGAAATCATGGAGCGAGACAAAAGGACTGTCGGCCATGCCGCCGAAGGAATTTGTGAAAGATCCGCAAATAATCGCGCTTTATGCGGGCGAAATCGAACGGTGCAACCAACATTTTGGCCGATACAGTCAGATCAAGAAATTCGCCGTGTTGCCTGAGGAATGGACCATCGCGACCGGCGAATTGACCCCTACCCTCAAGATTAAGCGCAAAATTACTCTGCAAAAGTACGCCGCGGAAGTGGAAGCGCTCTACTCTGGTGAAGAGCCGGGAAAAACATCAATTGAAAAACCTAAGGCGCAAACGGCCAATGCTCGCTCTTCTGTACGTTGAGGCGCAAGCTCTAGGAGCTATTGGGCTTCAGCAGATTTGTGATAGGTTTTAGATGTACAATCGGTAACGCCAAACTAGCCCTTTGGTAGAGGTATGAATGAACCAATTTACATCGTTGATGGCGCCCGCACTCCCTTTGCCAAATCAGGAACTACGCTAGCTGACTACGACGCGGTAGAGCTCGGTAAAGCTGCGGTCAGCTTGCTACTGGCTCGCACGGGGATAGAAACCGGCAAAATTGAGGAGGTCATCATGGGCTGCGTCGGCCAACCGGCCCATGCACCCAACGTTGCGCGCGTGATCGGGTTACGAGCCGGGATTCCTGAATCGGTTCCCGCCATAACCGTGCATCGCAACTGCGCTTCCGGTTTCGAAGCGGTAACTCAAGCCGCAGAAAAGATGCTGGCTGGACGAGGAGACGTGTTCGTCGTCGGCGGAGTAGAAAGCATGTCGCAAATCCCTTTACTTTATTCCTATGAAGCGGCTAAGAAATTTGCCGCACTGGCGCGGGCCAAAAACTTTTCGCAAAAGCTCCAGGCCATCAGCAACTTTCGGGGTTCGGATTTCAAACCTCAGGTCGCATTACAACTTGGGTTGGGTGATCCCGTGAGTGGATTCAACATGGGGCAAACCGCCGAAAATCTAAGCCGGGACTTTAATGTGACCCGAGAAGAGCAAGACGCGTTTGCAATGCGTTCTCACCACCGAGCAACCGTCGCTCGGGATCGGCTGAGAGAAGAGATTACACCGTTTTATCTGACCAAATCGAAGAACGGAAAGGCTCATATGGATCAGGATAATGGTCCGCGCGAGAACCAGACCATGGAAGCCCTGGCGAAGCTGAAACCAGTGTTTGAGCCAAAAACGGGAACGGTGACTGCGGGTAACTCTTCGCAGATTACGGATGGCGCTGTGGCTTTG
>DATNNZ010000320.1:0-4521 GCA_035601575.1 Chthoniobacterales bacterium
CCACAACTCCAATGCTTCCTGTTTATATTGATCGGTGTATCTCGCCTTGCTGCGAGCTGGCTTCGATAACTGTGTCTTCATGTGGGCTTCCTTTCGGGTTTTGACCCTTAGCCCACTGTCCGTCAAATCAATGCAACCCCACTCTGACCCCACTTAATCCAAGAACCCTCGGAGTCATTTATAGCTGATCGGTACCCGAATCTGCGACACTGTTCCGGGTTTGAACCGCCACCTTTGAAACGAATCGGTTGTGACCTTATCGAGAATCCCATTGCCTGTGCTTTGTTCCATCACCGCACTCGTCACGTTGCCGCTCGCGGTATCAACGGTCATGACACAAACGCCGCTCCTAGTGATATGAGCCCGTCTCGCCTGGTAGGGGTAATCAGGTATAGGGGTGCTCACTGCCACGGCCTTTGCAGCTGACAGCGACATCGTGCTCACAATGGGAAATTCGGGCGGCCCGGGTTGGGCACCGGGCGTCGCGCGCTTCTTTGCGCGAGTTCTCTTTTCCGTGTGCGGCGCTGTTGTTGCCAGCTCTTCTGCACGCGGCGTCTCCTCGGCAAGGGGCGGAGGCTTTTCGCTCGATGCCTCAGTTGGAATTTCAACGGTTGGTTCCGACGTTCGCTTTTTGGGGCGAGGCGCTGGCGTTGCCTTCACGGTTATCGCAGGTTCCAAAAGCCCTGGCGAAGCCGCATCTTGGGCTCGCGCTATCTGTGACGCACCGAACGCAATACTACTACACAGGATAGAGAAGAGAATTCCTCTGTGGAAGCACATCTAGAAACTGTCCGCCGCTTTCCGCTCTCCGCAATCCGGAATCAGATCGACGCTGCGATTGTCGCTTTGCGGTCGAATCTCGTAAGCGTGTTTTTCTTGTGTCACATCGAAAGGGGCGCAAGATTCAGAACACTACATTTTTTTGGATGCGAAGCTTTCTTACTTACCTCTCAGAAAGATGTAAATGGGCATCAAAAGGGATAGGCGCAGTCTGTGGGTGCGTATCTCTCATTGTTGGAGTCACGCTAGCGGTTCTTCTGTGGTTTTATCCGCGGTGGTTTCACGATCACATTTCGGATCGAATGAACGCATGTGTCCTCGTTATCGTACCGTTACTGGCTGGAGCGAGTGTATTTCTCGTTCGGTGGTTTTTTTCTCCCTATCCAGTTTACATGCAGCTTCGACGAAAGCTGGACGCGGCCATCGACACGAAGAAGAAGGAACGCGCCAAAACTATCCACGCCTGTTTCGAGCGAAGCGCTGTGATCCTAAAAGAACACGATTCCGTCTTACTGGCCTTTCACGCGCTATCGCGAGCGGAGGGACACAGATTGGAATCTAATGAGGAAGTTGCCGAGGTTTGCGATCTCATCCAAGACGCCGGATACGATCATCCATTTGAGGGAATATCGCCGGGATACGTTCCAGAAAAAGATTGGCTGCCTTTTTTGAAGTACGTCAAACACGCTCCTAATACCAATCCAGAAGAGGGCAAGGATTATCTTGACGCTGCCGATCGATGGCGACAAGACCACGGCTATCCTTTGCCAGCTGACGATGCTGATTTCGTATCGTTAGTTGAACGAACGTTGCTGCGATGATGAAAATGAGCCAAGCCGCGAGATGACACTTTCTCGATCACATTGCTAGCCTCATCGTAAGCGCAAAATCACAGCGCCGATTGTGATCGGCTGAAACATCGTATGCAGCGGCCGCGCTCGGTCACTTACCGCGCTGTTTCCGTTTTCGACATTTTTTGGCCCGCGGGTGCGCAGCGCGCCATTCCCGCTGTTTTAGGGTGTAATACTGGCGCCAGTATTCTGCCGTGCGAATTCGGCGCCGGCCACGCTTTTTAATCTTCTCCACAAGATCAAAATAAGCGACGCTTTCCCGATCGACGCAATCGTAAGTCTCCGACTGCGTTGTTGACTGCGTTTGGCTCAGCGTACCACAGGCAGCGCATCGGAAATCAGATCGACGCCACGATGTTCTTTACGCCAGCGAACCAGAGAAAAGAGCCGCAAGTGCTCCGCCGGAAGTAATGCGCAAGAAAAGCCCAAGACATCAGGTGCCTGCACGAAACTCCGACGTAGTGGTGTGGCATGCTACGCACGGCTTAGTTCCAGGCGCTGGGACTGTCACGGGCGTCTGCGCGAACTGCAAGATTGAGAAGACGACACTCAGAATAAAGGCCGCATAAACTGCAATCTCAAGAACGCCGCGACCTTTTTCTTCCGACCGGACTAGTAGGGCGTAAGTGGATTCGAATTTGTTGTTCATAGTATTGGTCGTGTTCACAACAGCGCTTTATGCATGGGGCATGCCACCAAGTGTGCCTCGACCGTAAGTCACTGAATACAAAAAGATTGAGTCCCTACTCGCGTAGCAAGAGAGTGGCGGAGTCGATAGTGCTTCGCAGAGTTTTCGGAATGCCCCTTCCACTTGGGCCTCTAGGCCGGGAGGCATCTTTGGTAAGAGAGCCTGAGGGTTGCGCTCCACGGTAGGCTGAGTTTTCACAACTTTTACTCCCTGTTCAAGGGCGCAGCGATGGACTCGTCGGATCCCCTCCGCGTGAAGGTATCGAGCTCTTCCATTAGGCGTGCCTCGTAGAAGTCACATTTGGGGCTTGCGCCATTTGGCTCGATCCATTCGGGGTATTGGATCCGGAGGTCGTCATGAATCTGTTGCAGGAGTTCGGCGTATGTGTGGATTTGCTGAGACATGGCAATTGGCTTGGTAGAGAAGGGCTCCGCGGTTTCCCGCGAAGCCCTCATCCTGGGGGTTAACTTTCCTTTAAATACCGCTGTGGCTTAGGCCGCCTTTCGAAGTTCGCCGCTCGTTTTACTGGCAGGGGGTTGCAGAGCTAGTGCTAGTGCAAGGCTTAATCCACATTGTGGCTGAGCTAGGTGCGCCTACTGCATATCCTGCGCCAGGTGTCATCGTTACCACAACGCTGTACGATTGACGGTTGGCTGATCCTCTGGGGTCAGGCAAGGTTTTGACCAGGAGCACTCCGTACCCGGATGCCCCAATGAGTTTTGGGGAGACAAGCGCAACGTAATCAACTCCTGGGATAGCGGTACCGCTAATAGAGAAGTTTACGTAAGGGTGGGAAGCCAAGTAAGGCAAGGCACTGGATGTGGGCTGCCTCATATCCAGGACGAATGAACCGGTTTGCCCCCGGATAACATTATCCGTGCTATGAATAGTGACAGCCGGGAGTTGCCCAGGAGCGGGAATTGCCTGGCTATCGCCGCGCACCTGAGTGATCGCGCTCCCAAGCACGAACACCAAGCCGAGGCTAAGAACGAGTTTGCTGATGATATTTGTTTTCATTTTTATTTTTCTTTCTTGTTTTGGCCTTCTTTGATTTCTCGTCTTGAGAACTCATTTCTGGCCGTTCACTGAAGTAGTGCGTAAAATCCCGCGCGAGGTTACGCGGAAAATGCAGGAGACTTGCGAACCACGGATTACCCGGATGTCACGGATCAGTCTTCAAACAAAGGGAAGGGAGCGAAGATCTTCCCAGATCAGGTCAGATCGGAACTTTATTTCGTTCGTGGTCGCTTTGTTAGAAGGCGAACCCTGATTCGGCGTGCCTCGATCGACTTTCGCTCAGGGCAAGCTCAGATCGGATCCACCCAATCCGTGTTATCAGTGCTATCCGTGGCGAACTTATTTCTGCTTTTTCTCACAGAGTTTTTGGAAGCGCGGATCATTCCGGAGGGGGTCGAACATTGGATCCAGCCGGAGCAGCGCGGGAGTGAGCGGCATGATTGTACTCAATGAGCCGGCGTACGGTATCGAAAGTAGTTTCTGTAAAGCGGCGATGGCGCGGTCGCGCTCTCCCATCTGCGCCGCCACCCGGGCGAGGATCTCGAGCGACCAAGGACCAGTAGAGGGGTCTTTCTCGATCGGATTCGCGGCCATGGCCCGTTCCGACAGAGCCAACGCTGCGGCTTTGTCACCGAGACCCATATTGACGAGCGCGAGATCTCCAATGAGGTAAGAATTTTCCGGCTGTTCTTTGAGGAGAGGTTCCAGTTCGCTGCGCGCTTGTCGCCAACTTTCCTGGGCGGCGGCATGGTCGCCGGCGACTTCCTGCGCCCATCCTAAAAAAACGCGCAGTTCGCCATTGGAAAAACCCAACGCTGGATCGGGCTTGGCGAGTATTTCCTTTAGCCGAGGGATGACCGGTGCAGGGCGGCGCTCCAGGATCGCTTGGTACACTTGTGTTCCCAAGGCGTCGGGGTTGTCGGCATTCGGATGCAGCGGAGCGAGTAGTGCAGCAGCACGCGGCAGATCACCCTCGGCTTGTGCGATAGCGGCCTTTAGCGCGAGAGCATCCACGTCGTCCGGTGTGATATTCAGAACCTGCTCAAGTTTCTGCAGCGCTTCTGGGAAACGACGACGAGAGATATAGGTAACCGCGTGCTGCGTAAGTAGGTGAAGGTTGCGCGGGTCAAGCTTCTCGGCTTCGTTGAAGTACGACTCGCTCCGGTCCCACTGGCCTCGCCTCCG
>DATNNZ010000321.1:0-2468 GCA_035601575.1 Chthoniobacterales bacterium
GCCATCCGGCCCTACGCGATGCTCCTTCATGTACTCAATCATCGTCTCCACCAGCGACGACGACGGCGTAATCGGATACCAAGTCACCACTGTGCAGCCGGCAAACATGCATCCCATGGCCGCGGCAGAATTGCCATCGACGATGATCTTGCCTTTCGTCTTGTCCATGCGCGCGATGTAGAACGGATCGCGCTTCTTCAACTTTGCGGCAGCATAATCGTAGCCGGCCTTGGCAGCCGCGAGATTCAAAGTTGCGGCTTTCACTTTTGTCGCGAACTGCTTCCGGATCGACTTCTCAACTTCCGCAAAGTCGATTTCGAGCAATTGAGCCGCAACCCCGACGTAAATCATGTTCTTGATCAGCTTGCGCAGCTTCGCTTCCGAACACACCGCCGCCACCAGCTTGTCGTAAGGCACCGCGTAAAAAGTCAAATCGGAGCGTACCTTATCGAGCGCCAGCGGCTCGTCATAGAGCACGGCAGCGCCCGCCGCCAGCGTCTTCACATCTTCCTGCGCTGTCTCCGCATTCATCGCGATGAGCAGGTCGATCTCCTTCTTGCGCGCGATGTAGCCATCTTTATTGGCGCGGATGGTGAACCAGGTCGGCAGCCCCGCAATGTTCGAAGGAAACAAGTTCTTCCCCGAAATCGGCACGCCCATCTGAAAAATGCTTCGCAACAAAACGGTATTGGAACTCTGCGACCCCGAGCCATTCACGGTAGCTACCTGAATGCTCATGTCATTGACAACACGCTGCCGCCCTAATTGACCGTGCGCTTCTTGGGGCACGATATCGGTAGTGGCCATCCCAGTGCCTTCCTTGTTTTCACCGTAGAAAGTCTCGACCGGGCAAATTTCCGTGGACCGGGAGTCTTGCGGAATGAAGAGTGAAAACTCTTTATTATACGCGTCTGGAGGCGGTGGGGGTGGTCAGAGCATCAACAGGAACACCAACTCACATCGCATTAAACACTCTAGACTTCCCGACGCTGTGCCGCGTGCCAGATTGTGCTGACAGTAATGCGTTGGCCCTCCACGTTGTACAAGACGATGTACGGGGTGTTGCCAATGATTAGTTCTCGGATTCCGGGGTCCGCCCCGACCCGGCCCAGGTGCGGATGATTTCTTAGAACCTCAACCATGGCGACAATTCGCGTGGCGAGCCGTTCTGCGGCTTCCGGCTTGTCGAGGGCGACGTAAGTGCGAATTTGCCGAAGGCGCGATCGTGCCAAAGCAGACCAGACAATCTCTACTGGCACAGCGTCTCGTCATCGTGCTCTTTGCCGCAGGCGCACTTCGGGACCGGTAGCTCGTGCTCAGTTCCCCATGACAATAGCCACGCCTTCATGTCCTCGTTCTTGATGTAGTGTCCCGATTTGACCTGGCGATCCGCCTGACGAACCTCGGCCAGCATTCTCTCCTGGTCGGCGACGTAAGACTCCACAGCGTCCGCGATCAGAAAATTCGAGCTGCGCCCCGAGGTCTTCGCCAGCTTCGCCAGCCGCTTTTTGGTTTCCGGCTTCAGCCGGATGCTAAGGGTTGCGCTCCGTGTGTTAGCCATGAACACATTTTAGCACTGCCTCTCACCGCGGCGCCGACGTCAGACTCTTCCCGGCTTGCAAAAACGAATCCAGGTTCGTCTTGTCGATCAAGCCGGAACCGGTATCCACGAAGCTGGGAACGGGCGCGTAAGTATCCTTTGACCAGTCGTTGTCCAGCGACGGCGGCTTGTGATGGTAAAGAGAGTCGAGCATCTGCATCCCGACGTAGGCCATGGTGTATGGCTTCTGAGCGATCGTGGCGGCGATGACGCCCTTCTGTATCCAGTCGAGCGTCTCCGGATCAGTATCCATCGCCATGACGATTTTGCCTTTCACATTGTAGCGGTCGAGCAGTCCGGCAACCTCTTTGCCCGATTGCGCCTCGAGGCAGACAAAGGCGTCAACTTTGTCTTTTTCCTTGCCGATGATTTGGGTAGTGGTGTCGAAAGTAATACGAGGATCGCCCTGAATATCGACGACTCGGGTGATCTTGATGTTGGGCGAGCGGTCGAGTGCATCTTTGTACCCGCGTTGACGCTCCTGCAGATTGGCCTGGCTGGGCATGGTGAAAATAACCACGTTGCCTTTGCCCTTGAGTTCCTGCGCCAGGCGCTGTCCTCCGGTGAAGCCGGCCTGGTAGTTGTTGGTGCCGATGAAGAAGAGCCGCTTGCTGGCGGGTGCATCCGAGTCGATCGTGATTACGGGGACGCCCGCGGCCACGGCCTTGTCAATACTGTCTTTGAGCAAAGCGGGATCGGTAACGGCCAAGAGGATGCCCGTGGCTTTCTTTTGCACCGCCTGATCCAGAGCGTCGCGCTCAGCCTTGGGGTCATACGTCTGTGGACCCACGAAGCTAACGCGAATCTTCGACGCCTCAGCCGCCTTGGAAAAACCAGCCCCGGCAGCCTGCCAATAAGGGACCTGCAG
>DATNNZ010000322.1:0-23441 GCA_035601575.1 Chthoniobacterales bacterium
GATACGCGATAATCTTTCGCACTAAAGCTGGGCTTCGATAGCCGCCTTATCTATAACCGACCATACTTGTACAATCTTTTCGCTGCGAAATTCATAGATCACATTCTCGGTAAAGGAAACTCTCTTACCGTTTACATGGAGGCCAAAGAACTTTCCCTTTGGCGTACAGTCAAAGCCTATCCGGCTCGCTATATAAGGCGGATCGGAAATCAGCATCTGGACATTGAAATAAAGGTCCGGAATTTCGTCAAAGTCTCTCTCCAGCATTTCGAGATAACCTGATAACCCGATCCGCCGACCGTTGTGGATCACTTCATCATGAACGAACTGTCCCAGCTTCGGCCAGTCCTGCTTATTCAGGCAGGCAATGTAGTCTCGGTAGACGTCGGAAAGGTCGGTTTTAATCACGGCAATTGCCCCTATCTTTCTACAAGGCCCTGCTGCAAAGGTAGTGTCTCAGTTTGAACTTGGCTGCGCCCGTCGTAGCTTCAAGCTCAGGATGGAAGCGGCCAATACCATTGTGATGCCGTTTCCAAGCCAGATCGATGGCGCGGCTCACATCACTCCGTAGATCGTCCACAGCCCGATACCGTTGCCGCGATGTGGTGCTTTCCTTGAGCATGGGAAAGACCGCGTAGACGCTTCAAGATTCCCGGTCCGAGGATAAATGGATCAGCCTCGGCGACAGGAGCGAACACTCCGGTTGGCGAACTGACATGGCCAATCTTGATTACTTTCGAGGCAGTAGCGTTGGCGGTTGTTCCCCGCAAAATCATTGGCCCGGCGAAAGCGGTTGCGCCCAGGAGCTTGATCACATCGCGGCGGCGCCACAATTTGTTAGCAGAAGTTTCGGTGCTCATTTGAGTGGTTTCGGTCACGCCGCGACCGCCTCAATCACCGCCATTGACGAGCGAATGGGGCTGCACTTGTCGAGCCGGAAGCCCGCTTGCTTTAGCAGTGCACGGCATTCGGGCAACGTGCGCTCACGGCCGGTTACCGTCAGCATCATGTTGAGGTCCGTGAGCGGAGCCAACCCCGGCTCGCCGATCTGCCCGAGAAGCCTCTCGACCAAGATGACCCGACCGCCCGGGCGCATCGCTTGCCGGCATCTCCGAAGGATGCGCACCGCTTGCCCATCGTCCCTTTCATGCAGAATCTGTTTGAGCAAATAAATATCGGCCTCCGGGACATAAGTGAAAAAATCGACCGTTGATATTGTCTATATCTGCCATCAGCGTAACAAAGAGAGACTCTGGCCCATCACTAATCGATTATGAGTTTCTCAAACTTCCATAGGAGGGCCAAGGTAAATGCAACCGTGCTCTTCGCCGAGAATTGGAGCACGCGGATCTGTGTGCGGAATGCTCTCCATTGCCTGGAAGAACCGATCAAAACCGCCGGGAACAAATGTAACGATCATGCGCGAGGGAATGCCGCCGACATCCGCCCACGTGTGGGGCATATTTCGGGGGACCGCTACCGTTGTACCGGGGGATGCTTCGATGATATCTCCATCCAAGCAAAAGCGGATCTGGCCTTCCAGGATCTCAAATATCTCGTCTTCGTTCCGATGTAGATGGAGTGGAGGCGCCGCATTCGCAGCTCCCCTGTGTTCTATAATGCGATAAGCTTCTTTCGTCTGTTCACTCCTGATCTTCACTAGGATCTCTTCCGACGCGTTGATTTTGTAGCTATGCGCCGTCTCGGTCCTTTGCACAATCGCGAGGGCTTTAATGTGTTAGGCTCTCGTGTCATAATATATTCTGGGTTTTGTAATTACCCACGGTAAGACGCCGGCCTGCGGACGAGTAGTGCCGAGTAAGCATTGCAGTGTTGCACGATCTGCACCAGTCTTTGGCATGCTGGAGCAGATCCGCTCATTTCTAACCGTGGTGGAAGAGGGCAGTCTCCATCGAGCAGCGGTGCGGCTGCGCATCTCACCGTCAGCACTGTCGCGTCAGATGCAGGCCCTCGAACACGAATTAGGAGGACGATTATTGGAGCGCATGGCCACCGGTGTGAGCCCGACGGCGGGCGGCCAGGCATTGGCCAAGAGGATGGGCGCTGTGCTGGAGTCCTACGATCTGGCCATGAGCGATACGAGGCGTGCTCTCCGCGGGGAGACAGATCAATTGCGAATTGCTTACATCCCCGCAATCGGCCCGCAGTACCTTAGCGGGCCGATGAGCGAGGTGCGGCGAAGTCATCCGGAAACGGTTTTAAAGCTCGTGGGCTTATCACCGGGCAAGCAAATAATCGCTCTTCGCGCCGGAGAGATCGATATCGGCATCACGAATGAGAGCGGCGAGTTGCTAGCCGGCGAATTTTACACCCGAAATTTGGAAGAGACGGGTAGTTACATTGCCCTTCCGGAACACCACCGGCTTGCAACCCGGGATCGGGTGCAATTGTCCGATTTGAAGGGCGAATTTTTTGTCAGCTCGGACTCTCAACAAGTACCCGGTGTGGACCGGCAGGTCGAGACGTATTGCAAAAAGTACGGGAAGTTTCGTCCGAAATTTCACGGCCTGGCGCAAAGCATTGCACACGGCTTCGAGTTGGTCGCCAACGAAAATGCTGTTCTTATGTTGGCGGCCTTCGCCAGCCATCATTCTCCGCCCGGCGTCGTCATTCTACCCCTGGCGGACGCGGAGTTGACTTGGAAGATTCTGATTATGTGGCGGCGAGGCAGAGCAGGTGGTGCCCTGAAGGCATTGCTGGACGCCCTGTTTAGGAAGGTAACTCCCAAAGCCAATGAAGCGACAAGGTTAGCTGCCAAAGCCAAGCCTTACTGATAGCGCAGCGAGTAGATCCCTAGGCCACATTCCTAAGCTAGGGCGCGGTAACGGTGAGTATTGGCCGTATATCCTGAAAGCTGCCCGCGAGGTAGCCTTAGCCGGGCCGGGATACGCTCTCTCTTGTTACGGATACGCCACGATCCCATCCGTCTCAAATTGGGACGGGGAATCCTATTTTGAAATTGTTTTTCGAGTCTCCTTCAAAGCGATTCGTGTCGCAACCCATTCACTATTAGCATCTTACATAGTTTAGCTAACCTTGGCATGCGGCGTGCGTATGGGGCGAGATGATTCAAGGAATAAACCATGAAGATTATCCGATTTCCATTAGGTCAGGAGAACAAGAACCCGTCAGTCAGCAATCTGCCAAACGAAATTTCACCGCTACTCACTCAATATCGAGACGGTGCGCGCGGGGAGCTGCTGGTCTGGGCGATTTGTGTCGTTAGCGCGGTGACATCTATTGTTCTCTCTGTTAGCCAACTCAAGAATGATGTGAGCCGCGTTCAGCGTACGCACGTTGACCGGATCAGCGTAAGCCGATTAGCCGACGAAGCTCCCCATGCGCTTGAGATCTCGAAACAATTGTGATGAGTCGCGGCATTCAAAGCAACGGCAGCGGGATAGATCCAAGTGCGGGTTCACTATCGTCGCGGATGGATATCCCGAGAAAGGGTTATCAGAAACGCCGTTGGAGGAATCGCCTCTTGTTTGCCGTGGGTTTGGCGATAACTATTGGAGGCTTAACATTCTTCATCTCGCGGCTGAAACCGGCACTACCTTCCGTGGACCGAAACTCAGTCTGGATCGATACGGTCGTGCGCGGGCCGTTGATTCGCGATGTACGTGGTATCGGTACGCTAGTTCCCGAGGATGTGCGCTGGATACCGGCTCGGACGGATGCGCGGGTTGAGCGGATTGTTGTATGGCCAGGAACCCAAGTTAGGGAGGATACAGTGCTCTTGGTTTTGAGCAGCGCGGAACTTGAACAACAAGCGCTGGATTCTGATGCGGCGGTGAAGAGCGCGCAAGCCAAACTCACCCAGCTTCAGGCCCAACTTGAAGGCGAGTTGTTGGAACGCCAAGCGGCCTTGACCAAAGCGAAAGCCGATCGCGATACCGCCGCGGTCGAGATGGAGGTTGACCAGAGGCTGGCCAAGCGGGGTTTGATTGCTTCTCTCGATTTCAAGAAAGCAAAGATCTCAGCGACGGAGCTGGCTGAGAATTTCGAGGTCGAAAAGCAACGATACGATTTCTCTAAACACTCGATGGAGCCACGTCTGGCAGTAGCTCAGGGCGACCTGGATCAGGCCAAAGCGCAAGCGGTTTTACGTCATAGCCAAGTAGACGCGCTGCAAGTGCGAGCCGGAATGAACGGAGTTCTCCAGCAAATTGCAGTGGATGTCGGGCAGCGAGTATCGGCTGGCACCAGTCTAGCGCGTGCTGCGGACAACACGAAATTGAAAGCGCAGATTAAAATTCCCGAGACGCAAGTGCGAGACGTCGCGCTCGGACAAATCGGACAGATCGATATGCGGAATGGCAGCATCGTTGCCGGCACAGTTTCGCGAATTGATCCCGCAGTAAGGGAGGGGACAGTACTGGTTGATGTGACTTTCAGCGGCGCAACTCTGCCGCGCGGGGCGCGACCAGACCTGAGTGTAGAAGGAACGATTGAATTAGAACATTTGAATGATGCCGTATATGTCGGCCGGCCCGCGTTCGGTCAGGATGATTCCACCGTCGGTCTTTTCAAGCTGGACCCGGACGGAAACGTAGCGGGAAGAGTAAAGGTTCGCCTGGGCCGTGGTTCGGCCACTAAAGCAGTCATTGAAGAAGGTCTTCTGCCGGGTGATCGCGTGATTTTGTCTGACACTAGCGCATTTGATAGTCACGACCGGATACAGCTGCGGTGATTGGTAATTGGTAATCGGTAATCGGTAATCAATCATCAATCACTGATTACTGATTACTGATTACTGGTGATTGGATAATGATAGTTGAGAACAGCACTAAACATGAATCTCGGAGTAAGCATTTCCGGAAAAATCGAACCTTGTGGGACTGCAGCTGTTTATGAGGCCGTCGACATTGTCGCCCCGTTAGGATCGATACAGTGCGCCTGCTTGCCAATCACCAATCAGCGATTACCGATTACCGATCACCGATTACTAGCCTCGAACACCCAATCGCTTACTGTTACCTGTTGACCGCTCCATGTCCTCAATCCTCCAGGACTTTCGCTACGCCTTGCGGCTTCTCCTAAAGTCGCCCGGGTTTACAGTTTTGGCAGTTCTGACTTTGGGCCTAGGTATCGGCGCCAACGTCACGGTTTTCAGTGTTCTTAATTCTGTGATGGTCCGATCACTGCCGTTGCCGCAACCTGAGCAACTTGTCCGGCTGTACTCGGACTGGGAGCCGGCGTTGCCCAACAGCTACGTTTCCGCGCCAGATTTTTTGGATTGGCGAGAAAGAAATACGCTGTTTGCCGGCCTCGCTGGTTGCCGGATCAAAGACGTTGGACTCCAACGAAGTGATGGAGCGGAAAAGATAACGCTGGCAGCTGTGTCCGCCAGCTATTTCCAGCTGATCGGCGTCGGTCCGAGGGTTGGACGTGGTTTCACGCCAGGCGAGGATGAGTCCGGCGATTCTCACGTTGCCGTTCTGAGCGAGAGTCTCTGCCGCCGCTTGTTTGGATCAACTGAAGGATTTTTGGGACGTTCGATTCAATTGAATGCCGAGTCTTACACCGTGATTGGCGTAATGCCGGCCGACTTCCATTTCCCTGACGAAAAGATTCAACTCTGGATTCCATTGCACTTCAGCGAGCCGCAACTGCGCGACCGAGGTATTCGCTGGCTGACAGTTTACGGCAGGTTGAAGCCAGAGGTAACCCTCGCCCAAGCCGGGTCGCAAATGTCGAGTATCGCGGCGAACATCGCTCGCGAAGATCCTACGGACAACACCGGATTCGGAATCCGGTTGGTTCCATTGCAAGAGGACATTGTAGGGGAAAAGCGTCCTGCGCTACTGTTGCTGCAGGGCGCGGTAGGCTGCCTGCTTCTGATTGCGTCTATCAATTTGGCAAACCTGTTATTATCCCGGGCTTTGCGCCGCCGCCGAGAACTTGCCATTCGTGCCTCGCTCGGCGCAAGTCGTTGGCGATTAGTACAGCAATTGTTGGCGGAGAGTCTATTGCTGGGAGGACTGGGCGGAATTTTGGGAATCGTGCTGGCTAATTGGGGCGTTGACGCATTCCTCTTCTTCGCTAAAACACTCATACCACGATCGTCGGAAATTCAGATCGACGCGGGTGCGCTCTGGTTTACGTTGGTGCTGTCCCTCGTGATCGGAGTGTTCTGTGGGTTGGTGCCGGCTCTCGCCATATCAAGCGGCGTTCAGAGTAATCTCCGTGAGAATTCTCGTGGTTCGGTGGGCGGAATTCATCAAGCGATTTTGCGGAACGGCTTGGTCATCGCGGAAATCGGGTGCGCTCTGGTTGTGCTGAGTTGTGCCGGGCTGCTTCTCCGATCCTTTCTAAAAGTCGAGGAGACCGATTCAGGTGTCATTCACTCAGAAAAGGTGCTGACTGCTTCGCTCTCGTTGCCACCAGTTCGTTACGCAACCGATCAGTCGATTCGGTCTTTCTATCAGCTTACTCAGGATAAGCTGACGCAGATGCCTGGAGTAAAGTCAGCTGGGGCAGTTACCGTACTACCACTGACGTTGGGTAATTCTGATCTTTCCTTTCAAGTCGTGGGCAGGCCGCCTTTTCCTCAGGGTCAGCAACCGATGGCCCGATTTCGCGTGGTCAGCGGTAGCTATTTTCAAGCAGCCGGTATTCCCCTGGTTGCGGGCCGGCTCTTTGGCGAACAAGATGGACCTGACGGTCCCCCGGGAATTCTGATCAATCGCGCCATGGCACTTCACTTCTGGAAAAGTGCGGAAGACGCGATCGGAAACAAGATCGATAGCGAAACCGGGTGGATTGGTACCATCATCGGCGTGGTGGGCGACGTGCGTAACTTCGGTTTAGCTGCTCCGGTTGGCGACGAATTTTACTATCCAGTGAGCCAGGCCCCGCACTATGGTGATGCCGGATCAAACCTTGCCCTCGGAATGGTATTGGTTATTCGCGCTGCGGATTCAATCGATCCGGAAACGCTCATTGGCCCCTTGCGACCGAGAATCGCGGCAATCGATTCGAGCGTGCCGCTTTCGAGAGTTAACACTTGGTCTCACCTGATCGCCGATTCGATTGATGATCGTCGCCTGAATCTTTGGTTGGTTGGTAGTTTCGCCATAGCGGCGCTCATTCTCGCGGCAATGGGCCTTTATAGTGTGATCTCTTATGGTGTCGCTCAGCGAACGCGGGAGATCGCGGTCCGCGCAGCACTAGGAGCGCAACGGCTCGATATATTTCGATTGGTTCTGGGTGAAGCAACTAAGCTGATGGGAATCGGCATTGCCGCTGGCCTGTTTGCGGCCTTTTACCTGACGCACTTGATGCAAGCCCTCATCTACGGTGTCGGTACCGCCGATCCACTGACTTTCCTTGGGGTAGTCGCGGTGCTGCTGTTCATCGGCCTAATTGCGAATTACGTTCCTGCCTATCGAGCCATGAATATTAACCCCACTATGGCGTTGAGAGAGGAGTAGGTGATCGGTGATCAGTAATCAGTATTCAGTATTCAGTAAGGAACCATCGACATAAGATGAGATTTTCGCTTAAAGATTTTGCAAACTGGAATCTTCAAGAACTGCAACCGGGGCGAGTCCCTTTCATGAAGCGGCGCGTTCCGGCACGGATTCGCATTAACCTATTCTAGGTAATATGGTGATGACTGATTACTGGTTACCGGTTACTACCCGCCAACTGACAACTGCTAAGCGCTAACTTTTATGTCCGATTCACTCATTCACCTGCACGGTCTCAAAAAGGTATTTCTCACTGACGAAATCGAGACCAACGCGTTAGCCGGGATTTATCTCGAGATTTTGAAAGGGGAATATGTGGCGATCGCAGGTCCGAGCGGATGCGGCAAGTCGACTTTGTTGTCGATCCTTGGGCTTCTCGATTCGCCCAGTGAAGGCACCTATCTGTTAAACGGTAAACAGATCGAGGAACTGAACGCCAGTGAGCGCGCGAGGATTCGCAATCGCGAGATCGGATTCATTTTTCAGAGTTTCAATTTGATCGGTGACCTGACGGTGTATGAGAACGTGGAGCTACCGTTGACCTATCGGCGTGAAATGCCGAAATCAGAACGGAAGAGACGGACGCTTGATTCGTTACATCGAGTCGGTATGAGTCACCGGCAGCGCCACTATCCCAATCAACTGAGTGGCGGACAACAGCAACGCGTTGCCGTTGCTCGGGCGCTAGCCGGCTCTCCCTCGATTCTATTGGCAGATGAACCAACTGGGAATTTAGACAGCAAGAACGGGGACGCAGTCATGGAGCTTCTCTCCGAGTTACATCAAGGTGGAGCAACCATTTGCATGGTTACCCATGACAGCAGGTTTGCCCAATATGCCCAGCGGACGGTGCATTTGTTTGACGGCCAAATTGTGGCGGAAGAAGAGCAATCGGTAGGGACCGGCTCCCAACTTCGCGAAATGCATCCGCCACGAGACTGACAGCGCTTCGCGAATAGCCGATGAGCAAATAACCAATAGCCGAGAAAGACCAGGAACGGCGGGCTGGCAATTTCTACGATGTGGATCATCAGGGCGATAAGCAGCCGAAACGAACCCGCAACCCGTAACTTGTAACTTGTAACTCCCACCCATGCTTCGTGACATTCACCACGCTTTGCGTCTCCTTGGAGAATCTCCGGGATTCACGATGGTCGCGGTCCTCACACTGGGAATTGGCATCGGCGCGAACATAACCATCTTCAGCATGATCAACGCGGTGCTACGGCCATTAGCGGCGCCGCAATCGGAGAAATTAGTCCGCCTCTATGAGACCGATGAACGGCCATTGGCAAAAGGATCGGTATCGGCCCCGTTTTTCTCGATTGGCGTGAGCGAACCAGCGGCTTTGAAAGTATGGGAGCGTACGCGCCCAGGAATTTTGCACTCCACGGGCGATCCGGTTCGGAGCGGGTGCAGGGTGCGGCGAAAGCTCTGCTCACCCGGCCGTTCAATCGGGATCCGGTGACAGCGCCGTCTGTGTTTATAATCCCTTTTTTTAAACCGGTCCGGATTCTTGCCCTTTTTTTGGATCGACAATGTTGCAAGGAGCTCGACCGCTCTCGGAATTGGGGCTCCGGACATAAGCGTTATAAACCTCCCTGTAAACTCTATGTGCTCGGCGCGCGAAACTTCTACCGTGGCGCACTTTTCGTTGTGATCCAGTGAAAGCCTTCGACGGAGTCGAAAACGAGATCAGCTCTTTGGCGACGAAACCAATCCAGGTTTCGTTTCCAGAAAATTCTTATCGTGATTGGGAATTGTCGTGATCTGAGTTAGACTTGGATTTTTCTTCTTATTGCAAAATGTAATGGAAACGGACTGCTGGCCGAGCCAGATTTTGTGATCAACTTTTATGAATAGAATTACCCGGACGGAGTTAAAGGCGAAGCTCGATGGGGAAAAGAACTTCAGATTGGTCAATTGTTTGGACGAATGGGCATTTCGAATCAAACGTATTCCTGGCTCGATCCTTTTCGATAAAAATACTTGGGAAACCCTCAATCCCTCGGAGGAGGTCATCGTCTACTGTTCGAATCCGGGTTGCACGGCCAGTGTGCTTGTCTATCAACAACTTGTCGAACATGGCTTTCAGAATGTTTGGCATTACGCGGGTGGGATAGCCGACTGGGAGGACGCCGGGTATCCGCTGGAGGGCGATTGGGTGGCTCCGAAGCGAACGGATGCGTAGGCGTAAGGAAAGGCGCGAAGCGCAGAAAAGATTTAAGCCTGGGCTGCAGGCCCAGGATACGATTTTTGAAAGACGAAGCGCTGAAGGCGTGAAAAGAGGGCTGTACCTCCGATGGATCCTCTGCGCACCTTCGGAGCTCCCTCCGGTTTAACCCCTATCCTGGGCCTGCAGCCCAGGCTTAAATCTTTTCTGCGCTTCGCGCCTTTCCACCGTACCGCAGCGATTCGGCCCCAGGGTCCGAGGTGGCCCCCAGACTTAAATCTCGGCTCGCCTTCGGCGTCTTGCTACCGACCTATAGCACCCGAACTGAAACAAATCCTTCGTCCGGTGCCCAGGCTAGCCGATTACGCAACGGTTTTCCGAAATGCTCGCACTCAATCTCAACGATGTCACCGGGCTTGGTCTGAAACCCTTGCTGACAGCTCAATATGCTTGCACCGAAGAAATGAACGTGGACATCGCCGGGCCGGCGAAACATCGGATATTTGAAATGATGATGTTCCAGGTTCGCGATCGAATGGCACATGTGTTCTTCGCCGGTCAGCATCGCGCCGCTCCAAACTTCCTTTTCGTCTCGCCGAATACGTACCGTTCCCACTAGGCTCGGCGGTAGTTCGCCTAGGTATAGCTCGGGACCATAGGAGCAGGCGCGCAATTTTGAATGGGCGAGATAGAGGTAATTCTGCCGTTCCAAGGCATGGTCAGCGAACTCGTTACCGATCGCGAATCCCGCCCGGACCGGAGTCCCTTCCGGATCGATCAGGTACAGCCCGGTTAACTCTGCTTCTTCGCCGCCATCATTGGCGAAGGCCGGTGACATGATCGTGTGCTCCGGATTCACGACGCATTGGCCATCTCCTTTGAAGGCCCACTCAGGTTGCGCACCGATCTCTCCCGATTTCGGTTTGCCTCCTTCGTACCCGAGGCGGAACATCTTCATCGAGTCAGTCAGTTGGTCGGGGTCGCCGGCTAGCTTTGCGTGCATCGCATCTCTCGAACTGGCGCTTCCCAGGTGAGTGAGACCAGTCAGTGAAACCCAACATCGAGCCCGATCGGGATGGTCAAACGGTACGAGCACCCGCCGTTCCCGAATGACTTGATCGTAAAGCTCGGTTCGGTCGGACAAATGCTGCGTAGCCAATTCAGCTAGTGTGCCTCCGGTCCGTATCGCTTGATTGGCAAGCTCATACACTGAGTAAAACCGATCCAAAATCCGGAGAATCGATTGATCATCGCTTGGGCTGCCGATGAGTCGATTGCCGTGCAAATCTAGGAATTGAACAAGATTCATATAATAGAATTTAGAAGCTAGAATTTAGAAGCCAGAAGGAGGTGATCGCAAAGGGCAAATAGCAGATGGGGACTGGTTTTTGCGGTAGAGCGGAGTAAGCAGCTTCTTCCGGTGGTTGCGGCCATAGTTTTGGGTGGTACCAGGATTCTCGGTGGTCGCGGTACGTTTCTAGATACAATTGCGGGTGCGATTTTGATTCTGCCTCTGCAATCGATATTGTCAGTCGTGCAGATGCCCAAGGATGGCCGACAAATCGTTTACGGAATTGTCATCATTGCGATGTTGCTGCTGTACGGGAGCGAGCGCATTGAACAATGAAATGGAGAAGGACAAACGTCTCTATCGTCGTGCCTGGGATGCCGCATTCCACGAGCGGACACGCCACTAATGTGTATCAATAAGTGACTTACGATGATTATTATGGAAAAACAGGAATTAAATTTTGAGAGGTGTTTCCAATGACAGAGCAATCAAACGGATCTCTTCGCTCACAAGCCTGGTTCGGAGGGACCAGTCGCGATGTGTTCATTCATCGCAGCTGGATGCGGAATCAGGGATTGCCGGACGATGTCTTCGATGGCCGCCCAATCATTGGCATTTGTAATACTTATTCGGAGCTCACGCCGTGTAATGCTCATTTCCGTGGGCTAGCCGATAAGGTGAAGCAGGGAGTCCTGCAAGCGGGCGGAGTAGCGTTCGAATTTCCCGTCATGTCGCTGGGCGAGTCAAACTTGCGACCTACCGCGATGCTGTTTCGGAACCTGGTCAGCATGGATGTAGAGGAGTCGATTCGAGGTAATCCGATCGATGGCGTTGTTTTATTGACTGGATGCGACAAGACTACGCCCTCTTTACTCATGGGAGCGGCCAGCTGCGATCTTCCCAGCATCGTGGTATCGGGCGGACCGATGTTAAACGGCCGCTTCAAGGGACAGACTATCGGATCCGGAACCAGCGTTTGGCAGTTCTCGGAAGCAGTGCGCGCCGGACAGATGACGATGTGCGAGTTTTCGGAAGCGGAAGCCTGCATGTCCCGGAGTGCTGGCCATTGTATGACGATGGGAACGGCTTCTACGATGGCATCGATGGTCGAAGCGCTCGGTGTGGCCCTGCCGCACAATGCGGCGATTCCGGCGGTTGATTCTCGGCGAGGTGTTCTGGCTCAGATGGCCGGGCGTCGCATAGTCGAGATGGTCCGGGAAGATTTGCGGCTCTCCAAGATTCTTACCCGCGAAGCATTCGAAAACGCAATTCGCGTGAATGGCGCGGTAGGCGGATCAACCAACGGCGTCATTCATCTCCTCGCGATTGCGGGGAGAGTTGGCGTCAATGTATCTCTTGATGACTGGGATAAACTCGGCCGAGATGTTCCCACCATCGTGGATTTGATGCCTTCCGGGCGATTCCTCATGGAAGATTTCTATTATGCGGGAGGTCTTCCGGTAGTGATGCGCCGGCTCGCGGAGGCCGGGCTCCTCCATTCTTCTATCAAAACCGTGAGCGGCAGTACGGTTTGGGAGAATGTTCGGAACGCCGAGTGTTACAATTCCGAAGTTATCCGGCCGCTGTCCAAGCCGCTCGTTCGTTCCGGCGGCGTTGCCGTGCTACGGGGAAATCTGGCCCCGGATGGAGCGGTGCTGAAGCCCTCCGCTGCTAGTCCGCACCTCCTGAAGCATACGGGCAAAGCAATCGTCTTTGAGAACATTGAGCATTACCATGAGCGAATCAATGACCCTGATTTGGGGGCCGACGAAGACTCGATTCTTGTTTTAAAGAATTGTGGACCACGAGGTTATCCAGGGATGGCGGAGGTCGGTAACATGGGATTACCACCCGCGCTGCTAAAGCGCGGAATCACCGACATGATTCGCCTATCCGACGCGCGGATGAGCGGAACCGCTTACGGCACCGTGATTCTACACTGCGCGCCGGAAGCGGCAGTGGGAGGTCCGCTCGCTTTGGTGCACGATGGAGATATCATCGAAATAGATGTTGAGAAGAGAATCCTTCATTTGCGGGTGGAGGAGGAGGAACTGGAACGGCGGCGGCGCGCATGGGCGCCACCGGAACTGCCATCCGGAGGTTATCAGCGTCTCTACTGCGAACGTGTGATGCAGGCTAACCTCGGCGCCGATTTTGATTTTTTAATTGGTACGCGAGGCCATGCGGTTCCGCGACCGTCGCATTGAAGCGCCGGCACTAAGGCCTGAGCGAACGCGCTATACTCCTGAATTCTCACTTCTGAATTCTGTCTTCTAAATTCAATATTCTTATTTCGCCATGCTTCTCTACCGAACTACCAAAGGTTTTTTGCTGAAATCGGAGGGTCACCACTTCACCGTCCACGGTACCGATTTTGACGAGCTCTTAAACCTACCCAATTTGTATAATCATCTGCTTGAGATTTCGCGCCGCGGGCTGGGGGCCGAGCCGCCGGCTCGTGAAGACATTCTTGCGCCGGTCGGCACTCAGGAGATCTGGGCGGCCGGCGTTACTTACGAACGAAGCCGGGAAGGCCGCCAGGAAGAATCAAAAGAAAGCGGGGCAGCAGTATTTTACTCCAAGGTATACGAGGCCGAACGCCCTGAGCTTTTCTTCAAAGCGCCCGGATGGAGGGCGATCGGACCAGATTCCAAGATTCGCGTCCGCAAAGATGCTCGGTGGAGCGTGCCGGAGCCTGAGCTAGTGCTCGTGATCAATGCGAATCAACAGATAATTGGTTACACTTTGGGCAATGACGTTTCGTCGCGGGATATCGAAGGTGAAAATCCATTATATCTTCCCCAGGCCAAAGTGTACAACGGCAGTTGCGCTCTCGGGCCTGCGATTTGGGTCAGTGACCAGCCATTTAACCTCAACACTGAGATGACCTTGGTGGTCGAGCGTTCCGGTAATTCGGCATTCCAGGGCACTGTGCCGCTGCTGCGCATTCGTCGCGACTTTAATGAACTAGTGGAATACTTGTATCGAGAACTCAGTTTTCCGGTTGGTGCTTTTTTGTTTACCGGTACGGGCATCGTTCCGCCCAATGATTTCACATTGGAGACGGGAGATTCGGTCAGGATCGCGGCGGCGCCGATCGGCGAACTCGTAAATGAAGTTGCCTAGGAGAACCGCGAATGGACATTGCGAATCATGAACCACAAATGGATGTTGCGAATCGTGAACCGCTCAGAGGAGCTTCTGTATAGAAATCGCTTATGAAAGATTCCTTAGCTGCCCATTTAGAATTGGTTGCCGGCTTTCGCGCGCCTGGAGCCAAAGAACGCGCGGCCTTTCTTCGTCGCGTTGGAGAGCACATCGAGATGGTGGGCGACGAATTGATTCAAGTTTGCCATGTTGAATCTAAGCTCTCGATTGATCGCCTGAGGGGAGAGCGCGCACGCACGGTTAATCAACTCGCGATGTTTGCCGATTTGATCGAGGAAGGATCGTGGGTCGACGCGCGTATCGATACTGCTCAACCTGAACGCAAACCAATTCCGAAAACCGATCTTCGTCGGATGCTGGTACCACTCGGGCCCGTGGCGGTTTTCAGCGCTAGCAATTTTCCATTCGCGTTTTCTGTGGCCGGCGGCGATACCGCTTCGGCTTTTGCTGCCGGTTGTCCGGTCATTGTGAAAGGACATCCGGCACACGCTCGCACCTCGGTTTTGGTAGGGGACGCGATTGCTCGAGCCATAGCAGACACCGGCATGCCCAAAGCAATTTTTCACCTGCTGACAGATAGCTCGATCGAGGCGGGCACGAATTTGGTTACTCATCCGGGAATTCGTGCAGTCGGGTTTACCGGCTCAACTCGGGCTGGACGCGCCCTTTTCAATCTGGCGGCTGCTCGTCCTGACCCAATTCCAGTGTTCGCGGAGATGAGCTCGCTGAACCCTGTTCTGATCATGCCCGGTGCTTTGCGAGAACGCCGGGCTGAAATTGTAAATGGTCTGGCTGGTTCAGTGACTCTCGGGGTCGGCCAGTTTTGCACCAAACCGGGCGTAGTTCTGGGCGTACAGGGACCGGACTGGGAAGAGTTCAGCAGCGCACTGGGTGGAGCATTCGCCAAAGTGGAACCGGCACCCATGTTGTATCGCGGCATCGAGGAGCGATTGGCTGATTCAATTCGGAAGACGCAAGCTTACGTGCGGGTAAGCCAAGGCGCGCATCTTTTGAGAGCTACCGCCAAAGAATTTCGCGAGAACCATGCGCTGCAGGAAGAAATTTTTGGTCCGGCAACTTTGTTGGTGGAATGCGCCGATGAAGCGGAAGTATTGCAAACCATCGAATCGTTGCCGGGACAGTTGACCGCGACTGTGCATCTCACACCAAACGAAGAGGAATCGAGCCGAGCATTTCTGGAAGCGTTCACCGAAAAAGCAGGGCGCGTAATTCTCAACGGCTATCCTACTGGGGTCGAAGTGTGCGCGTCGATGCAGCATGGCGGTCCCTACCCGGCGACTACGGACTCCCGATTTACTTCGGTCGGCACAGCTGCGATCTATCGGTTCGCGCGACCGGTGTGTTACCAAAATTTTGCCGAGAAGCTATTGCCGCTGGAGCTGCAGAATGTGAACAAGCTGCGGATCTGGCGACAGATCAACGGACGGTTTACGCAAGAGGATGTGGCGGGGAAATAGCCGATAGCCAATAGCCAATAGGCGATCGGGTTGGCCCCTAGACTGATATCCTCCGGGCTCAGGAGTCGAGAGCGCAAATGCAGGGATCGAGTCAGCAATCAGGACCGCGCTGGAAGGAATCGCGTAACGCCATCCGTGGCGCAAGCATTGTCTACGGTAGCGGCGACTGTCCTTTTGCGCGTCTTCTTTTTCGGCGGCCTCGAACTCGAACCGAAGCTGCTCGGTTGGCGCGACCAGAAACCACAGTCGCCATTGTTTCGCCACGGCATAAGACGCACCTCACAATATAGCCTTCAAGAAACCTTAGGGGGACATCCTCCACAATATCTAAAACGACGCATGTTTCGGTTTGATCGAGTAATCGCCAGCAGCCCGACAGATCTACATACCGGGTTTAAGTAGTCGGCTATTGGCTATCGGCTATTTTCCCCTAGCACCCAATGCCACGGTTCGTAAATAAAACCGTGCGGATTATCACGGGTGTACGGCATCACAAATCCAAAATTTGCAGCATTGGAAGCGAGCCAATGAAACGCCGCGGTGTTTTCAAAGTCCTTCATCAGGTTTGGATGAGTGGGGGTTCCTATATCGAGAGCCAGTCCGGTGTGATGTTGGCTGAAGCCGGGCGCAGCGTTTACGGTGAGAATCGTGTCGAGGTCCATCCCCTTCCGCAATTTCTGTTCGATGATTTCGCGTTGACGATGTACGCTGCGAAAACTCGAAATAAGCAGTAATTCAATACCGTCATCGGCAGCCGCACTCTTCATCGCGTGCCATTGGAGCGCAGCTTGGGGGCTAAGGTGATGTTGCCGCTCGTGTCCCTCGACCGAAATCAGGTCCGATGCTTCGAGGTATGGAGTGAGCTTCCGTAGTGCGCCATAGTTGGACGGAATCTGGAGCGCAAGGTGAATAGATTCAATCCGGCGGAGATAATCTTCATCGAGATTGTGAACCATTTTCCTAAGCGATTCCGAATTTCACCGTGCACTTATCGGGGAGCCGGCGCGTCATCCCGTCACCAAACAGGCTCACAGATCCTGCCTTCGCCGGATCTGTTTCGCCCTGCTATCACCGCCGCTCGCACGCTGACACGTTGCTAAACTTGGCTATCGGCTATTGGCCATTGGCTATTTCCTTGCCTACCATCGCTGGTGAACCAGCGGCCGAATCTGATCTTGATAGACACGCGTGAGCGCCTCCATTTGGGCGGACGTTAGTGCCGGTAACTCCGCGGCTTTAATGTTCTCAAGCACTTGACGTTCGTTTCTTGCTCCGGGAATCACGCAGCTCACTTCGTGAAATTCAAGAATCCAACGCAACGCGAAACTTGCCATATTCACATTCGGCGGGAGCACTTGACGCACTTTCTCCACTGCGGCCAAAGCGACATCGAGATCGACACCGGAAAAGGTTTCTCCGCGATCAAATTGTTCGCCTTGTCGATTGTAGCTGCGATGATCATCGGCGGCGAACTGGGTCTCCTTCGTTATTTTGCCACCAAGTAAGCCGCTCGCGAGCGGAAGCCTAACCAGGATTCCCACATCGCGTTTTTGCGCGAGCGGAAAGAACAGCTCTTTGGGCCGTTGTCTGAAAATGTTGAAAATGATTTGCACGGTCGCAATACCAGGAAACTCGGTTGCCTTGATCGCTTCTTCGATCTTTTCCACGCTAACGCCATAATGCAGTATTTTACCGGCCTGCTTTAGAGCGTCGAGTGCGGCAAAGACCTCCGGGCGATAGTACACATCAGTGGGCGGGCAATGGAGTTGGACTAAATCTAGCGTTTCGCGCTTCAGATTGGTCAAACTTCGTTCCACGAATGCGGTAAGATTCTCCTGGTTGTACCCGTCGGCGGTATGAGGTTGAAGTCGTCGGCCCGCTTTGGTCGCGACGAACACCTTTTCACGGCGTTCGCCTAGCACTCCGGCGATCAGCCGCTCGCTTCTGCCATCACCGTACACATCGGCCGTATCGAAAAAGTTGATCCCGTTATCGATTGCGGTGTGTAGCAGTCCGATTGCATCCTTTTCCGAGACTGAGCCCCAAGATGCGCCGATCTGCCAGGTGCCCAAACTTACTTCTGAAACTTCAAAGCCTGTTTTTCCGAGTTTGCGGTATTTCATTGGTTTCAAATATTAGAGAGATATTCGTGCGGAAGTAACGTTCTGCACTGTCGTTCGTTGACGTTCGTTGACGTTCGTTGACTCAATGGTCGATGATCTTCTGGAACATCGACTAGTGCAAAAAGTAAAGTGTCCGATCGCAAATGTGCAATTTCTCGCAAAATGCGCACGAATCCTTTCACGGTTCAGCCAGTAATCTCGCGGATGAGTCCCGAGGCCAGGAACCCTCCATCCACCGCGATACATTGGCCGGTGATATAAGCGGCCGCGGGAAGGCAGAGAAATGCAACCAACCCGGCCACCTCTTCCGGTTCCCCGACCCGACCAAGGGGTGTTCGACCGACGATGCTGGTTCTGACGCGTTCATTCGCCAAAAGGCCCTTTGTCAGATCAGTTTTGATGAACCAAGGAGCGACTAAGTTGACCCGGATTTGGTCCGGAGCCCACTCCACCGCGAGGACTTTCGTCAACTGCGCAAGCGCGGCTTTCAGAGAACCATATATCGCGCCGGATCCGACCGCGACCTGACCTGCTACCGAACCGATATTGACGACCGACGAACCGTGCGCAGCCTTCAAACAAGGATAGAGCATCCGGGTAAGTTCCCAGATCGAGCCGAAATTCGTTCGCATGAGGTAGTCAAATTCCGCGGAATCGTAATCGACGGCTTTCTTACGAATATTGGTTCCAACGTTATTAATCAAAATATGCAGCGGGGCGGATCGACTGTCCGCCCACTGTTTGATGCTACGAAATCCTTCGGACGTGCTTACGTCGGCGGGAATACCATCTAATTTGCGATTCTTCCGAGCTGCATCTTGCTGAAGCCGTTCAATGTCATCCTTTTGACGAGCGACAATGGTCACGGCGGCTCCGAGTTCCATCAGTTCTTCCACTACGGCCCGGCCGATCCCACGGGTTCCTCCAATTACGACTGCATGGCAGTCTTTCAATTTCCAGCGTTCACTCATAAACTAAGCTCTCTTTGTCCGGAGTATTTCGTTAGTCTCACAACCGCAGCATCAAACGATTTATGCCTAAAACATTTGCCGATCTCGACGAGCGCGAAGTTCTCGCTTTGGCCATCTCCCTGGAAGAAGAGGATAGCCGAATTTACCGAGATTTTACGGAAAGAATGAAAGAAAAGAGTCCGGAAATCGCTTCAGTTCTACAGTCCATGTACGAAGAGGAGTCATCTCATCATCAACGATTGGCAGAACTATATCAGCTGAGATTTGGCGATCACATTCCGCTCGTCCGCAGACAAGACGTCAAGGGTTTTGTGAAACGAAAACCAATTTGGCTGAACCGGATGTTGCGGCCGCGACGCGTGATTGCCGAAGTCATGGGAATGGAAGCAGAGACGCGACGCTTCTATCGGGATGCGTGTAATAAAGTAAAGTCGGCCGAGATTCGCAAGCTGCTGGGTGAACTGGCAGATGCCGAAGAGGATCATCAGGATCTTCTGGTGGAGAAGTGGAAAGAGAAAAAGAAATCCGGTGTTCTCGCCAAAGAACCAGCGTCCAGGGAAGATAGCCAATAGCCAATAGCCAATAGCCAATAGCCGATGGCCGAGAAGGCACCCACATTGCCAGGGCGAAACAGATCCAGCGAAAGCAGGATCTGTGAGCCTGGATCCGAGGAAGATGTGGTAGCCAGATCCTAGCGGCTGATGGCCACGGAGTTAGGTCCGGACCCCGCTGGGAAGGGCGAATCGGCTACGGGCGTCAGGACACCGTTTTCATCGATCTGATAACCGGAGATGTTGTGAGTGAACTTGTTCGCTACGTAGACGAATCGGCCGGTTGGATCTACTGCGATGGAAACGGGCTCGGTCCCGGCGCGGAACGGTGAACCGGGAATCGGTGTTAGGGCTCCGTCGGAACCGATCCGATAAGCCGAAATGCTGTTACTGACCTGATTGGTGACATAGCAGAACTTACCGTTAGGATGTACGGTCACCGACACCGGCTCAGTCCCGGTAGGAAAGGGCGAGCCGGAGATTACTGTAAGGGCGCCGTCCGAATCGATCCGATAGGCCGAGATATTGCTGCCGCCCTCATTTACGACGTAAACGAACCTGGTCATGGGATCCACCGCCACTGCAAAGGGTCCAATGCCCGCGCTGAAAGGCGAACCCGGGATTGGCTGCAGGCCGCCATCCAAATTGAGACGGTAAACCGAGACGTTGTTGCCCACCTCATTCGCCACGTAGATGAGCTTGGCAGCCGGATCGACCACCAAAGAACGGGGAAATCTCCCCGCGATAAATGGTGAACCGTGAATTGGCGTCAGGCTACCATCCTGACTGATGCGGTAAGCGGAGACATTGTTGTCGGCCGCGTTTACGACGTAGGCAAACTTGCCCGCAGGGTCTATTGCGATTTGATGGGGATCGCTTCCGACGGAGAAGGGTGAGCCGGGGATGGCTATCAATGCCCCACCAGAAGCGATCTTGTAACCGGAGACGTCGCCGCTGCTTTCATTTACTACATAGGCGAACTTCCCATTGGGATCGACTCCCACGGAAGATGGCAGATTCCGGGCGGCGAACGGCGAGCCGGGGATGACCGTCAAGCTGCCGTTCAGGCCGATTTTATAGGCGGAGACATTATTGCTGCCGCCGCCGTTGGCCACGTAAACGAACTGGCCACGTAGCGACGGAGCCAGCCAAATAAAACTGGACATCACCAACAGCAAGGCATTACCGCAACCCTTAGACGTTGACGACGATCTTTCCAAGGTGTTCGTTTGACTCCATATACCGATGCGCCTGAACAATCTCATCGAGCTTGAAAGTCTTGGCAATAATCGGTCGGAAAGTGCCATCAGCCAGTTTGTCGATGATGAACTTTTTCGCCCGACCCTGACGTACCGGATCCGTGTTGATTTCGAATAACGTGTATCCGCGAATGTTGAGCCATTTTCCGATCGCTAGGAATAACGGGTAGGGAGTCGGTTCAGGCGCCAAGGCGCCATATTCGATGATCATCGCGCCTTGCCCGGCGGCTTTCGCCAGCGTTTCAAGGCCGGGACCTGCCACCGGATCGAAAGCGAGCCGGAATCCTTTTCCGCTGGTGATTTCGTGGACCCGCTGGACGAGATCTTCGCGACTGGTGTCGACCACAAAATCTGCGCCCGCGTCTGACAAAGCGGAAGCTTTGGCTTTATTGCGCGTCGTGGCAATAGAAATGGCGCCAACCGCCTTGGCGATCTGGATCGCTGCCAATCCTACGCTGCTAGCCGCAGCGGTGATGAGTAAATGCTGGCCCTCTTTCAACCCGCCAAATTCAACTACGCCGTAAGCGGTGAGGTACTGCATCCAGATTGAGGCCCCTTCCACCGGCGAAAGATTGGTCGGGTAGGGTGTCAACGCGTGAGCCGGCAAAACCGCGTATTCACCGTAAGTGCCGTACTCGATCAGCGAGAACGAGGGAATCGAACTGACTCTATCGCCGGGTTTAAGCCCAGTTACTCCCGGTCCGACCGCTTCAACAATTCCCGCTGCTTCGTAGCCGAGCAATGAAGGGAAACTTGGCTGATACAAGTATCGACCCGAACGGAACATGACCTCGGCGCGATTCAACCCAATCGCTTCGACTCTTAAAAGAACTTCGCCTTCTTTTGGCTGCGGTTTCGGTAACTCTTCCAGTTTCAATACATTGGCGTCACCAACCTCGTGAAAACGAACGATTCTAGGCATACGGAGAATGACGAATAGCAAATGGCAAATAGCAAATAGCAAACTAGTGCATCGTCTCATATAGCAGTTACATATGAGACGATGCACTAGCCTCAGCTGGGCGTAGACCGCACCTTTTAGGTGCGGCACCTGGTGCTACTGGATACGCGGCTTTAAGCTCCGAGGTTACGACGTTTCGCACCTGGAAGGTGCATCTACTTTACTCGTGGCGCAGCTGGCTTCGATACTTCACAAACCCTTTTTTGAGCTCTGACGAGAACCCCTGCTTTTCGAAGAAAGTGTGTGCCTCAGAACGCTTGCTGTTGCTCAGCAACATGATTTTCGAGCAATCCGCCTGCAGGCAGAAGTCTTCCATATACCGCGCCAGAATCGTCCCATAGCCTTTGCCTTGCTGCCCCTGATCGATTACGAAATTTTCGAGGAGGGCATACGGTTGATACCGATACAGTGGATCCAAGCAGAGGGTTAGAAATGCACTTCCGCAGATCCGGTCTTTCATCTCCAGAACAAACAGAAAATTGTGAGGATCAGTACGTATTTGTTCAATCCGATCTTCTCTGACATCTATCATCGTATCTGGAGCAACTGAACGAACCAGTTGGTGATAAAGGTGAGATAGAGCAGAAACGTCCTTAGGTTCAGCTTCACGGATCATATGCATGTCAGAGAATACGGAAGACCGGGTAAAGCAGGTGAGCAAGCCTCTCCAATTGCAACCGCCGCGTCTTAATCTTCAACCAGTCCGGTGAGGCGACCGGGTCCCACTCACTTAGGGCCCGGGAGATTTCGCTCGCCCTGCCAGTAGACGATGCACGCCAGGATCAGGTTCAGGCAGCCTCGGCGTCATCGAAGGGGCGGAGCCTCAGATAACCGGTGATCGTCTGTTGACGCTCGGAGATCGTCGGCTGCCGTCTGCGGTAGAACTCGATCAGCCCTGCATCAAGCCCCAACTGCGCCGCGCTGAAGCAAACAAGTTCCTCGAAGAGCTCGAATGGCTGCTGCTGCGGGAAGCGACCCAAGAGCCGGACGAAGGCGACCTGGTAGGAAAAGCCAAGCCGGTTATGAGGGCGGCGGCACCTGGCGGGCTGTACGAAATCTTCTTCGGTTAGGCTGTCTACTCGCTTGAGCTGGTCGCGGGAAAACATTATCGCTGTGATACCGCGAACGCCGAGGCACGGAAAGACGCTTCCTTAGCGTTTAAATTTACGCGAATCTGCCTAGTACCCTAGATTGCCCGGTGAAGACGGGCATCCCGACCGATGTTCTTCAGGTGCCACAATCCCTGCCCAGAATTTTATCAATTACCAACCAATGCTGACCCTCCCTGACAAGTTCCGAAATTTCAGCCGAATTCAATCGGTAATGAAAACCGCTTTTATTTAAGAAGTAGTCGCCTGCGTCAGCTTGGGCGGCCAAATAATCATCAGAAAATTCTGACGCATAATACTCTTCGCTACTCATAACTTTGTGCTTCGCCATTGAGTAGACCGGCTCGAAGCTTTTGGCCCACCGATGGAATCAAAGCGCGTATTTCTCGGCGCCGAGGAAATGGAGGGAAATGTACTCTTCATCCCCGACGACCCAGCTGTTATGCCCCGGTGGAATGTAAAATAAGTCGCCGGCTCTCATTTCGATTACGGTTCCATCTTCCATCCCTGCGGTAGCGCGCCCGCTAACCACCAAGCCAACATGTTCGACCTGGCAAAGGTAGCGCCGCTTTTCGATCCGATGTGAGTGGACCATTTCCAGCCGGGTTCGTACACTGCACGGCCAATGGTAACACCTCCCAGCGTGATCTTCTCGAATCGACCTTTTTCAAAAGAGATCACTTCGTCGGGCGTTTCAAATCGCTTCAGAATAACTTGTGGCATTGAAATTTCCTCCGAGGGTTTCAGACCTGCGCGCCGGGCCGCCATCGACCTGGAAATCCGCACCGTTGACGTACCTGGCCTGATCCGAGGCAAGGAATCCCACGACATTAGCGATCTCGTGCGGCTGCGCATTCCGAC
>DATNNZ010000323.1:0-73199 GCA_035601575.1 Chthoniobacterales bacterium
GCGCCGCGTCACAGGATGACTTTGCATAGCGTGCCCGTCTCGCACAAGACCAGCACCCCCGAATTGCTACGACGAGATTTCGACAAAATTTCTTATGGCATGCGGAGGAAACGCGTAGTGGTCCGACGGCAATGTCCGTTAGGCAAATGTATACCGCCGAATGCGATCACTGCGCTGCCCATCGACCTGGCGGCGTTAAGGCGACGAGTCGATTCGAGCAGCAGAGCTTTGTTCCTAACCCAACCCATGTTCGCTTAAAATCGCTAGTCCCTTCCCGCGAAAAACAACTGCCCGATAACATCTAAAGCGTGGAGAACGACACATCCTCAAACAAGCTGACGCACGCTTGCATTTGTTGAGATAAACGTTGAGAGCGCAGCGCAATTTATATTTTAACTCCCTAATGATAAAGCACTTGCCGGAGAGGGGACTCGAACCCCTAAGGATTGCTCCACCAGATCCTAAGTCTGGCGCGTCTGCCAATTTCGCCACCCCGGCTCAAAAGCGATGCCAACAATGCCACCAGTGCGATGATTGCCAACAATTTTCGTTGGCCTGAACCTGATCAAACTGGGCGGCCTCGTTGAGACGCGACCGTTTCTGTACATGGTTCCAAATCTATGAGCAACTTTCAGTTCCGCGCTGCCATGCAGTCGGATTTCCCCGCGATAATGACGCTCAACCACCAATCGGAAGCATTCCTCAGTCCACTTGACCGGCCAAAGCTAGATCAAATATCGAACGAAGCGGAATTTTTCCAAGTGACGACCTCGCTGGAGGGCCTGGTCGGCTTCCTTCTAGCCTTCCTCCCGGAAGCTAATTACGACAACCCGAATTTCCTCTGGTTTAAGGCCCGTTACGAACACTTCATTTACATCGACCGCGTCGTTATATCCGAAGACTTCCGAGGGCATCATTTGGCAACCCGGCTTTATGCTGACCTGCGGACCGAGGCAATCGCGCGCGGCATTCCTCGACTGGTTTGCGAAATTCACATTGACCCTCCCAATCCCGGTTCCTTGCGATTCCACGAAAAACAAGGGTTTATCGAAGTTGGCCAGCAGACCATCGAGGATCCGCACACGGGCGGCGGCAAGAAAATTGTGTCGTTGCAGATAAAGGAAATGGAGCGCTGAAAAGCGCTGGGCTGGTTTCCTCGGCGAATCCTAGGTCGTTTCCGGGCGTCCGGCAGCCGCCGCACGCACCCTGCGCGTCGGGTTTGCTCCCTACCATTCCGCATTCCGAAAATCCGCATTCCGTATTCTAAATTCTGCATCCCCATTTGCTGCTCGCCCTTTCCCGATTAACTTTCTCGAACTGATGTCTGATTCTTTCGCTCACCTTCATCTCCACACTGAATACTCGCTCCTGGACGGGGCTATCCGGATTCCCGAGCTAATGCGGAAAGCGGTCGAATTGGGTATGCCGGCGGTGGCCATTACCGATCACGGCAACATGTACGGTGCGGTGGAGTTTTATCAGGCGGCGCAAAAGGCCGGAATCAAGCCGATCATTGGATGCGAGGCCTACATGGCACCCGGTTCGATGACCGATCGGAGTGCAACATCGGCTCGAGATGCCTCGTTCCACTTCACACTGTTGGCGAAAGATCTTACCGGCTACAGCAACCTGGTAAAGTTGGTTTCGGCTGGGCACCTTGACGGCTTTCACTATAAACCGCGCATCGACAAAGAACTTTTGGCCAAGCATAGCGCCGGGCTGATTGGGATGAGCGCCTGTTTGAAAGGCGAAATCAATGTCGCGATTCAAAGCGGCGACCTCAAGAAAGCCGAACGAACCGCTGCCGAATTTGCCGATATTTTTGGGAAAGATCATTTCTTTCTGGAGTTGCACAATCACGGCATCGAAGCGCAACAACTGGTCAACGCGCAGCTCAAGGTCCTAGCGAAAAAGTTGGACCTTCCGCTCGTCGCGGCCAATGACGTTCACTTCCTCGAGCGATCTCACCACGAAGCGCATGATGTCATGATTTGCATAGGCACGGGATCGATGCTGCATGACGAGCGGCGCATGCATTACCCGACCGAGGTCTATTTCAAATCGGCTGCGGAAATGACTCAGCTATTCGGTGACGTGCCGGAGGCTCTGACCAACACGCTTCGAATCGCCCAGATGTGCGATCTGAAACTTGATTTCAGTACTTCGAAATATCCCGCCTACGAACCGCCCCCGGGAATGTCGCGCGAACAATATTTACGCGACTTGTGCTCGGCCGGTTTGCGCAAGCGCTATGGGGAGCGGGCCGTCGAAGATCAAGAACTCCAATCGCGTCTGGACTACGAGCTTTCGATTTTGGAAAAGACCGGCTTCACCAGCTACTTCTTAATTGTCTGGGATTTTATTCACTACGCCAAGTCCCATGGAATCCCAGTCGGTCCCGGTCGCGGATCCGCCGCGGGCTCCCTGGCGGCGTACGTGCTCGAGATCACCGATCTCGATCCGTTGCGATTCGGTTTAATCTTCGAGCGCTTTCTCAATCCGGAACGCGTGAGTCCGCCCGATATCGACGTCGATTTTTGCCAGAATCGGCGGGGAGAAGTGATCGACTATGTACGAGATAAGTATGGTGCCAGGGCCGTATCTCAGATCATAACCTTTGGCACACTAGGCGCGAAGAGCGTAATCCGTGATGTTGGAAGAGTAATGGGACTGAGCTATTCCGACGCCGACCGCATCGCTAAGATGATTCCGAACGAACTCGGAATCACATTGAAGAGCGCGATTGAAAAGAACCCCGAACTCAAGCAAGCGGTCACTACCGAGGAAGCCACCCAACAGCTCTGGGGCTACGCGACCGTGCTCGAAGGTCTCACCCGCAACACCGGCATCCATGCGGCGGGCGTCGTAATTGGAGATCGGCCGCTCGACGAATACATCCCCCTTTGCCGCGGCAATGATAATGAAGTCATTACGCAATACGAGATGGGGCCGCTCACCGATCTCGGCATGCTGAAAATGGATTTTTTGGGACTCAAGACCCTAACCGTCCTCCAGGATGCGGCCGCGTTGATTCGTGAAAAAGATCCCAATTTTTCGTTCGAAGACATCCCGCTCGATGATCAGTCGACCTTTGATCTTCTCAATCGCGGTGAAACGATCGGCGTATTCCAGCTGGAATCCGGGGGAATGACGAATCTATGCAAACAGTTCGACGTTAACACCATCGACGACATTATCGCACTGATTGCTCTATATCGTCCCGGTCCGATGGAACTTATACCGGACTACATCAAACGGAAAAAAGGGCTCACCAAAATTAAATACGAACACCCGCTGCTGAAGGAGGTTTGCGCCGACACTTACGGTATCATGATTTATCAGGAGCAGGTGCAACGCGCCGCCAACGTGCTGGCCGGATACTCACTTGGCCAAGCCGATCTCCTCCGCCGAGCAATGGGCAAAAAGGACAAAGAGAAGATGGCGAAAGAGCGGGTGAACTTCATCGCCGGTTGCAAACGGGTAAACGGTATCGAAGAGAAAAAAGCGAACGCCATCTTCGACTTGCTGGAGAAATTTGCCGGCTACGGGTTCAACAAAAGTCACAGCGCTGCCTATGGGCTGATCAGTTACCAAACCGCCTATCTCAAAGCAAATTACCCGGTCGAATTCATGGCCGGATTACTCAGCAACGAGGTCAACAATACCGACAAGATTTCGGTCTTCGTGGCGGAATGCCAGCGAATGAATATCGTCATTCGGCCGCCGGACGTGAACCGAAGTGGGCTCAAATTTGTACCGGAACTGGATGCGGACCGCCGCGGGATTCGTTATGGGCTTTCTGCCATCAAGAATATCGGCGAAGCGCCGGTTGCTGCTGCGATCAGAGAAAGAGAAAAAGCCGGAGCTTTTCAGTCGTTGGAAGATTACTGCAGCCGGCTGGACTCTCGATCGGTCAATCGGAAGTTGCTGGAAAACCTGGTGCGCGCGGGCGCTTTCGACTTTACCGGAAAAGATCGAGCCGACCTCTTCGGACAGATCGAATCAGCGCTGGCCGTGGGAACAGCGAGACAAAAAGATCGGATGGCCGGACAGGTGTCGTTATTCGGCGACCAGGATTTGCCGCCCAGCGCAAAACGAAACGGTCATGCGGACTCGTTTACGCCCTGGCCATTGAACGAGAAGCTTGGGTACGAAAAGGAGCTACTTGGGTTTTACGTTACCGGCCATCCTCTTGACGCCTATCGAGATCTGATTGAATCAGGAAAGTTCACCCCTATTGCCGAGCTTGCCGAACAAATGGATAAGAGCCAGCTGCGGATAGCCGGATCGATTTCGGCGCTGGAACGCAAGTACACGCGCAAGGAGGGTAAACCGTTTGCGGTGATGACAGTCGAAGATTTCACTGGTTCGGTAGAAGTGATGGTTTGGGCAGACGCTTTCGCCAAAGCAGCGAAGGAGCTCGAGGTCGGCAAGATTGTCGCAATTACTGGAAAGCTTGATAGCCGAGAGGATAGCGTTCGCTTGATAGCGGCGGAAGTGGTGCCTATTACTCGCACCAAGAAAACAGCCATCCTGACCATTGATCTTCCTCTGGAGAAGACGGACGAAGGCCGGCTCCTTGCCCTGCGCGACCTGATCCTGCAGTACCCCGGCTCACAGCCGCTGTATCTGAGATTCCGAACCAACGACGGACAAGAGCTTAAGCTCAAGGCAGACAGCGGCTACTGTGTGCGCGATGCGGAAGAGTTCCGGCTGAAGCTGGCAGACCTGCTGGCGTAGGGGTTACGAGTTATTGGTTGCGGGTTACGGGTTGCGGTCCGGCGTCGGCGGGTCCGGCGTTTTTTTATCCTGGATTCTGGATACCGGCTGCTATGCTACGGCGACTGAGGATCCGGCAGCCGCCGGACCGCTACCGCTTGCAAATGACGGTTTTAAGTTTAGTATGCCGGTCCATTTTCACCTGGCTATGCCCCTGTTTAATCGTGAGATGAAGATATTCTCCGGGACAGCTCACAAGGAGCTGGCCCTGAAAATCGCCGAATCCGTTGGTGTTCCACTGGCCGATGCTACGGTGACCTCTTTTCCGGACGGCGAATCGCGGGTCAAAATCAACGAAAATATCCGTGGCCGCGACGTCTTCATTGTTCAGCCGACCTGTCCCCCAACTAATCACAATTTGATGGAGTTGTTGATCCTGATCGATGCAGCCCGCCGGGCCAGCGCCTATCGGATCACGGCGGTGATTCCCTATTTCGGCTACGCTCGACAAGACCGCAAAGATCAGCCACGGGTACCTATCACTGCCAAGCTGGTCGCCAATCTCCTGACCGCTGCCGGGTCAGACCGCGTATTGACGCTCGACCTTCATGCCCAGCAGATTCAAGGATTTTTCGATATACCGGTTGATCATCTCTATGCCGCGCCGGTGTTGATCCGGTATATCCAGCAAAAGAGGATCGACAATTTGGCGATCGTCTCGCCCGATGTGGGAGGGCTGAAGCTCGCCGCGGCCTACGCGGAGGCGCTTGGTGCTACGCTGGCAATTGTCGGCAAGCGAAGGAAGAGTCCGACCGAAACCGAAGCTTTGCATGTCATCGGTGAAGTGGAAGGCAAGAATGTGCTCCTGGTCGACGATCTGACGGAAACAGCCGGAACGCTTACCAGCGCGGCTGTAATTCTAAAAAAACAAGGCGCCAAGGATATCTATGCCGGCGTTTCCCACGCGGTATTTACCGAAATTGCACACAAACGACTGATGCATTCCGAAATTTTGGAGCTGATTACAACGAACAGCACGCCCGTTCGACTCCATCCTGAGTGCCGGATTACGGTACTCTCGATTGCTGAACTCCTGGGCGAAGGAATCCAACGTATCTACTCCAACGAGTCAGTAAGCTCCCTTTTCGAAATTAACGCAGTACAATGAATTATCATGGCGCAACAAGCTAAATTAACGGCGCAAAGGCGAACCCAAGTCGGGCGCAATGCGATTAAGAAAATTAAGGCGGACGGAATGGTGCCTGGAGTGATCTATGGATCGACTCAGGAACCCGTGAATCTCCAGATTAACGGCCGCGAGCTGCTCAACGTTCTATCCCGTGCTTCCGGTGAGAACATTCTGGTCGAGTTGGAAATTCTAGACGGCAGCGAAAAACAGAACGCGTTGGCGATGATCCAAGAGATACAGCACAATCCGCTGCAGCGAGAGATTGTCCATGTCGATTTCCATGCGGTCTCCGCCAATGAAACCGTCTCTGCGGAAGTCCCGATCGAAACTGTGGGTGAGGCCGTCGGCGTCAAAGTACATGGCGGGCTGCTGGAACACATTTTGCGTTACTTGGAAGTGGAGTGTCTGCCGGGTGACCTTCCCCAGGTTATTGAGGTTGACGTAACTAACCTTGACGTTGGCCAATCGCTCCATGTCCGCGAACTCAAACTTCCTTCGGGGGTTGAGGCAGTGACAGATGCGGAACAGACCGTAGTAGCGGTCGTTGAGGCGCGGGTCGAAGAAGAAGTCGTCGAGCCGCTGGTGACACCAACTGCTCCGGAGGTCATCACCGCGAAGAAACCGGAAGAAGGTGCTGCGCCGGCGAGCGAATCCTGAGTAGGAATGCCTGCACTTCGGTTGGTAGCTGGTCTTGGAAATCCTGGTCCGGAGTATACCGACACGCGGCATAACATCGGATTCGTCGTTCTAGATGCCTTGGCCGATAGCCAAGGCGTTCAGTTTTTGCCAGCGAAGAAGTGGCACTGCGATTGGGCGAAGTGGAATGATGTTTTGCTGGTGAAACCGATGACGTACATGAACCGAAGTGGTGATTCGATTGGTCCCCTGGCCCAATATTTCCACATTAAGCCGGAAGAATTTCTAGCGGTGGTAGACGACGTGGCATTACCGCTCGGACGATTGCGTATCCGCGCAGAAGGCAGCGAAGGTGGACACAACGGACTAAGGTCGTTAGCTGCCCACTTGGGCTATGGCTTTCCGCGCCTTCGGATCGGAGTCGGAGCGGCTCCAGGCGATACGGATCTGGTTGATCATGTCCTCAGGCGCTTTACACCCGGCGAGCGGATCAGCGTAAACCAAGCGGTGGAGCGGGCGGTAGCCGCTATTCGGCAGATCGCGGCGGAAGGTGTGACCGCGGCGATGAACGTTTTTAATCGCGCAGAAAACAGTTGATTACATTATGAAAAATCGTTATGAATGTTTGATGGCACTCGATACCCGAGGCCAGGAAGATGGGGTGAAAGAAATCGTGGAACGTTTGGAAGGTGAGTTTGTGAAGGAAGGTGCGGCGATCGAGCAAATCCAAAAAATGGATAAGCGGCAACTTGCTTACACGCCTAGCAACGTGGAATCCGCTTTTTACGTGAATTTCGTTTTCGAAGCCGAGCCGTCTCTCATCACGAAGTTACGCGGTAAATTCAAGCTCGATCCCATCGTCTTTCTGCAGCATTATCAGCTATTGCCGAATAAACCTGCGGCAAAGAACCCCAACTAGTCACTCCTCTTATGGCCAACCTCAACCGTGTTCTGCTTATCGGAAATTTGACTCGCGACCCGGAGGTGCGGTACACACCGAAAGGAACCGCGGTTGCGGACATCGGCATCGCCGTAAATCGAGTTTACTCAGGGGAAGATGGCGAAAAGAAGGAAGAGGTAACGTTCGTGGACGTGACGCTTTGGGGGCGGCAGGCCGAGGTAGCGCAAGAGTACCTCAAGAAAGGGCGCCAAGTCTTCGTCGAAGGCCGGCTTCAACTGGATACCTGGGACGACAAACAGACCGGCCAGAAGCGTTCTCGCTTGCGCGTAGTGGCCGAAAACATGCAGATGCTCGGTAGCCGAGGCGAGAGCGAAGGCGGCGGCTCGAGTCCCGCGGGCAGTCAAAGACGGACCGCGACTCCTCCGCCGCAACGACCGACCCCCAAAGATCCTGATTTGGACGCTGAGCCGGACGATATTCCATTCTGAGAACCGAGAAGACGGCATTCGGAATTTAGGATCTGGACGGCCGAATCTAAGCGAGCTCGGGCGCGAACGCAGAGATCCGCGCGTCGCAGCCGATACACAAAGCTTGGAGCATTTGTTACCGGAGGGACTTGTGATAGTAGCCCCGGTACAAAGTGTCGAGAACAGAAGACCACCTTGCCCTCGGCGTGGATTCGTTGACCTGAGTCTCCATTCATCATGCAAAATCCGAGCACGTCCTCCAAGCAGCGGCAGCGCTCCGTTCAGAGCAATACAGCGGTTACGTATTTTGTATCGCCTTCCGAGTTTCGAGGCTCGGCTTGATGGAACCCGCCGGCCTCAATGCGTTCGCGCTACGCCTCCCGGAAAACCAGGATCGCTACTCTTATGAGAAAGGCGAGCGCAAATTTGATGAAGACTATGTCACCAAGTTCCAAGCCAACAAAAAAACGAGGCGCTTCTTTCAAGCTCAGTCGCCGGGTTATCAGCGGACAGCTACCTGGTGGGTCATGAGCGCTAAAAAGAAGAAACCAGACTTAAACGGCTGGCGATTCTCGTTGCCGACTCTGAACACGGCCGGAGAATAACTGCCGTGACCGGCAAAAACCGGGAGCTAACAAATTGAAGAGTTTCACCCGGCGTCGAATTCGTCGAGGGAGCGCGCACAGTCGGTTAAATCCTGCACGATCAGATCCGGTTCGATGCCCCATGGATCCAGAACCTGATCTGGATTTCGGCGTACCCAGACGGCGCGAAGACCGGCAGACTTTGCGCCGATCACGTCCCATCCGTTGCTGGAAATCAGCCAAACGCTCCGCGCTTCCCTAGCAACGCGCCGGAGGAGAAAGGAATAGACCGCCGGGCTCGGTTTGAATGTGCGCACCTCATCCACGCTGATGATATCCCCGAAAAAGCCAATGAGATTCGCGAAGCGTAATATCTTCTCGACTGCGGCGCGCGTTCCGTTCGAAAAGGCCACGCAGTAATTTTTCTGGTTGGACAGTAGCGGCAAGGCAGCCACGACGTCACTAAATGCCGGCAACCGAAGCTGGGCATCCAGCAGCCCTTGCTTCGCCTGATCGGTTAATCCCGCTTTCAGTTCGGCATTTGCATAGTCGAGCGCTTGCCGGCTGCATTCGCCGAATTCCACGTAGTTCTGCATCAGACCACGCCGAAATGCATACTCAACAGTTTTTTCGCGCCAACGAACAAGCAATGAAGAAGACTTCGCTCCAAGAAACGGCTCCACAGCATCTCGGATCCCGTGGATATCCACGAGCGTTCCGTACACGTCAAAGGCAAGGACACGCATGCTTGAACTATGGAGCCGATGCCAAAAGCCCGTTAACAGAAATCTGCGTCCTTCAAGCACTTGAGTGTCGATTTGCTTGAGTCGATCTGCGTCGAAGATCTTTCACCTTTTCGCCAGCGCGGCACAATTCCCTTTAACCGAGCGCAATCAATCGTCAATCGAGGCATTGCATCCTCTGTGCTTGGCTTTTGAGTTGGTCATCACCGGCATTTCTAATTTTTTCAAGACCCAGTAAAAAAAATTCCGATTCCTATATTTTCCCGGAGTCGACAACCGCAGCGGAACGAGCTGGAAGACAAACTTTCGCAGGTCCAATCTGAGATCCGCTTGCAAAAAGGTTTTTTTGCAGCGAAACATGTTCAGCCAGGCGCCGCGTCCTTAACGTCGGTTTGGTGGATCGCGTTCGTCCCAAGAAACTATTTGCTGCTCCCCCCGCTTCTTCTGCTGCCTTTATGTCCATGCCGGTCTATCGCATCCTGATGTCGTCGCGAGATGACGCTCGATCCGAATGCGAGCGAGTTGGTGAAATAGTAAGGCGGGTTGGCGAAGACTACCGCGAAGAGATTAGTCTCGAACTTCTTTTCCACCGGAATCACGGGAGCACCGCCAACAGTTTCTCAATCGACACTCATGAAGCGTTCGATTTGGTCGTGTGTCTGATTGACGAGCGGTGCCGGGACACTGGCACAGCCCCGGAGGCATCGGACATGCAAACAATCGGAAATGCCGACACCGACGCGACGACGCATACCACCCAGATCGGACGCATCCCTGATTTTCTGTTATTTACAAGGGAGTCCGAAATTATCGGCCAAACGCCAATGGCCGGACCCGAGGCAAACAATTCCGGGTGGAACGCGCTCGAACGCTTTTTGCAGGACTGGAAGAAATATGGTGTTAATCGTCAAGGCGACTTTACCACCAGCATCAATCGCTATCGCGATACGGAAGAGTTCGAGCAGACATTCGAGCGAGTGTTGCGCCAAAAATGCCGTCAACGCTCCGCGCAACCAGTTATCGAGCATCTCTTCCCGCAAGGTGAAGCGTTGACTCAGACCGATCACTTCTTTCACCGTTTTGGCGAAGCGCTGAGCATGGATGTCCGCTCGTATGTGTATGACTGGATTTGGCAGATCCGGATTCAGGGCCGGAAAGAGCGCCGCTTTGTCGCAAAAACCGTCTTTACAATCAGTGGCGCGCTGATAGCAGCAGTCATTTTTGGTTCCGTCAGCTTTCATCGCTACCATCATTTTGAAGATGCGCACCGGGTGGCAGTCGCTCAAAAAAGCGAAGCTCAACGGCAAATGCGGCAAGCTGTGAACGCTCGGTATCGTGCTGAGTCAATGGTTCACACGATCGTCGCTGATATTGGAAACAACCTCATTCCGGTGCGCCGAATGGATCTGCTCGACGGCGCCCTTCGAGGGGTCGAGTCCTACAACCAAGAGATCGGGGGCAATCCGCATGATCAACCGATCTCAGCATTGCGTGTCGCCGCCTTGGACGATCAGGCCGATCTGCTTCGAGACGAAGGAAAACTGGAGGCAGCCGTCAGTTCAAGACGAGAGGCGTGTGAAATTATACGCCAATTCATCAAAGAAGGTCAGGAGCGCACGCGCTGGTCTGATCACCTGGCTCAAGAGATGCAGACGATAGGCGACATCCAGGTCTCGCTCAAGAGCCCGGATCCAGCAATTTCATCGTACAAGGGCGCCACCGATCAACTGCAAGAATTAGTCGATCAAAGTCCCGAGAATCTCCCTTGGAAGAACCGGTTGGCGGTGACTTTGCACAAGCTTGGGACGATCTATTTCAGCGAAAACGATTGGTCGAAAGCCATCGGATCTTATCAGCGAGAGCGCAGGATTTTACAGACTCTGACTGGGAAACAGCCGAACGATTCTGCCCGTTGGCTTTTGTTGTCCGATGTTTTTAATCGACTAGGTGAACTCTACGTGAACGTAGGCGCTCCCGAGCAAGCGACGACCTCGTACAAGGGAGCGCTCGACGTCGCCAGAAAGCTCACCGATCTCAACCCCGGAGACATCCAGCTTCGTCGAAATTTGTTAGCCTGTCTGGAGCGAACCGGATATGCTCTGGAAGCCGAAGGCAAACTCCCGGAAGCGCTCGACCTCTACAATGAGCAGTTAGACAGCGTACAAAAATCGCTGAGCGAAGAACTGACGAACAACGAATTGCGCCGGGACGTGTCGATTAGCCTTGACCACATCGGTGGCGTCTTACGCGCCGAAGGACGCCCGCAAGCCGCATTGAAGTACTATCAGCAATCTCTGGAAATAACTCAACGAATGGCCGATGAGGATCCGGCTAATCGCACCCGGCAACGGGATCTTGCGCTTGGGCTCGTCAATTTGGGGAGTATCCAGGCTGACCTCGAGCGTCCGGAAGATGCACTAAAAACTTCCGAGTCCGGCCATGCCATTTTTCAGAAGCTGCGCGACGAAGAACCGGATAACTCGGCTTACCAAAGTGATTTGGCGGTCTGCTTGGGTCGCTTGGGAGATCTTCTGAAAGCGGACGGGCAACTCGACAAGGCTCTCCAATATTATGTCGACTCGCTCCAGATCTCTCAAAAGCTTACCCAATCGGATCAGAACAACAGTCTGTGGTGCCAGGATTTCGCGCTGGCGCTGCAACGCGTAGGTGAAACTCTAATTGCCCTGGAAAAGCCTCAAGACGGACTCAAGGACTACCAACAAAGCTGTGAGATCTTTGAACGTCTACTTGAGTCCAACCGAGCTAATCCTGCTTGGCAAGAGTTTTTGGCCAACGGATATTTGCAGTCTGCGAAAATCCTGCAACGCCAAGATAAGGATGCTCAGGTTGCACCTAATCTCGTCCGTTGCCTAGAAATGCTACGAGAGTTGCAAGGTTCGGAGCAACTGGACGACTTCGGTGTTTCTCTGCTCGGAGAGACCGAACAGATTCTGGCCAGGCAGTAGGCTGTCCGAGAGTCGGCGATCGCTCATTTTGACAGGGCGAAAGCCTGTAAGCAGTGACTTACGAATTGTGCACGCTGTCTTATGGCCCTTCGGGCCAACAGACGGAGGCGGCAATCGCGATTCACAATCCGCGGGCGCTTCGAGGACAACCTGCCGCCATAATCTCGCCAGCAATAGCAACGCCCCAGCCGGACAGCGGCGGGAGCGCGACGACGGCTCCAGGAGAACCACTAATAGGTTACGATTCTGGGAAGCTGCTTGGACTCTTCGACCCAACGCTGAACGGTGGATATCCCCGGAAGCAAACGCACTTGGTGTTTCTTCTCATTGCTCGCTTTGAGCGCGGCGTGCAGATGATCCGGCCTGCGCTGAGCAAGTTCGACAACAGAATCAACGCCCGAGGCTTGTAACAGTTCCGCATATTGCCGACCAATTCCTTTCACTCGGAATAAATCGGCTTGATTGACCCACTTTAAAATGTGGTGCTCGGCAAATCCGGTTTTCTTCGCCAGTTCCAGGCGGTGCTTCGGACTCGATCCGGCTTGCAACAACTGTTCTGCGGTTTTGATTCCTTCAGCTTCTAACTTCTTGGTGTGGGAAACTCCAATACCTTCTATTTTGTTGATGTGACTCATGTTCTGGGGTTTGCGCTCAGTATGACAAACTCCAGAAGTATCTGCCAAACGCGTTTATTGGCAGTCTCGGAAAATTATGGCTCTTCTTGCGGCTCAACCATCTATTGTCGACAAGGTGCGACGTATGGTTAGCTTAACACTTTCAGAATGAAGATTAAACGCGCCCTCCTGTCGGTCTCGAATAAGTCCGGACTCGTTCCCTTTGCTCAACGCCTGAGCAAAATGGGCGTGGAAATCGTATCGACCGGCGGAACGGCAGCCCTCCTAAAAAAAGAAGGAGTCGCTCATGTGGAAATGGAACAGTTTACCGGCTTCCCGGAAATCCTTGGTGGCCGGGTAAAGACACTTCATCCGAAGGTGCACGGAGGATTGCTGTTCGTTCGGAATGACCCGGACCATCAGCAGCAAGTCGAGACCAATCAGATCGAGCCAATCGATCTGGTGGTCGTTAACCTTTATCCTTTCGAGGCGACCATTAATAAACCGGAAGTGAAGCTGGAGGAAGCAATCGAAAAGATCGATATTGGCGGTCCATCAATGCTCCGGAGCGCGGCCAAGAATTACCGTTTTGTAACGGTCGTGACGGATCCCGCCGACTACAGTCTGGTTTTAGAGGAACTCGACCTGCACCATGGCGAAACGACGCTGGCTTTGCGCGAACAGCTGGCCATCAAGGTCTTTCTGACCACCTCCCGATACGATACCGTGATCGCGAGTTATCTAAACCGCGAGCAGGCGACATCCGGATCCTACGCGGTGTCGCTCCCGTTGGAGATGCGGCTACGCTACGGGGAAAATCCGCATCAGAGTGCCTCCCTTTACGGTCGTTTTGGCGACTATTTTCAGAAGCTGCACGGGAAGGAACTTTCCTATAACAATATTATCGATATCGACGCTGCCGCCGGGCTCATCCGTGAATTTGTTGAGCCGACGGTTGCCATCCTGAAGCACACCAATCCATGCGGCGTGGGATCTGATCAAGACCTCCGGGAGGCGTGGCTAAAGGCCTTTGCGACGGATAAACAGGCACCGTTTGGAGGCATCATTGCCTGCAACCGTCCGCTGACTGAGCCATTGGCCCGAGCTATTTCCGAAATATTTAGTGAAGTGATTATCGCGCCGGAGTTTGAACCCGAGGCCCGCGCTTTACTGCAGAAGAAAAAGAATCTTCGTCTCATTAAAATGTCCGACTGGTTCGAGTCCACTCGATCAGAACCGGGTGTGCGTTCGGTGATCGGTGGGATGCTCGTGCAAGAGAAGGATTGGGGAGAACTACATGAGCCGGAGCGACGAGTCGTTTCGCAACGACCGCCGACCGCCGATGAAATGAAGGCCATGTTATTCGGCTGGAAAATTGTCAGACACGTAAAGTCCAACGCCATTGTTTATGCCGCCAAAGATCGCACGGTCGGTATCGGCGCTGGTCAGATGGCGCGTGTCGACTCCTCACGGATTGCGATCTGGAAAGCAGGTGAAGCGGGCCTTTCCTTGAAGGGCAGTGCAATCGCAAGTGACGCGTTTTTCCCATTTGCGGATGGATTGATTGCTGCCTCGGAGGCAGGGGCAACCGCAGTCATTCAGCCGGGGGGCTCGGTCCGCGACAATGAGATCATTCAAGCGGCCAACGATCGTCAAATGACGATGGTCTTTACCGGCATCAGACACTTCCGACACTAGCATGGAAATCTCACTAGCGCTTACGGCGCCAGTGAGATTTCCATGCTTACGTTGTATGCTGAAACTAGGTGTAAATATTGATCACGTCGCAACGCTGCGCCAAGCGCGCTACGTTGGAATGACCGACTCTCCCAATTGTGAGCCCGATCTCATCGCGGCTGCATCCATCTGCGAGCGTGCTGGCGCCAGCGGTATCACCGTCCACCTCCGGGCCGATCGGCGCCACATACTAGACCAAGATGTCTTTCGGCTGCGCGCCAGCTTGGTTACGAAGCTGAATTTGGAAATGGGAAATACGCCCGAAATTATTGATACGGCGATTCGCGTTTTGCCGGATGACGTTTGTCTTGTCCCCGAAAACCGGCTAGAAATAACCACGGAAGGCGGGTTAGACGCTGTGCGTCAGGCAAAATCTCTTCGAAAAACGGTCGAGCGTCTTCAGGCCGCCGGCATCCGCGTAAGTATGTTCATCGAGCCTAAGGCCGAACAGATCGAGGCAGCAGCCAACCTTGGCGCTCAAGTGGTGGAACTCCATACCGGAGCATACTCCAACGCACTGGATGATTTTCGCGCCGACGAACTAGATCGGCTCGAGGCGGCGGCTCGCCGGGCGGAGGAAAAAGGACTGGTCATAAATGCCGGCCATGGGATCAACTACGAAAACGTACACCCGCTCCTCGCGATTCATGGCTGGAATGAGTTTAACATCGGTCATTCCATAGTTTCGCGTGCGCTCTTCGTCGGTTTGGAAAATGCGGTTCGTGAAATGGTGCAGAAACTAGCTTCCGGAAAGCAGTGACAGTATTTGGTATTGGGATCGACGTGGTCGAGAACTCACGGATCGCTGATCTGATTCGGAGTCACGGTCAGCGTTTTCTAGATCGCGTCTATCAGCCCGGCGAGATCGAATACTGTCGATCGATGCGAGACCCGGCACCCCATTTTGCTGCCCGCTTTGCTGCCAAAGAAGCTATCTCGAAGGCATTCGGAACCGGATTTGCCCACCGCATCAATTGGCGCGATATCGAGGTCCGCAGAAAGGCAAGCGGCGAACCGTTCGTTGTGCTCCATGCCGGCGCGGCGGAGCTAGCCAACCGACTGAACATTGAGACCGTCTTAGTTAGCCTTAGCCATTCGCAAGCATACGCCGTCGCCAATGCGCTGCTGTTAAAGAGTGCGAACCAATAGGCAGTCCCCCAGAGTACCTTCTCCATGCCGTCGGATTACAAAGTTAAAATTGAAGTGTTCGAAGGACCGCTGGATCTCCTTCTTTATCTAATCAAAAAGGAAGAGGTCGATATTTATTCGGTCTCGATCGAACGGATCACCGGTCAATACCTTGAATATCTCGATACCTTCCGAATGCTGGATCTCGAGATTGCCGGCGAGTTCGTCGTAATGGCGGCCACGCTCATCTATATCAAGAGCCGGAGCTTGCTTCCCGTGCATCAACAGCCGCCGGAAGCCGATGCCGAAGAGGAAGATCCCAGATGGGATCTAATCCGGCAGCTGATTGAATATAAGAAATTCAAGGACGCCGCTTTGCAGCTTCATCAAAGAGAGCTGCTGCAGGAAGGATTCATTCCACGGATTCCGGAAAAGCCTGAGTTCGATGAACAAGAAACCCTTCTCCAAAGCGAAGTCGGCATTTTCGATTTAATTAGTGCGTTCCAGAAGGTGCTGAAAAAGCTCGAAGTCCGTCGCGAAGATCTCCGCGAGATTTTTGAAGAAAATTTCACCGTTTCCGACAAGATCGACTTTATCATCCGCACCACTAGCGCGAACCAACGAATCGCATTTTCCGAACTATTCGCTTCGGCCGCAAGTCGCACCGAGATTGTTGTCACTTTTCTTGCTTTGCTTGAGCTAATCCGCTTGAAGCAGTTACGAGTCACGCAGGACGCACCATTTTCTGAAATCGATATCGAACGAATAATCGTCTGAGATACCGTCACCATGGAGGGTCCGACTGTGAGACATCATGACAAATTTGTCATCGCAGCTCTGGCGAGATTGTCATGATCGCCGTTGAGTTTGGGGCTGTTGAGCCCGCTAAGGAACCGTGAGAATCTTGCTACTACTCTCTTGCTTGTTTTTCAGTGGGTGTATGGGGTACCAAAGCTACCACTCACAGCCACTTCTCGACTCGGGAAGAGCAGGGAACGCTCGCGCACGAAGCCTGAACGCGCTTGAGGTCGATGTGGCCCAGCTACACCATCCGTTGTTACCACCAATCGCCTTGAGTTCCAAACGCGGTATCGGACCTGATCAAGCGGCAGTTTTGTCCGTCTTGCTGAGCCCCAAACTCGTGGCGGAACGTGACCGCCGAGGCTTAGCCCAGGCCCAGCTCGTACAGGCCGGTATTCTGCCGAATCCGTCGATTGGTATAACACAGGATTTTGTTACTGGCGGCTTTACCAAGGGCGCGTTTAATCCCTACGGATTTAATGCTAGCTGGGACGTTTCGTCTCTGGTCCCTCACGGAGCAAAAGTGAAAGCCGCACGGTCAAATGTCGATGCAGTCAGTCTCGACGTTGCTTGGACTGAGTGGCAAACGGCGGAAGGCGCCAAGCTTGCGTTTTATCGCGTGGTGGCCTTGCAAGCTCAGCTGAGTCGGGCCAAGCAAATCGATGCCGATCAACAGGCTACTGTGACCGCACTGCAAGCGGCCGTGGACCGTCATGAAAGGAATGTGGTCGATTTGGCCGCTGCTCAGGCCGCGCGACAAGATTCTCTGACTGCCATTCTCGCCATTCAGCAAGAGTTGGATCAGAGGCGGTTGGCGCTGAAAAGAGCGATTGGTTTTTTGCCTCAATCTCAGCTGGCAATTCGATATGATTTCGCTCTCCCCTCTTCCGTCTCACCGCCCTCAGAAAGAGAATTACTGGCGAACCTCGAAAATCAACGACTGGATTTAGTTGGACTTCGGGCGGGTTACCAAAGCCAGGAGGAGACCGTCCGCACCGCGATCCTGGCTCAATTTCCGAAAGCGGCACTCGGGTTCGCCCATGCCAGCGACAACTCAAATATCCATACCACCGGATTCGGTATCACATTCGATTTGCCGCTCTTTGATCGTAACCAAGGAGCCATTGCTACCGAAAAAGCCACCCGACTGAAGCTTTACGACGAATATGCCAATCGCGTATTCGAAGCGCGTTCCGATATCGCTTCTGCCCTGGCGGACATCCGTTCGCTCAATCAGCAGATTACGGTTGCGCAAGAGGCCCTGCCGGTCTTCCAGCGCCTCGTCGATACTTCAAGAACTGCTGCGGAAGAGGGTGCGGCCGACGTACTGGGCTACTTTCAAGCCCGGATTAGCTTGAACCAGAGAAGTCTGCAAATCCTCAAATTGAAGCAAACACTGATCGAAGCCAAGAGCGCGCTGGAACTTGCCTCCGGCAGGTACCTACCGGCCGAAAACTAAGCGGGGGTAGTAACACTATGACAAAGAAGTCGTTCGTAATTCTAATTCTCATCTTATTAACCGGTGGGATCGTCGGCTATGGCTTGATCAAAAAAACCGCAAAGAACGCTTCGGAATCGGGAGAAGCTCAGGGAACGGCAGCCGAGGAGTCCAAGCCGGTTGCCCAGGTTGAAACTGCTGCTGTCGAACACAAATCAATTTCTCAGACTCTCACCGCGTATGGAGGAGTGGTCGCTGCTCCCGGCAAAACTCATTTCATTGCGGTCTCTTTTGAAAGCCGCGTCAAACATGTTCTGGTCAGTGCGGGTCAAGTCGTAAACAAAGGAGATGCTTTGCTGGAGGTTGAGGGAACCGCCGCAAGTCTCCTTCAGCTGCAACAGGCAGAAAGCACCGAGGAAGAAACGCACAAGGAACTCGAACAAACGAAGCGACGTTTTGACATGAAATTGGCTACCAATCAGGAACTCAACCAGGCACAGAAAGCTGCAGCAGACGCAGATTTGCTGTTGAACAGCCTTCGCCAGCAAGGGGTTGGTTCTGCCGGTAAGATTCACTCCGATACCGGTGGAGTCGTTGCCAAGGTGGATGTCGAAGATGGACAAGTCGCCGCTAGCGGAACTCCGCTCATTGAGATCGTTGCCAGCGAAGATATCGAAGTGAAGCTGGGCACAGAACCGGAAGACGTCGCGAAAATCGCGCCGGGCCAAAAAGTCGGTATCTCCCTGGTGAACGATCCGGGATCCCCGGCCATTGAGGGAACGGTCCGTCTCGTAACTCAGCGAGTTAATCCGGCCGATCGCCTGGTTGACGTGTTCGTATCCCCAACGCCGGGAACTCGACTGCTGCTAGCGGCCTATGTTCGCGGCGAGATTGCCATCGCTTCTCGCGAAACGTTGGTCGTGCCCCGAGAAGCTGTTTTACCCAATGAGTCCGATTTTACACTCTACTTGGTTCATGACGATCGAGCGGTCGAAAAGAAGGTCAAGCTCGGGTTAGAAACTGTCTCGGAAGTCGAGGTCATCGATTCCAGTCTTAAAGAGGGAGATCGCGTCGTCACCGTCGGAAATCGCGAACTAACCGACGGGATGGAGATCAAAGAATCAAAATGAATTTTACCGATTGGACCTTTCGCCATCCCCGTTTTCTGCTGTCGCTGCTTGCCGTATTGGCGATAGCAGGCGCCACTTGTGCTATTTGGTTGCCGGTCGCACTTTTTCCTCAAGTCAGTTTTCCTCGAATTCGAATCAATTTGGATGCGGGGGACCGCCCAGCTGAGCGGATGGCCATCGAAGTAACCACTCCGGTGGAAAATTCGGTTCGTTCGATTCCGGGCGTCCGAACACTGCGATCCACGACCAGTCGAGGAAGCGCGGAGATCTCGATCAATTTCGATTGGGGCCAAGATATGATCACCGCTCTACTCCAAGTAGAATCGCAGGTGAATAAAGTATTACCGACGCTCCCAACTGGAACGACCTTCAACGTGATTCGAATGGATCCAACCGTATTCCCGGTAATTGCCTACAGCATTACTTCGGATACCCATTCACTCACCGAACTACGAGATTTGGCTCAATACGGTCTTCGACCTGCTCTGGCGACTGTGCCAGGCGTGTCTCAGATCGGGGTGCAAGGCGGGAAAGTAGAGGAATACGAAGTCGTTCTTAGCCTGCCCAAGCTCCAGTCTTTTGGATTGAGTTTCAATGATGTGGCCAATGCGCTGACGGCTGCTAATGTGCTCGTAGCCACCGGTCGAGTCGAACAATATGGGAAACTTTATCTGGTTATATCAGATACGCGGTTTCAGACCTTTGCTGATATAGGTAAGACGATTCTTAAGTCCGGTCCGGACGGAACGGTTTTGTTGACCGATGTCGCCACGATCCAATCATCCAGCGAGCCGCAATGGATCCGGGTCACAGCGGATGGCCATGATGCTGTCGTTTTTCAGGTCTACCAGCAGCCCGGCGGCAACACCGTTCAGATCGCACAAGGAATCAAAGCCAAGTTGCAGGCCTTGCAAAAGCAGATCCCAGCGGGCGTGCGAATTGCTAGCTGGTATGATCAAAGCAATTTGATTCTCGGCGCCACCAATAGCGCACGAGATTGTGTCTTCATCGGAGTCGGTCTGGCTGCTGGAGTCCTGTTTTTGTTTCTTCGAAGCTGGAAGATAACCCTTTTCGCCGCGATTGCTGTACCGTCCGTCCTATTAGCAACCGTACTTCTCCTCTACGTCTTTAAAATGAGTTTTAATATCATGACGCTGGGCGGACTAGCTGCAGCAGTTGGACTCATTATCGACGACACGATTGTGATGGCCGAGCACATTGTGCGGCGGGTCCGTCAACAGCGGAGTGGCGCTCCAAGAGAAGCCGTTGTCACGGCGGCAGCTGAATTTACTCGTCCACTGGCCGGTTCCTCGGCCGCCACCATTATCATATTCGCACCCCTTGCCTTTCTGTCCGGAGTAACCGGAGCCTTTTTCCAAGCGCTATCACTGACGATGGCGGCCAGCCTGGTCATCTCCTTCTTCGTTGCTTGGATCGCGCTGCCGATTATTTCGACTCGTCTACTCACTAGACGTGACGCAGATCTTAACGACGGTGGCAAGGTAACTCAGAGCATTCATCGAGTGTACCAAAGGTGGATGCGCTCTCTATTGCGAGCACCCATTTTGATTGTCTTTGTCCTGGTGCCTCTCGTCATCGCTGGATATTACGCTTTCTCCAACGTCCAGTCAGGCTTCATGCCAGTAATGGATGAGGGAGGATTCATTATCGACTATCGCACGCCGCCTGGAACATCGTTGACCGAAACGGATCGCCTCATGCGTCAAGTCGAGGCAATCGTCCGGAAAATTCCCGAGGTCCAGACCTATTCGCGACGCACCGGGCTCGGGCTAGGAGGCGATCTGAACGAAGCTAATCAGGGCGATTTCTTTGTGCGGCTTAAATCTGGTCCCAGACGAGGTATTGAGCAGATTATGGACGATCTGCGTACGCAAGTAGAACACAACGTGCCGGGAATTCAGATTGAAACCGCACAATTAATGGAAGATCTGATCGGCGATCTCACGAGCGTACCACAGCCGGTAGAAATCAAATTATTCTCCGATGACGAAGGGGTTCTCCAGAAATTGGCGCCGCAGGTCGCCGAAGCGATCAGCACAGTGCCAGGGATCGTCGAAGTAAAAAACGGAATCACGCCGGCTGGCGATGCTCTCGAGATCCGCGTCGACCGAGTGAAAGCCGCATTGGAGGGTGTTGATGCTGATTCCATAACCAAGACTTTGGATGGTTATCTATCGGGCGCAATAACAACAAAAATACTGCATGGCCCGAAACTAGTCTCCGTTCGCCTTTGGACACCAAAGAATGATCGAGCGACCGATCGAGATTTAGCCAATTTGCTTTTGCCGGCTCCAGACGGCCATCTGTTTCCACTTCGACGAGTTGCCACTTTCGAAACGGTTTCCGGCCAGCCGCAGATCACTCGGGAAGATTCCCGCCGAATGATTGCGGTGACGGCGCGAATCAGTGGGCGTGATCTAGGTTCCACCGTGCATGACGCGCAGCGAGTGCTTGATAAACCGGGGCTGCTGCCGGCTAACGTACCCTACACGCTGGGAGGCTTATACGAACAACAGCAGATCGCTTTCCAGGGACTAACCGTCATCTTGATCGCGGCGATTGTGTTAGTCCTTTTGCTGCTTCTGTTTCTTTACGAGAACTACAGCGTGGCAATCGCGATGCTGGCCACAACCTTACTTGCGGTCGCTGGCGTTTACATCGGTCTCTGGGCAACCGGTACCGAGATCAATATTACCTCGCGAATGGGCATGACGATGATCGTTGGCATCGTTACTGAAGTCGCGATCTTTTATTATTCGGAGTTTCAGGAAATTGGGGAACGCGATAATCGATTTATCGTCGCGGGTATTAACCGAATGCGTCCGATCGCAATGACGACATTTGCCGCGATCCTCGCTCTGCTCCCTTTAGCCTTGGGCCTCGGAGAAGGATCTGCGATGCTGAAACCACTGGCGATCGCGATTATTTCAGGCCTGGTGTTTCAGCTTCCTTTAGTGCTCATCGTTTTCCCGTGTCTGCTAGCGCTCTTCCGGCGCGATCCGACCGGCAAACAATTGAAAGTCCGCGCCCACCCGCTTCCGGTTACAGCTGGCTAGCAAATAACTCCAAAGCAAACCTCAATAAAATCGGTCGGCGATCCAAATGAGAATCTTAGTCGTAGAGGATGAAAAGAAGATCGCGCTCTTCGTACAAAAAGGGCTGAAGGAATGCGGCTTCGTAGTGGATGTTTTGTACCGGGGTGATGAAGCTTTGGACGTCATTCTCACCCACCATTTCGATGCCGTTGTCCTGGATATCATGCTTCCTGGGCAAGACGGTCTTCGAGTCCTTCGAACGCTTCGCGAGAATTCGAATTTCGTGCCGATCCTGCTGTTGACTGCCAGAGGAGATGTTTCGGAGAAAGTTGAGGGCCTGAATCTCGGAGCTGACGATTACCTGGCGAAGCCATTTTCTATCGAAGAGCTCGCCGCTCGCCTGCGTGCGGTCGCACGCCGGAGATCAGGAGAACAGTTTGCGCGCTATCGAGTAAAGAACCTGGTGCTCGATCCGGCCACCCGAATGATCCGCCGCGGAGAACGACGAATCGAACTTACCAGCCGAGAGTTTGCCTTGCTGGAGTGCTTAATGCGATCACCGAACCGGGTTTTCACTCGCACCCAGCTTAGCCAGCAGGTCTGGGAGTACGCATTTTGTGCGGATAGTAATTTGGTTGACGTTTACGTCCAAAGGCTGCGACGGAAGATCGATGACGGCGAGCCCGAAAAACTCATCCAGACCGTCCGCGGCGCCGGATATCGAATCGGAGAAGGTGAGTGAAGCGTTGGCCATTGAGAAGCCGGTTGGCGTTGTGGACCGCCGTCTTGCTAACGATTGAGCTAGCAATCTTTGGGATCGCGTCGGGGTGGGTCATCTTTTATAGCCAAATTGAAGCATTCCGAGAAATTGCCGGGCAACACAAGGCACGAAACTCGGTCCATAAAGAGACTCGAGAACTGATATTGAGACTGGTTGTGGCAGATTTTACTGCGCTGCCCTTGGCAGTCATCGTGGCCGCTTTCGGCGTTTGGTGGACGACCGGGAAAGCGCTCAAGCCATTGCAAGATATAGCGGATGCAGCCGAGCGAATTCACGCAAAAGCGTTGCGCACCCGTATACCGAATACGCCGGCGCACGACGAGATTGAACGTCTGGTATCTGTGCTGAATAACACTTTTGATCGCTTGGAACGCAGTTTTGTCCAGGCAACCCGATTTTCCAGCGAAGCTTCTCATGAGCTGAAGACACCGTTGACTATCATGCGCGGTGAAATTGAATCAGCTTTGTCTAACGATTCGATTGATCCGCACAACGAGAAGCTGCTTGAGAGTCTTCTAGAACAGACTCATCGTCTATCGGCCATTGTCGAAAACCTGCTCTTACTCTCACGGGCTGACGCCGGTGCCCTCAATCTTCGAAAGAAAGCGGTCGATTTTTCAGGACTTTGTCAGGAACTAGCCGCTGACGCCGAGATACTGGCGCTGCGACGCAACATAGATCTTTCTTCGACGATCGAAAATGAGGTTCAAATACAAGCCGATGAATGGTATCTGCGAAGGCTCTTGCTCAATCTTTTAGACAACGCCATCAAGTACAACATCCATTCCGGAAGAGTCGAAATCCACCTGACGAAATCAGGATATCTCGCTTCGTTCCGAATCGCGAACACGGGCCCGGAAATTTCGGAAGAACATCAAATTCGAATTTTTGAACGATTTTATCGGACCGAAGCTAGTCGAGCTTCCGAGGTGGTCGGTTCCGGCTTAGGATTGAGTATTTGTCGAGAAATCGCACTCGCACATCAAGGCCAGATCTGGATGGAAAGAACTCGACCAGGTTGGACAGTGTTTGTCGTCAACCTTCCTCTCGCTAATCCGCAACGTGAGTTGACCGCCAATCCGGTGTGATTCTGGCGATATGTTGCATCGGTAAACCTTGCACGCTAGAAGCCAGCCACCGACGACATCGTTCGATAGTAACCTACGCTCAGCGGCTGGTCCGAAGCTCACAGTCCGGCATTAAACCGCGTCGCCTTATTCGCGCGCGCTAAAAGAAAGCTGTTGAGGTCTCTCGGCGTTCAAACATTGCATGACGGGGTCAAGGCTGGGACATGGCTCAAACCCGGCGCATGGGATGCAAAACAAAACAGCGCATCGACCAAGGCGCCGAGGCCACCTACCCAACCTTCGGCGCGCCCTAGTTTTGAGGTTATGCATGCCCGAAACGTGGCCGCGACGTAGGCTTCGCGGAGTCGGGTTTTCGCCCTACCGTAACCTTTACTGCTGCACCAACGCCATCATGTCCGGCGCATAGCGTTCCCCGGCAATAGCAAATTCTCGAAGGCGAGCGTTTGTCTCCTTCAGATCATCTTCAGTGAGCTGCACCGCCAATGCTCCCATGTTGTCTTCCAGATAGCGAACCCGCTTTGTGCCAGGAATCGGAATCATATCGTTCCCCTGAGCCAACACCCAAGCCAACGCAAACTGTGCGGGTGTGCAACTCTTCTTCGCTGCCAGTGCTTTTACCGCGTCAGCCAATTTGATATTTTTCTGCAACGCCTCTTCAGCGAAACGCGGGTTGGTCCGCCGCCAGTCAGTCGGATCAAGATCCGATACTTTTTGGATCGCTCCGGTCAAGAACCCGCGACCCAACGGACTGTACGGCACAAAAACAATCCCAAGTTCACGACAAGTCGCGAGTACGCCGTTTGTTTCCACTTCACGGGACCAAAGTGAATACTCGCTTTGCAACGCCGCGATCGGATGCACTTTGGCTGCGCGTCGTAAGGTTACCGGGTTAGCTTCCGACAATCCGAGCGCCCGTACCTTGCCCGCTGCTACCAGTTCCGCCATTGCCCCAACGGTATCTTCAATCGGTACATTGGGGTCAACGCGATGCTGATAAAAGAGATCTATTAAATCAATGCCGAGCCGGCCTAGACTCGCATCGCATGCGCGACGGACGTTGGCGGGCGAACTATCGGCCGTGCGGATCTGATTCTCATCGATTTTGAATCCGAACTTCGTCGCAACGACTACGCTGTCACGCGGAACGTCGCGGAGAAAACGTCCAAGCAATTCTTCGTTTTTGTAGGGCCCGTAGACTTCGGCCGTATCGAGGAAGTTGCCACCGAGTTCAAAATACCGATGAAGGACGCGCAGAGATTCGGCTTCGTCGGTCGGCCCGTAGGCATGGGACATTCCCATACAGCCCAGTCCGAGCGCTGAGACGGTGATACCGGAATGGCCGAGCGGACGGAAAGGAATAGATTTGTGTGCCATAACTTAATGTCAGGGTTTAAAGAACTTTACGTGTTTTGATTGGTTTTAGGTTGATGGAAAATGTCTGTCTGAATCGGGTGAAAATAAGGATTCATTTTTAAAAAAACGACGTCTTCTGATTACTTGCCGATGCGACCGGTAGTTCAGCGATCTTCAGCGATTGAAAAGCGAAACATAGGCAGCATACAGGCTCGGTAGTTCCGGCCGTTCGCCTGTCCCCCCTGCTCGTGCCGCCGGGTTGAATCCCCAGACCGCGGAAAAGATTAAGGTCGCCACCTTGAACAAGAAGTCTGTCTCACCTCTCGGTTCTGAGATTGTTCTCATGAGCTAAACCTACCGAGGAATGAAAGAACCATCTCTCGGGCTTTTGCTCACCCTGTCGGAGTTTTGCGCAAAAAATGGTCATTCTCGCCTGAAGCTCGAATGAATAACCGATAGCCAATAGCCGATTAAATTCAGGGCGCTGCGCTGCCCGAAAACGAACAACCCGTGAAAACGGCGGATCCTAGGCTCGATTCCTCGGAGCGCGCTGGGTTACTTCCGGGCGTCGCACCTGTTCGACGCAGCCTATGTGTTAGGAGAACCTTCGCGAACTGGTTGGCAAAGTCGGAAGCGACGCCCCTCCGTCCCTGCGCATCACTCTATCGGCTATCGGCTATTCATTCGAGCCTCAGGCGAGAATGGCCGATATTCGCTTGGAGAAATACCCACTTCTCGCCGGAAGATTTGCGCGAAATGGCTCGGGCTAGTGTAGCCTACATCGAGCCCGATCTCGATTACGCTCTTGTTTGTCTCTCTGAGTAGACGCCGAGCCTTCTCCATTCTTAAGTGAATGAAATATTGGGAAGGGGTCAGCCCGGTGGTCCTTTTGAAGAGGCGACTAAAATGGAATTCGCTCATGCCTGCTTCCCTGGCCAAACGGATCAGACTAAACTCCTCCTCCAGATGGGCTGCCATTAGTTCGGTGGTCTTGCGCAGCTTAAATCCTGGTAGTCCTCCCTTGTATTCCCGGACATCCTTCGTTAGCTCCGTGTAGTTTCGTGCCAAGTGAACAGCCAGAGCTTGGGCGACTCCTTGCACAAACAGCCGACTAGCCGGACGACCGGATGAGACCTCTCCTCGCAGCCCTTCCAAGAGCGCAGCGAGAAACGTATCTCTGAAACCGGAAACATCCCGCAGATGTATTGTTTCCAGATTTTTTTCAAATGCCTCTTCGATCGCGCGGGTGAAGACTGGCAATCCCAGATGAAGATGCATGGTGCCAAAAGGTTCTGGCCCAATCGCTTTCCGACGTAGCTCATAAGGAGAGTTGGAAGCAGTGAGGAAAAAATCTCCTGGTTCGACGCGAGTCTTGAGCCAAGGGCCGCCCAGTTCGCGTTCTTCGACCACCGCCGCTCCAGAGACGACCCACACGATGTGGGGTTCGGCAACGGCCGGAACGATGATGCTCTCCTCTACGGGGTACTCAGCATAGATCCGCACTAACAGGTCTTTCCACCCAGTGCTGGCGGCAACCAGTCTACCAGCGGCATACCGATCGAAAGCGTCTGCCGAGGTGCTTTCGGGAAGAGCCATCATAACCTACCTTTTAACCCCTTGTCGTTGTGGATTCAAATTAGCACAAGAAACGCTTTTCGGGCGAATCCTGGGTTGTTTCCGGGCGTCGCAAGCGACGCGCCCTCCGCGTCAGGTGGCCGCTCTCAACAATATTCCGAATTCCGCACTCCGGCATCGGCATTTCTCTGCGCAATCGTCAGGACGGATCGAGGCATCCACTGTCAGGAACATAACTTGCTCAGAAGAGCCTCATCGATGTGAGTGCGAAGTTCGGTTAGCTGCGCGTGCAGTGCGCCTAAATTTAGTTATCGATCGCGGAAAAACCTCCAGAAAAATTGCGCCGTTGGCCGCACCCGGAAGAATTGCCACTCGATCTGAGTGCCGAATTTCGTACCCGCGCCTGGGCCGTGAATACGCATCTTGAAAACAAGTGGTTTTCTGGAGCGAAATCTGCGCTAATCTCCGATTTCGTATCATGGTGACTCTGAAAGCGGTCGTCGAAGCTTTGCTGTTCAGCTCGCAAAAACCCCTTACTGCCAAAGAAATTCTGCAAGTAGTCCGGCTAGGCACGGAATACGCCGGAGAGGAGGAGGCTACCGTCCTGGCGAAAATCACTGAGGAATTGGTTCAAGAAGCACTCCAGAGTCTGGCCGGCGAATACACCGAACTTGCACGCTCCTTTCAACTGGTCGAGCAGGTCAGCGGTTGGCAGCTTTCCACCCGACCTGATTACCAGATCTGGGTTCGTCAACTGTTTCCAGAACTGCGGCCAACCCGGCTTAGTCCACCGGCGCTGGAAACGCTCGCGATCGTTGCCTATCGACAGCCGATCACCAAAGGCGATATTGAAGCAATCCGTGGTGTGACGGTGGATGGCGTTATGCAAAAATTGCTCGACCTCGGACTAGTCAAGATCGCGGGTCGGGCAGAAATTCCGGGTCGCCCGTTGCTTTACGAAACCACCCTGCATTTCATGGAACATTTCGGGCTGAAGAATTTAAACGAACTGCCGAACGCATCCGAATTACGGAATCTCAACCTGCCGACTGCGAAGGTACCGGACGAACTGCAGCCGAACAAACCAGCGGAGAAGCCAGAGGCAGTCGAGTCGTCCGAACCCAACCCTGCCGATATCGGCCCGGCCAGAAACGAAAACTGACGCGAAGGTAGCGGTTTTGCCCAGCCCTTCCGACCATCAACATAACTCAACCGACGGAGAATAACTTGAGCGCTCAACTTTCACTCGACGAGATCCGAAAAAAGATCGACGAGATTGATTCCGAATTGCTTCACCTTCTCAATGATCGAGCCGATCTCGTTCACGAAGTCGGACTCATCAAAAAAGAGGCGGGACTTTCGATTTACGCGCCGGAACGAGAAGAGTCACTTCTGCAACGCCTCGTGCAGAAGAGCAAAGGACGGCTACCGGAAACCGCGATTCGCGCAATTTATCGGGAAATCATGTCGGCCTCATTGGCTCTGGAAAAGGAGCTTTGCATTGCCTTTCTCGGTCCGGAAGCAACCTGGACCCATCAAGCAGCACGCTCCAAGTTCGGAGCCTCGGTTCGATATTCACCGCAATCCAGCATTAGCGATGTGTTCGATCGTGTAACTCGCACGGCGGCAGATTACGGCGTTGTGCCGATTGAAAACTCGGTGGAAGGCGCGGTGAATCACACTCTCGACGTTTTTATGGATTCGGAACTGAAGATCTGTGCCCAGATCCTTTTGCGAATTCAGAATGATCTGCTCTCCAAAGAGCCTGCGGAAAAGATTCGCAAGATTTATTCGCATCCGCAAGTGTTCGGACAGTGTCGTGGTTGGCTGCAGGAACACGCTCGAGGCCTCGATCTCGTTGAAGTCTCGAGCACAACCCGAGCCGCCCAACTAGCCGCTAACGAGCCTGGCGCCGCGGCTCTGGCCAGTGCAATGGCCGCCGAAGTCTACGGTCTGCGCATTCTCGAGCGCTCAGTGCAGGACAGTCCAAATAATACTACTAGGTTTCTAGTGATATCGCACACGACCTGCCCTCCGACTAAAGACGATAAGACTTCCCTCATGTTTTGCGTCCAAGACCGGGTGGGTGCGTTGTATTCAGCGCTCGAGCCTTTCAGCCGGCTGAAACTCAGCATGAGCAAGATCGAAAGCCGGCCATCAAAGAGAAAGAATTGGGAATATTTCTTCTTCGTCGATATCGAAGGTCATTGCGACGACCAACTCGTCAAGGACGCAATCGCTGATCTGGAAAAGCATTGCACATTCGTGAAAGTCTTAGGGAGTTATCCCAAGACGGAAGCGGTGGGAGAGTGAGAAGGTTGCGGGTTGCGGGTTCGAGTACCGGGGCTCATTGAACCTGCAACCTCTACTTCCCCACGTAAACCGCCTCGTTGGGCAAGTCGGGGCGCAAATATCCGTTTATCATGTTCACTAGCGGAACATAGTTGCGCATGACCCGAACAGGGGAAAGCAATCGAATCGTAGAAATTTCTTCGATCGAATCCTCGCCATGATTCTTGAGCAATCCCGGGATTAATTCTTCATGGGTTCGCTGAACGATGTCCAAATCGCTATTCCCATCCACAAAAAGCAGGAGGGCGACTTTCCCGTCGATCTCGGCGATATGGCTCTCAAAGATGGTCTCCGTAAAGATCGACTGTTGGCTGGAATCGAGTCGAATTTCGTCGACCAATTGATTGTAAGTCACCCCCACGCGGAATTTGATGATATAAAGATGCCGGGCGTTATACTGTTTCGCTCCATCGGAGGAAAGATCCACGTTCGTGAAGTAGGCCAGCAGACCCTCGTGTTCTAATCGTAGCCGTTTGCGACTAACCGTTCGAACGTTTACTCCGGTGAGCTCTCCGATCCCATTATCCGACTCGCGAGGATCGCGTATAAGTTGACGAACGATGGCCTTTTCTTGCTCATCTAAAATTCTCATGCCAATATCAATCAAACAAGGTTAAGGCGGTCCCAGGGTATCCCATCTCTCCACCCTGATGCCGGCTTATGGTATTTGCACCAATTATTCCAAAATAAGGTCTGTTGCGACTAAAAACCGTCGATTTAGCCCTTAGTTTGGTCTTGAAACAAGCAAATACGGCTTTAGCTTTGTCAGTTTGTCTCGCCATGAATAATGGGATTATTGATAGCATAGCAGGGCTCCCAAGATCACTGTATCAACCGGAAGAAGAGCATGACTCTTGTGGGGTAGGATTCGTGGCTGCCATCGATGGTCAACGTTCGAATCGTGTACTACGATACGGATTGACCTCGGTGTGCAACATGGTTCATCGGGGTGCGGTCGATGCCGACGCTAAGACGGGCGATGGATCGGGAGTAATGACCCAGATCCCATACAAGATCTTCCGCCGCGAAATCGCCAAGCTGGGGCATACGCTCTTTAATGATACCGATCTCGGTATCGGGTTTGTGTTCTTGCCGCATGATAACGCATACGCGCAAGCACGAGCCAAGGCCATCGTCGAGGAGGTACTTGAACACCGGCAGCTTTTCCTGTTCGGCTGGCGCGAGGTGCCTCTCAACATAATGGTATTGGGAGAGAAGGCGCAATTGACCATGCCCAGAATCGAGCAGGTTCTGATTGGCCGTAGCGCGGCAATGAGCGATGAGGAGTACGAACGACGATTGTTTCTAGCCCGAAACGAGATCGAAAAACGGGCGCAGCTGGACAATATCCGAAATTTCTACATTTCATCGTTTTCCCACCGGGTGGTGATCTACAAAGGGCTTTTGACGGCCATTTCACTGGAGAAATTTTACCGGGATCTCAGCGATCCAGACTACGAGACGGCAATCTGCGTCTTCCATGAGCGCTATAGCACAAACACTTTTCCGACCTGGCCGCTAAGTCAGCCGTTCCGGATTCTTGGTCACAATGGCGAGATCAACACGATCCGCGGTAACCGGAATTGGATGAGGGCGCGGGAACCGGAACTGACGGCGGAGTTCTGGAAAGACGATATCGATCTTCTAAAGCCGATTATTCAGCCAGGCGGATCCGACTCTGCCAGCCTCGACAATGCGCTCGAGGTACTCATGCTGTCTGGCCGCGAGATGCTACACGCCATCACGATGCTGGTTCCGCCGGCTTGGCGTACGGATGAGCGAATGGCGCCGGAACTGAAAGCGTTTTACGAGTACCACCGTTGTTTCAACGAACCGTGGGATGGGCCCGCCGGTCTGGTGTTCAGTAACGGCGTCGTAGCTGCTGCCTGTTTGGACCGAAACGGTCTTCGGCCCGCGCGTTACAAGGTCACTGAGGACGGCATTTTTACGATTGGTTCCGAAGTGGGATGCATGGAGATCGACGACGCGAAAGTCGTCGAGAAAGGTCGGTTGGCGCCTGGCGAAATGATCGCGGTCGACACCAGATCCGGAAAGCTTTTGCGAGATCGAGACATCAAACAACGGTTGGCGGCCCAGCGCCCTTATCTTGAGTGGGTCAATACGAACCTGCTGCGACTACAGACCCTGGCCGGCCGGGACTTGCAGACTCCGACCGGAGAGCTCGATATTCTTGGTCTCACCCAGCGACAGATCGCCTTCGGCTATAGCAGCGAGGAGCTCGATCTCGTTTTGAAGCCGATGGCCAAGGACGGCCAGGAAGCGGTTGGCTCAATGGGCGACGATACCCCGTTGGCGGTTTTATCGTTGCAGCCACGCCTTCTCTACACCTACTTCCGTCAACTTTTCGCGCAGGTGACCAACCCGCCGATTGACCCGATCCGGGAGAAGCTGGTGATGTCACTCGCGACCATCATGGGATGGCGTCGCAATCTTTTGGCCGAAACTCCAGAACACGCGAAGCTGGTATTTTCAGAGTCACCAATCTTGTGGCCGCATGAGTTGGACAAACTGAAGGAGCTACCCGATCCGTTCCACAAAGCGGTTCAAATTTCTGTGCTCTGGCCAGTGGCCGAGGATGAGGCCGGTTTGGAGAAAGCCCTTCGGCGCATAGCGGTGGAGGCCGAACAAGCCGTTGATGGAGCAGCCCGGTTGATCATCCTGTCGGATCAAGGCGTCGATCACGCGCACATCGCGATTCCCATGCTGTTGGCAGTCGGCGCCGTACACAACCAGCTGATTCGGGGTGGTAAGCGGATGCGGTGCAGCATTATCTGCGAAACCGGAGAGGCGCGAGATGTGCATCAGGTTGCTTGTCTTATCGGCTATGGCGCTAGTGCAGTCTGCCCCTATTTGGGATACGAGACGATGCGCGAGTTATTGGAGCGCGGATCCCTCGGAGAAGGATTAGTCTACGAGAAAGCGGTCCGAAACTACAAGTCCGCGCTCGAGAAGGGACTGCTCAAAATCATGTCGAAGATGGGCATCTCAATGATCGATAGCTACCGCGGCGCCCAAATCTTTGAGGCGATCGGACTCGGTTCGGCCATGATCGACAATTATTTTGCGGGTACTCCATCGAAGATCGAAGGAGTCGACTTAGTCGACATCGCGCGCGAAAGCCTGACTCGACACCGGCGAGCCTATGCTCAAGCTGTTCCGGGCGAAGGAGCAACCGAACTGGAGGATCCGGGATTTTATCGTTTTCGCAGACAAGGTGAGCAGCATGCGGTTACGCCGCCGGTCATCAAGAATTTCCACACCTTCGTAAAGTCAAATAAGCCGGAGGACTACAAGGCATACGCGGACGCGATCAAAGCGATTCGCCCGAACGCGGTGCGCGATCTCCTGCAAATAGTTCCGACCGGGAAACCATCACTGCCGATCGATGAGGTCGAACCGATCGAAGAAATTCGTCGACGCTTTACCACAGCGGGAATGTCGCTCGGCGCTTTAAGTCCGGAAGCCCACGAATGTCTGGCCATCGCCATGAATCGGATCGGCGGAAAATCGAACTCCGGTGAAGGGGGCGAAGATCCGGAACGGTTTCATCGACGACCTAACGGCGACTGGCCCAACAGTGCGATCAAACAAATTGCCCAGGCTCGGTTCGGGGTGACGGCCGCCTATCTCGCAGCCGCCAAAGAAATTGAGATAAAAATGGCGCAAGGCGCAAAACCAGGAGAAGGAGGTCAGCTGCCTGGGCACAAAGTCAGCGCGATGATCGCTCGGCTGCGAAAGAGCACTCCGGGCGTACCGCTGATTTCGCCCCCACCTCACCATGATATCTATTCCATCGAGGATCTCGCCCAGCTGATTTACGACCTGAAACAGGTGAACCCCCGCGCCAAGGTGTGCGTGAAATTAGTGGCTGAGGCGGGGGTTGGCACCGTCGCGGCAGGAGTCGCCAAAGCGCACGCTGACACCATTTTGATTAGTGGACATGATGGAGGAACCGGCGCATCACCATTAAGTTCGATCAAGTACGCGGGAAGCGCATGGGAACTCGGGGTCTCCGAGGCTCACCAGGTACTTATGTTGAACGGCTTACGCAACCGGATAACTCTGCGAACCGATGGAGGCATGCGAACCGGTGAAGATATCCTTTTTGCCGCGCTGCTGGGAGCGGAGGAATTTAACTTTGGCACATCCGCCCTCATTGCTTCGGGCTGCGTTTATGTCCGTCAATGTCATCTCAACACCTGTCCGGTCGGTGTCGCTACTCAGGATGAGCGGCTACGCGCTAAATTCAAAGGCAAGCCGGAGTACATCGTAAATTATTTCAACGGGGTGGCCCAAGAAGTGCGTGAACTGATGGCCGCTCTTGGAGTTGCGTCATTCAATGATCTGGTCGGCCGGGTGGAGTATCTCCGGCAGCGAGAGATTCCAAATCATCCGAAGGCCAACAAGATCAATCTCTCTCGTCTGCTCGCCAACGTCTCGAAGGAAGACAATTCGCAGCCCAGACATAACACCTGGGAACGCAATGATCCGAATTGGGGTCGACGCCTGGATGATACTATCCTGCAGGATGCGCGTGACGCGGTACAGGACCAGCTTCCGATTGTTCTTAACTATCGAGTCAAAAACACCAATCGTGCGGTTGGCACCAAGTTATCCGGAGAAATCGGCTATCTTTGGGGCGAACAAGGTCTACCGGAGAACACGATACAACTCAACTTGCGAGGCAGCGCCGGACAAAGCCTCGGCGCGTTTCTAAGTCCCGGCGTGAAAATTGCCCTTTCTGGCGAAGCCAACGATTACGTTGGGAAAGGAATGGGCGGTGGCGAGATAGTGCTGAAACTATCGCCAGGCGCCAAGTATGTTGCCCACGAGAATTTTATCGCCGGCAACACTTGCCTGTACGGAGCTACCGGCGGCGCCTTCTTTGCCGCGGGTCGCGCAGGAGAACGCTTCGCGGTACGCAACTCCGGAGCAACCGCAGTTATTGAAGGTGTGGGTGACCACGGCTGCGAATATATGACTCGCGGGACCGTGTTGGTCCTAGGTACCACGGGCAAAAACTTCGGAGCCGGAATGACCGGGGGAACGGCTTACGTATTGGATTTGCGGGAAGAATTTCTTCTCGATCTCAATCCGGAGTTGGTAACGGCTACGCGCCTGGTTGAAGAAGAGGACATCATCACCGTAAAGGAGTTGATTTATAAGCATCTGGAACGCACCGAAAGCAGCCGCGCCAAGGAAATTCTGACGCAGTGGCCGGTGTACCAGGACAAGTTTTGGCGCGTTCGTCCGACTTACACTCCGCCAGCGGAGAAACCTGCTCCAGAACCCGTCCCGGCCACCGTGGAAGCAAGCGGAGCAAAAGACTAGCTTATGGAGCTGGTGACTCAACTCGCGCTCTTTCTTGAAAACAAGCCCGGGACATTGGCAGCGGTCTGTGATGCGTTGGCGGACGCAAAGATCAATATCTTCGCTTTGACCATCTCAGATACAGTCGATCATGCGGTGGTTCGCATGGTCGTAAGTGACACGGATAAAGCGCTTTCCATTTTTGAGGCGCACGGCACGCTGGTGGTGGAAAACGAAGTTTTGATGATCGAGCACGACAATCGTCCTGGAACGCTTTCGGAGATCGCCAAGAAACTGGCGTCGAAGAAAGTGAATATCGAGTACGCCTATTTGGCCGGCGGACCGCATTTAAAAAAAGGCCTCATGATCTTGCGACCCGATAACATCAAAAAGGCGAGCGAAATACTTGGAGCGAAATACTCCTGATGGGGCGCCGCTGACGCGCGGAGCTTTGGCGAAAAGCCCATACGCGAGAGGGCGAAAACCTCGGCGCATTTAGGTGGCCGTGCTAATCCGTGTGGCTTCCCCATGCGCCGGGTTTGAGCCACGTCCCAGCATTGCCCGATATATTGAAATGCTTAAATGCGGGGACTTAATATTATTACATATTCTTTCTATGTTATGTTTAGATCGGAACCACCCAGCGCGAGGCGTGCTCGAAGATGAAACGCTTCCCACTTTGGTATTCGCAACGATATGCACGAAGAAACGGAGGCCTTGGCTAGCCTACGCCGCTGGTACATCGTGTGCTCCGTTCGGCTTGGCTCCGGCATAAAAACTGGATCGTGAGTGCCTACGTTGTCATGCCAGACCATTTCCATTTCTTCGCTGAACCTGGCACAGAACCGGGGACATTTGATGAGTGGATCACGTGTTGGAAACGTGGAGCAGGACGATTGCTAAAGAACCCTGATTGCCGGTGGCAGGCCGGATCGTTTCATCATCGCATCCGTTGCTTTGAAGACGCCGTCGAAAAGCGAATCTACATGGATGAGAATCCGGTGCGTGCCGGGCTTGTGAAACGAATTCGAGATTGGCCCTATCGCGGAGAACTGATAAAGACGGAGCGTTGGTGGTTCTGAAGCGCACGGCCTTCAATGGCTCAAACCCGGCGCAGGGGAAGCCACACGGATGAGCACAGCCACCTAAAATGCGCCGAGGTTTTCGCCCTACCGTTTATGGGAATTGCGGGCGCGCCAAGTTGTGGCGCGGCATCAATGGCTCAAACCCGGCGCATCGAGTGCAAAACGGGTGTGTTAGCAGCCTAATGCGCGGAAGACCCCCCATCGCTCCACTAATTGGGCCTTGACCCTACTTCTTTTCGGCCTTCTTCTCGGGTTTTTCGTCGAGGTCTATCTTTGGCTCGGTCACCGGCTGATCTACCCATTCGACGTAGGCCATGGGTGCCGAATCACTCTGGCGTAAACCCAATTTGACTATCCGGACATAACCTCCCTGGCGAGTGCCAGACCGCGGCGCCACATCCGCAAACAATATCCGTACGGCCTCTTTCTGATGGAGAAACGCAAAGGCAAGACGGCGCGCGTGCAAATCGTTCCGTTTACCTAAGGTCACCATCCTTTCGGCCAGCGGTCGTACTGCCTTCGCCTTTGCCAGGGTCGTCTTGATCCGGCTATGTTCAATCAAGCTACAGATTTGATTGGCCAGCATCAGATTGCGATGTTCGGCCTTCCGGCCCAATTTTACGGTCTTTTTCGTATGACGCATAGGTCGTTAGAGCGTGACTAATTTCCCGTCATCGTTTCGATCGCCCGACAGAGACGGCTCAACCAATCCAGATTCAAATTTCATCCCCAGGCTCAGGCCTAGTTGCTGCAATTTCTCCTTAATTTCGTTGAGCGATTTCTTTCCAAAGTTCCGGTATTTCAACATCTCCGCTTCGGTTTTCATCGCCAGTTGCCCGACCGTGGTGATGTTGGCGTTGTTCAAGCAATTCGCGGCTCGGACCGAAAGCTCGATCTCGTTCACGCTCATATTCAGCATCTTCTTCAGGCGAGTGTTCTCCTGGCTGACCTCTTCCGAAGTTTCGTCAAATTCTACCTGGCTATCGTCGTAATTGACGAAGACATCCAAGTGGTGGCGAAGAATGGCAGAAGCTTGTAATAAGGAGTCATCTGGAGTAATTCGTCCGTCAGTCCAGATCTCCATGATAAGCTTATCGTAGTCGGTACGCTGACCGACCCGCGTGTTCTCCACCGCGTACTTTACCCGGGTGACCGGTGAAAAGATGGAATCGATCGGAATTACGCCAATCGGCATATCCGGGCGTTTGTTCTCGTCACCGGTGAAAAATCCCCGCCCAACCCGCACCTCAAACTCGGCTTCGAATTTTTGTTTTTTATCAATGGTACAGATGACTTGGTCCGTGTTCAGCACCTCGATTCCCGAAGTTGTTTGAATATCGCCGGCCGTGACAACACCCTCTTTGGTGACACTGATCGAGACGGTACGCGCCTCGTGGTCAACTGCCTTAAACCGAATCTTCTTCAGGTTCAGAACGATATCGGTGACATCCTCAACGATACCCGGCAACGCCGCAAACTCGTGCTGCGCACCAGTAATTCTGGCAGTGGTAATGGCTGCTCCTTCCAGCGAGGAGAGCAGAACCCGACGAAGCGAATTTCCGACGGTGTGGCCATAGCCAGCCTCGAAGGGCTCAGCAACAAATTTAGCGTAGGTTTCTGTGCTGGTAGCCTCGTCCTTGACCAGGCTTTTTGGCATCTCGAAACGTCCAAGACGAACGGTCATAAAATTATTTCACGGATAGAGCCGGGTTTCCCCTGGCGCGGGCGGCTCGCAACCTGAAGATTGGAGCCCAGGGACCTACGGCAATTAACTGCTCGCGCGGAGCGAAGAAAAAGCCACAGGGAAGCCCCGTTGTCAAGTGAGGGGTCGCTGCCTGTCCACCGTAGGCTTTCTATAACTTACGCTCCTGATCCATGCAATTTGGCGACGGCGGGATCTTCGTCATCCCCATGGGTCTCATAAGACTTATGCGACTCAGGTGACTCAGAGACCTATTCCGACGGGACGCCCACGCCGCCGTGCTACGCTTTGGCGCGCCCGAGCCCTGGGTTTGGCAAACCGCACGAGCTTGGCCGCGATCCAGCCACCGGACAAAGTCGGGAGCGTGTCCCCACCGGCGCATTGCCTTTCGCGGCTACCAATGCAAAAATACTTCAAGGGGATCAAATCCATGCCCATTCTCGAAGAGGTATACGTTTTTGACGCGGTGAGGACGCCGCGTGGCCGCGGCAAACCGACGGGCGGTCTGCATACCCAAACGCCGCTTTCGCTTGTTGTTGTTCTGTTGGAGGAACTCCGCCGCCGTTACGCGGGAATTGAGCGCTCCGTCGACGAGATAGTGCTGGGTTGCTGTGAGCAATTCAATGATCAAGGCGGCAATCTGGCTAGATCGGCTGCCCTGCAGGCCCGCTATTCTACCAGCACCCCCGGCTTAATGGTCTCACGTTTTTGCGGCTCCGGACTTGATGCGGTGAACGTTGCCGTAGCGAAGGTGATGAGCGGGCAAGCCGATCTGGTCCTTGCCGGCGGAGTCGAGATGCTCTCGCTCTTCTCCATCTTTGGATCGGGAGGCCCGATGCTTTCCGATATTGAATTCAAGGATCAAACCGTCGGCATCCCGCAAGGTATCTCTGCCGATCTTATCGCCACGCGGCAAGGCTACTCGCGAAACGATGTGGATAACTTTGCCGCACAGTCTCAGCAGCGGGCCTATCGGGCTTGGGAACAGGGCTGGTTCTCGCGCTCAGTCGTTCCGGTAAATACCGGTTCCACGTTGCTCGAACGGGATGAATTGGTACGCAACAACGTTACCACCGAGAGTTTATCCGAACTAAAGCCGTCCTTTGAAAAGGCAGGAGAAGCTGAGGGATATGCCGAGATTATTCGCTATCGCTATCCTCGAGTTGGACGCTTGAATTATGTCCATCACCCGGGTAATTCGTCCGGGATCGCCGATGGCGCAGGATTGGTGATCATTGGAAACCGCGAAGTCTCGGAACGGTTGGGCATGCAACCAAGAGCGCGAATCCTGTCGACCGCGAGCGCGGCCGACGATCCCTGCATCATGCTAACTGCTCCGGCCGAAGCGGCCAGTAAGGCGTTGCGACGAGTTGGATTACGGTTTTCCGACATCGACCTTTATGAGATCAACGAAGCCTTCGCCTCGGTCGTCTTGTACTTTATGGAGAAGACGAAAGTTCCCCACGAAAAGGTCAATCCAGTGGGCGGAGCTATCGCGATGGGACATCCAGTCGGTGCGACCGGAGCAATGCTGATCGGCACCTTGATCGATGAGATGCTACGACGAGAGGTCCGCCGCGGAGCAGTGACCATGTGTACGGGGCTCGGAATGGGTGTCGCGACCATTTTGGAGACCGTGTGAAGAGAATTGCTTTCGTCGATTTTCCGAAAATTCCGAACGGAGGATTTCTTTCGGCGCTTGAGCGGGAGCTTGCTGAACCGAACAACTCCGCCGTTTGTATCCGCTTTTCGCCAGCGGTCGACGAACCGGCTGACGAACTCCGGATAGTGTATTCGGCCCCCCCATTGCTATCAGAGCTGCGGGAAACGTTGCGGATGCTGGAAAAAGGTTCCAAGCCAGTAGCCGCTTGGCTCGAAGGCGACCTGTCCGGCCTCGGCTTCGAAGTCGCGCTCACCTGCCACCGGCGTTTCACCCGTCAAAAACTGATCCGTTTTTCCTGGCCTTGGATGAAGTATGGTTTGCTTCCGCTTTTGGGGACAACTCAGCGGCTGCCTCACTTAGTCGGACTGAAATCCACTCTCGAGTGCCTGCTGTTCGATAAGCCGATCATTAACGACAACGCCAACAATGCGCTCCTTACAACGGTCGACGGAAGCACGGAACAGGATGCAATCGCAGCCTGGTCCGACGTTGCCGAAAAACCGGTTCAGCCCTGGGATCAAACCGATGTTACCAGGTCGCCCCTTTGGAGCCAAAGCATTCCGAACCGAACCCTGTTGCAGGCCGCCTATTTGCGAATCAGGCAAAAGTCGCCCTCTGAAGACCGCGCACCCGGGTTGCTGCTGCAAGTCCTTCATGATGGACTAGAAAGAACCTTCGATGCCGGACTGAAACTGGAAGCCGTCGCATTCGAGAAAGCCCGAACAGCGCCCTCCACCAAACAGCGGATTTATGCGCAATACGAACTTCCCCAGCGGGCGATCAAGCGCGCATCGCGGGTCCCAGCGGCTTTTCAAAAGATAGGTATTCTGGGGAGTGGGCTAATGGGAACTGGTATCGCCTACACCGCGGCTTGCGCCGGCCTGGAAGTACGATTGTTCGACCTGGATGCAGAGGCGATCAAGCGATCATTGGCCCGGATGAAAAAGCTCTCCGAAAGGCGTTCATTGAGCGGAATAAACGGTGATCAAATCATCGGCCGAGTCCATCCTGCTTACCAGATAAGTGATTTGCGCGATTGTGGATTCGTAGTCGAAGCGGTCTTCGAACGACTCGAAACCAAAAAGGAAGTCTTGGCAGCGGTCAGCGCTGAACTTAGTCCCGCGACCATTCTCGCCTCCAATACCACAACCTTCCCAATCTCCGAATTGGCAAAGTCGGTTCGCCAACCGGAAAACTTCATTGGGACACATTTCTTTGCCCCGGTTGAACAAATGGATTTGTTAGAAGTTATCCTCGGTGAGGAAACGTCTGATCAAACCAAGCAGCTGGCCTTGGGGCTTGCGTCACGACTCAATAAAGTGCCGCTGGTTGTCCGGGACGGTCCCGGATTTTATACCAGCAGAGTGGTGATGTCCTATATTCAAGAAGCTTTGCTCATGTTGGCGGAGGGGATCACTCCTTCGCTAATCGACAACGCAGCTCGCAATGCCGGAATGATCCTTGGCCCGCTGGCCATGGCTGATCTCACCTCTCTCGATTTGTTGGCCGACATTTTTCGGAGCCTGGCGCATCATGGCCGTGGATCAGCACAGTTTGCTCAGGATGCGATTAGCATTCTATCGAAGTTTATTGCGGCGAAGCGGCTAGGACGGAAAGTTCGAGGAGGCATCTACAATTATACGGAAGACGGGACACGGCGCGAATGGACCGAGCTCCCACAATGGTTCCCCAGCGATCCTAAGCCGCCCATCAGCGACGCAATTGCGGATCGATTGATGTATATCCAGACGATCGAAACCTTGTACACGTTACGCGAAGGAATTCTCGACGCACCGGAGTTGGCAGACCTAGCTTCGGTACTAGGATGGAAGTACCCGGCGTTTCGAGGTGGTGTCATGCGCTATGTGCACGTAATCGGACCAGAAAAATTCGAGGCGACCCGGCAAGATCTGGAAAGAAAGTACGGCCGCAGATTTGCTATTCCTGCCAGTGTTTCCGGCAAGTAGATCGCAGGTTCGGCGTTCCACAAAAGCTCACGAAGACAGAACTTTGCACAGGAGCTCACCGAGGGAACAGAGAAACTGGTACTTGATCCAGACATCGGGACCAAATGGTCCGTCGCTTTTGTACCGGGTGACAACTCGGCAAAACCGGAACTCCCCTCTTTGAGATCTTTGCGATCTCTTTGTTTAATAATTCTTTCTTCGCGACCTCCTGTTGAGCCGGTGTGCCCGAGCTGTGATTGATTTCCTCAACCAGGCCGAATAGAGTATGTGACGTCTGACCGCCGGAGCCGCGGTGGCTCTTGCGGTGTTCAACCGTAGATCGAGCTGTATGAAAAAGGACTACTATCTCGTGCTTCACCTGACACCCGAAGCATCGAGCGAAGAAATCAGGTCTGCTTATCGTCGCCGCGCCCTTGAACTTCACCCCGATCAATCGGGTTTTGGCAGTGACGCGTTTCTCGAACTCCAGGAGGCTTATACCGTACTGAGTGATCCGGCCCGGCGCGCCCGTTACGACCGTAAAACAGAGACAATTCCGGTTCATCACGCTGACCCGTCGCACTACAGAACAACAAAGGCCGGACGTGGATACTCGGCGGAACCACTTACTCCGGTCCAACCGGCCGGTGGTTTCGAAGACGTAGCTCTCTTCCGTTCATTTGAAACGTTCTCTCCTTCTTTTGAGGAGATATTCGAACGTCTCTGGAGCAATTTCGATCTGCTGACCCGCCCGAAGGAGGAGCGATTGGAAAGTCTGACCGTCGATGTGCCTTTGTCACCCGAAGAGGCGTTTGCGGGCGGGGCAGTCCATATCATGGTTCCTGCCAGAGCGATTTGTCCGGCGTGTCGTGGAAGAGGAAGTGTTGGTCCCTACGAGTGCTGGCGGTGCGAAGGACACGGGGCGTTGACCGGCGAATACCCAGTGATGGTGAGTTATCCAGCTGGATTGCAGGACGATTATACGGTGCGTTTGTCCTTAGATCGCTTTGGCATCGAGAATTTTTATCTCATTGTTCGATTCCGACCGACCGCGGCAGTTTGGTAACATCGATTTGAGCCAAAATCCGGGAGATCATGGCAACCTATTCACGAGCGGATTTCTAGTGAACAAATGCTTGCCATAAAAGGCGATTGCGCCCTGCACTACAGCACTTAGATTCTTCGTTGGCACGGCGGAAGAGCATCGGTCCCAAACCGGGTTCGAGGTCATTGTCCCGGGGCGTCAGGACGCCTTAATGGCAACATCCCGCTTGGCGGGAGCGCCTACCTCTTTATGCCTCCGCCGCGCCTTTTTTCTCTACGCCCCAATGATTCACTAATTTTCGCTAGGATTTTCGTGCCCGTGCTCATCTACCGGGTATTTCTTGGGGACGAACGCAAGGACCAGAACTGCGCCGAGCAGAAGCATAGCGGAAACGACGTAGAGACCGTAGTCTCCTCGCTTGGTTAAGTCGGTAACTAAACCAACGATCGAAGGGCCGAAAAATCCGGCCAGGTTACCGACCGAATTGATCCAAGCGATGCCGGCTGCCGCCGCAGTACCCGCAAGCACGGCCGTTGGCATCGGCCAAAAGATTGGAAAGGTCGCCAGAATACCCACGGTGGCAATGGTGAGGCCAATCATGGCGATCAGAGTGTTTCCTCGATAAAGGTTACTGATGATTATCCCAACCGCCCCCAAAAATGCTGCGGCAGTAAAGTGCCAACGACGTTCACCGGAATGATCCGAGCTGCCTCCAAAAAGCACCATTCCGATCGCCCCAAATCCATACGGGATCGCAGTGAGCAGGCCGACATATAACGGGTCGTTAATGCCGGTGTTCTTAATCAACTGCGGAATCCAGAACCCGGTACCATATAACCCGAACGCGCAACAGAAATAGACCAGGCAGAACAAAAGCAACCGGGGATCGACAAAGATCTGGCCCAAAGGCAAATGGGTTTTGTGGAATTCCTCCTTCTTGAGGTTCTCTTCGAGTAATTCCTTTTCCTCAGCAGCAAGCCATGGTGCACAGCGGACACCATCGTCGAGGATGAAAGGAATGCATAGTCCAATCAGAATCGACGGAATTCCTTCAAGTAAAAACAATACCTGCCAGCCTTTCAGATTCGCGACGCCGTTGAATTCATGAAGGATCCAACCTGACACTGGTCCGCCAACCACGCCGGTCAATGCGATTGCCGTCATGAAAAAAGCAACCATTCGGCCCCGGCGTCGAGAAGGGAACCAATAGGTTAGATACAGAATGATGCCCGGAAAGAAACCCGCTTCAGCCAGGCCGAGCAGAAATCGCAGCGCATAAAACATCCAAGGCGAATTCACAAACAGCGTCGCCGAAGAAATGATCCCCCACGATATCATTATCCGCGCGATCCAAACCCGCGCTCCGAACTTTTCCATCAAAATATTGCTGGGAACTTCGAAGAGGAAGTAGCCAACGAAGAAGATACCTGCGCCTAAGCCGTAGACCGTGTCACTTAAACCGACGACGTCAGATTGCATCTGCAACTTCGCAAAACTAACGTTCACCCGATCAAGATAGGCGGCGATATAACAGAGAAACATCAGGGGAATGATGCGCCAGGCGACTTTGGCGTAGACAGCGTCTTCGGACACCGACCGTTCGGGAGAGATCGTGGACATGGGGGAACAGTTTGGAGTCTTGAATCTATCGATAGCTCAGTCAACACATTCCCAACCCGTTGTTATTGGCTCGGGAATTCCTTAGCGATCTTTTCGATATGATCGCGGAATTCCGGATCTTCGCCCTCCAAGAGTTCGGGTAATTCTTTCCGGAAGTCCGACCGGCGGCACCACTCGCGCATGTAATCTTCCCAGGAACGCCAGAGCCGGCGAGTTTGCCGGTTCATGTGTTCCTCGTAGACCTGAATATAGGCGCGTTCGAAGATCGAGACGAGAATTCCGAACAGGGCAAATCTCCGCTCCTGCTGTTCTTCACTGAGTTCTCGCAACGGAGCGCGTCGGTGTAAGAGCTGCAGATCGGCATTGTCCAGAACGAGTTTCAGAAAACCGATATACTCGTCCGACAATCGTTGATTGAGTTCTTCCTCTTCAGCCAACCGCTCCTTCCGTCGTTCAGAAACAAAGACCAGGATGGCGAAAGGCAATGCGAACGTCTCGACAAAGTAAAAAGAGAATTCAACGATGTCTTTCCAGTACATTGCGAAATGTCATGGAAAACGGTCGCACATGCCACACGAGATGGCCGCTCACGCGGCACAAATCCGACGCGAATCACAATCCAACATCGAGACTTTCTTCCTTCCTAACGCAAGCAATTGCATACGCAATTCGCTTATAACCAATAAGTTACACATTAAATTACAAATTTTCTTCGAGAAACCGTGTATCCGTTCGTATATTTCACGTTTTTAAGCATGATTCAGAGAGATTACCTGATCGTTGGTGGGGGCATAGGTGCCGCCAGCGCCTGTGACGCATTACGGCAACATGATCCAAAGGGCACAGTCACCCTGGTCAGTAACGAGGCACATCTCCCCTATCATCGACCGGCCCTCTCGAAGAGCGTGCTGAAAGACGGTGCGCCGCCGGTCGAAAAGTTGGTGGAGAAGCCCGAAGATTGGTACCGAAAAAGGAGTATTGAGCTTCGCCTCGCTACTGTTGTTCGAGAGTTCAACATTGAACGCCGGTTAGCCGTAATGGAGAACGGGCAAACGATTGAGTTCCGTAAAGCCTGCCTGGCGACCGGCAGCCGAGCGCGGCGTCCTCACGTCGCTGGCGCAAATCTGGGCAACGTTGTTTACCTCCGAACGTATCGAGATATTCTGGCGGTTCGCGAAATTCTGGGATCAGAAAAACACGTCGTCATTGTCGGATCAGGTTATCTGGGGGCTGAAGTCGCATCGGCGCTGATCGGGTCGGGCGCCAAACTGACGTTACTGAGCCGTGACAAAACGATCTGGCAAGAACTGGTGGATCCGGAAACGGCCAATTGGTTGACCGAGAAATTCGCATCGGCCGGGGTCCAGCTGATGCTGAACGAGAATCTCAACGGTTTTGAGGGCAAAACTGTTGTGCGGAACATCCAGACTAAGAGTGGCCTGCGATTTCCGGCCGGCTTAGCAATCGTGGTGATCGGAACCGAGCCAAATTTGCAGCTGGTAACGAACACCCCCTTGAGCAGCCCAGGGGGCTGTCCGGTCAACGAATATCTGGAAAGCGACGAAAAAGGAATCTACGCCGTCGGCGACATCGCCTTGTACCCAGATCGGTTGTACGGAGGAGCTCGCCGCGCGACCAGTTGGGACATGGCTTTAGCCCAGGGCGCGACAGCCGGAGCAAACATGACCGGACGAAAACGACAGAGGTTTGAGGCTGTCCCGCTGGCCTCAGCCGTGGCCTTGGGGATGCAGTTCGTCTTGGTCGGCGATTTTTCTCTGCCTCATCTAATGGGAGAAATCGAAGGTTCTCGCGAAAAAGGCAATTTCATCGTGCGCTATCGGCGAGGTGAACACTTAGTTGCGGCGGTCCTCTGCAATCGTAGACCGGATGAGGTTCGTAAATTGCAGGAAGAAGTGCGCACGAGTATGCAATCCAGACAGAAGAAGTAGGGCGGATAGACCGGTCAGACCAAGTTTGGGCGGTGTTAAAGATAGCCGCCACCGCTAGCCGGCGAATCTCACACCCGATATGAATCCAAGCATTTATTGCAGGCTAGGGGCGTTGGCTCACAAGATCGTCGGGACCCCTTCTCTCAAAATCTTGACGGCGTCTTCGAGTTGATGTTGTTGCACTTGGCGGCGCAATCTCTCCAGAGGCTCGTGCAACGGCTCATAGCTGAGACGAAAAGAGCCATAGTGCATCGGTACCATATACTTCGCTCCAAGTTCTCGGAACGCTCGGACTGCTTCCTCCGGATTCATGTGTACCTCCCGGCGGCTAGGCGGCTCGTAAGCGCCGATCGGCAAAAGCGCAATTTCGACCGGAAGACGCGCACCAATTTTTTTGAATCCAGCGAAGTAAGCACTATCACCGCAATGAAAAACCGTCCGCTGCCCCAACCGAAGGTGAAAGCCACCGAACCCGCGGTGGCGGTCGTGGAGGACGCGAGCGCCCCAGTGATGGCATGGCGTGAGAGTGATAGTTACGTCGCCAATATCGAGATGTTCCCATTCGCGTAGTTCATGCACTCGATCAAACCCAAGATCATGGACCAAATTCCCGACCCCTTGCGGCACCACGATCGGCTGGGCAGAGGCAACCCGGCGCAACGTGCGCCGATCCAGATGATCGAAATGAGCGTGCGTAACCAAGACCAAATCGATCGCGGGCAGGTGATCAATTCGGATTCCGGGTCGACGGATTCGCTTTATCACTTTAAGCCAGAGCGACCAGATCGGATCTACCAGAATGTTGAGTCCGCGCCAACTGATCAAGAATGAAGCGTGCCCGATCCAGGTGAGGCAAAGATCTTCTCCCTGCAAATTTGGGAACAGCGGTCGTGCCGGTCTCCCTTGGCGTCGGGTGAAAAGGGAAGGAACGTATACCTCGGTGAAAAAGTTCCTTCGCAGCCAACCCTTGCCCGGTCGAAGGCCGACTCGGTGACCATCTTTCCTCAACTCGGACAACACAACACTTCTCTAGAGTTTCTCTCTGCAAATGGCAAATCACGCTTTAGCAGAAATCGGCATCACTGGGTTGGGATACGCATCTCGAAGCGAGGAATTCGAGTGATAAAAGGCTGGCCAGCTTCGTCGACTCCCAGGAATGCGCCTTCGGCCACGCTGTCGCTCCCGATCACGTGATAGCTGTTGTAAGAAAATTGCTCGCCCGGACCGAGCCGGGGAAATTGGCCGACGACACCATCTCCCTCTACGACTATCTTGCAGCCCTGGCGATCGGTAACAACCCATTTGCGACCACGAATAAAAACAGTCTCGGTCGAACGATTGTGAATCGTAATGAAATAGACAAACGGAAAAGGCCGATCTGGCGGCGCTTCCAGAGTGGAAACATAGACCACTTTATCGATCGACACATCGACGCCGGCTAGTTCGCGAAATCCGGAGTTCATGTTCTTTTCGCGTTCATTTCACTAAATGCTATGGAAACACCGGTGGTCATTTCTATCGCTGGATCCGACAATTCCGCCGGAGCAGGTATTCAAGCAGATCTTAAGACATTTACGTACTTCAAAGTGTTTGGCCAGACCGTGGTAACTTGTGTAGTTGCAGAGGTTCCCGGCCGAGTAGCAGCTATCCAGCCGATTGATCCGAAAATCGTAAAGGAACAACTCAACCTCAGCCTTCAATATTTTCCGGTTCGGGCCATGAAAACCGGGATGCTGTATTCCGCCGAAATCATTCGAACGGTATGCGATGTAATCGAGTCGCTTCCGACCAAATCACGACCATGCCTGGTTGTGGATCCGGTAATGGTTGCATCTTCTGGTGACCTGCTGTTGCAGCCGGATGCGGTAGCACTTTATCGGGACCGGCTGATTCCGCTAGCGACCATAGTCACGCCAAACCTTCATGAAGCGAGCACACTCGCGAATCGAGCAGTTAGGAACATTGAGGAACTCGAGCAGGTCGCCTGTTCTTTAGCCAAACAATACCAGGTCGCCTTTCTGGTGAAAGGCGGGCACCTGCGTGGAACTGAGGCCACCGATGTTCTTGTTATCGGCACACGGATCAGGAGATACAGCGCGCCATTTCAGGCTGACCGTTCAACCCATGGTACCGGCTGCGCGCTCTCCGCTGCCGTTACTGCCAATCTGGCACTAGGAAACTCCATGGAGGAGGCAATCCAGGCCGGCAAAGCCTTTATCAGCCACGCGATAGCCGAATCTTTGCGTTGGGAAACCCCATGCGGGCCGATCGCGGCGCTAAGGCACTGGTAACAAGGGAGAAGCCGGAAGCCATCGGGCCTTGAACCGAGTGACTCTCTGTGCCAGTCTCCCCCTTCATTTCAAAAACGGCTTACATGCAGCGACGCATCCTCTTCCTCCTGGCACTCCTCATTTTAACCGGCTGCGGCCATCATCGTCATCGAGATAAAGGTTCGGTTCCTGCCGGGCCGCGGGAGACCACCGTGCAGTTCTTCGGGCACTGTTGTTTTCTGGTCTCCTCGTCGTTAGGGATTAACATCCTGATCGATCCATTCAACCCAAACCTCCTCAATTATCCAGTTAAGGAAGGCTCGATCCCGACAGATATCGTCCTGGTGACGCATGAAGATGAGAGTGCCAATGATACCGATTTAGCTGCCGGTTCACCGCAAATCCTACGAAGCACGATGGCTGCCGGCGTGAATCGAGCCAACGGCGTCCTCATTCGAGGAGTTCGCACCAGCTCGGAAAACCTCGCGGCGGTGAATCGGCTCAACGTAGCTTATGTCTGGTCCATGGACGGTGTTCGATTCTGTCACCTCGGAGCTATTGAAGATCCAATTACCGTCTCCGAGGCCTTGAACATCGGGCATGTCGATGTCCTTTTCTTTCCCGTCGGTGGTCCGCAAAGTTTCACTGACGACAAAAGAAAACTCACGATCGAGCGTTTACAACCGCGAGTGATCGTCCCGATGATGTATTCTACCGCTTACTCTTCTAAGGTCCCATTGCGCGGATTAGGCGAATGGCTATCGCGGCAATCGAATGTGGTCCGGTTCAATTCGAACAAGTTCACAATTTCTGCTTCCTTGCTCCCGTCCACCCCGAGCGTCTACGTGCCGGGGGTTCGTTAACTGAATTGATGAAGATTCTGGTGATTGGCGGCGGGGCGCGTGAGCATGCGCTGGCATGGAAACTACAACAATCGCCAAAGGCGAAAAAAATTTACGTCGCTCCGGGAAACGCCGGAACGAGACAGGTAGCGCAGAATGTGCCCATTCCGGCTAGCGAATCGGAACAGCTCCTACAATTTGCTCTGGTTGAGCAGATTGATCTGACGGTAGTCGGACCGGATGATGTGTTGGCCGGTGGCATTGTTGACCGTTTCCAGGCGCGTGATCTACGAATTTTTGGACCAATTCAGCGAGCGGCCCGGCTGGAGTCTTCGAAGAGTTTTGCCAAGGGTTTCATGGAAAGGCACGGAATCCCTACCGCTCGGTTCACGCGGTGCGAGTCGATCCAAACAGCTACCGATGCTCTGGCAAATTATTCCTATCCGGTTGTGATCAAGGCGGACGGGCTGGCGCTCGGCAAGGGTGTGACAATTGCTCGCGATCGATCCGAAGCCGAACGAGCAATCGACGCTATGATGCAAAAAAAACAATTTGGGGCTGCTGGCGAACGACTGGTGATTGAAGAGTATCTGCGCGGCTTCGAATGTTCGATCCATGCCCTGATCGACGGTACAAACTATCTTCTTTTTCCATCGGCCAAGGATCACAAGACTCTTTATGCCGATGATCAGGGCCCGAACACCGGTGGAATGGGCACAATAAGCCCTTCGCCCGCGATAACCGCAGCTCAGATGAAGGAGATCGAAGCAAAGATTCTCCGGCCTTTCATGCGAGGGATTCGAGACGAAGAACTGGATTTCCGAGGGCTACTTTTCCCAGGACTCATGCTCACCCGAGACGGCCCAATAGTATTGGAATTTAACTGTCGTTTCGGGGATCCCGAAACTCAAGCGTTCCTGCCTCGGCTACAAGCAGATCTGGTAGACCTATTGGAAGCGACGATCGATCAACGGTTAGACACGATATCGTTATCATGGAGTTCCCAGTCTACGGTTTGCGTGGTCTTGGCATCCGCAGGCTATCCAGCCCGTTATGAAACCGGCAAAACCATTCGTGGACTAGACCGCGTGGAATCGCTGGGAGGAGTTACCGTATTCCACGCCGGCACTAAGGTGACGGATGATAAGATACTGACTGCTGGTGGGCGCGTCCTTTCAGTGGTCGGTTTGGGCGAGACCCTCCCGCGAGCGAGGGAAATCGCCTATGGAGCGGCGGCAAAGATCGAATTCGAAGGAAAATATTTCCGACCAGATATTGGCAGCACGCAACTTTAGCACCATAGCAAGACCGAGATGTTTGCAATAAAGTCGATTTCGATTTGGACCCTGATTGTTAGCGCGCTCGTTGCGCTGCACGCTCAATCGTCTGCGGCCAGCGCCACTGCCAGTACAACGCCAGAACGGGAACGAGCAATTTCTGCAACGAAAACCTTAGTCGACCAGCTCGGACCTACTCAACTCCAAGAAATTCTCAGCCAACTGCGCACCAATTATGTTGACCCTACCGCCGTGAACACGCAGGCCCTCGATCAAGCCGCATTGATCGAGTTGCTCTCGAAACTCGGGCCGGGAGTCCGATTGCGGCTAAGAACTGAACTCGAGAAGCCGACCACGGCTCGCCCTTTTCGAAGCGAAATATTGAATGACCATTTCGGATATATCCGATGCGGCACTCTCAATCAAAATACCTTGGTTAAGCTCGACGATGCTTTAGGGACATTTCGCAACCAAAACGCGCGAGGCGTGATCGTGGATCTCCGTGCAACTCCCGAGAGCACCGATTATGATTTGGCGGGTGAGTTTGTCAGCCGGTTTGTGATTAAAGGCACCTTGGCATATCGGATCGTCGGCACCAAAGCGAATCAGGAGCGCTCTTTTTCATCAACCCTGGATCCTTTGTATCAGGGCCCATTGGCCGTCCTCGTCGATCAAGAAACGGCCGGTGCAACGGAAGTCATTGCGGCGGCGCTCAAGGTTAAAGCGCATGCGTTGTTAATCGGCCAAAAGACCAGCGGTAGCGCGGCCGAGTATCAGAACTCCCCAATCGGCAACAATCTGTTGCTTGCTATCGCGGTCACTCAAGTCCAAGTACCCGAGTATCCGGCTATTTTTCCGAACGGCGTCCAGCCAGACATTTCGGTTTCACAATCAGTGGATCAAGAGCATTCCGTTTTGGCTGAAACTGACGATCAATCCAGTGCGCCTTTCATCACCGATGAGCCACGCCAGCACCTGAACGAGGCAGCGTTGGTAGCCGGTACCAATCCCGAACTTGACGCCTACGAGGCCCAACAATCGGGACCGACACCGGCAGCAAAGCCAAAAGACCCGATACTGCAACGTGCCGTCGACTTCTTGATCACGGTGAATCTGTACAAACCGCGGTAATTGGATCTCAGGCAAAGACGCGAAGGCTGCGCCTGATCCTCCTGGCTAAGGGAGCCTGGCATCAGGCTACCGTCTAGCCGTGTTAGCGTGAGATTTTCTCGAAGTGAGCCTTAGCGCGATCTTTCCGGGCCGATAAGTCCAAACTTCGACCCGATCAGCTTGGCCGCGAATGGAACCAATGCGGCGATGGATGAGAGAATCATGAGCCAATAGACTTCGGGCCGGCCGATCTTCGCACCGATCACGCCGGATCCATCTAGTTGGCATAGCGTCCGAGCCCCGATCAGCACCGGCAATGCGCAAGCAAAACGAACCCGAACAGGACGAACCGCACAAACATATGCCCAGGCAGAGCGCAAATATTGGCAAGCGCGGCCATGGCACTCGAGAAAAAGCGGGCGAGCAAGTTCTACGTTCTCTTTCAGCCTGTGTGCGTCATCCACCGGCAGGTACGATCTTCCATTGGCAATATCGGTGGGGAAATCTCGCAAGATATTAACCAGTTGCAGGCCCTTCCCAAACTCCGTGCCGAGACGTTCCAATTCGGATTTTGCAATTCTTGAATAGGAGGACCATTCGAGCGCACAAAGCCTTGTCCAAAATTCTCCGACCGAACCTGCGACCAGATAGGTGTATTCTTCCAGCTCATCGGCGTTGCGAAGCGCGTGCCGCGAATCAGCCATTTCGAATCGCTCGATATCTAGCCTTTGGCCTTGGACTATTTTGCCGAGCACGTCTTGCACCAATACTTGATGGCTGGGAACAAGGCTGCGCGCATAGGCTACCAACGACATCAGCTGCTTTAATAGCTCCTTTTCGGCACCTTGCGGTTGCGCATCGACGCAAAGCGAAACCCTCTGAGCGAGATCAATGGTCGGTCCATAAAGCGCCGTCAAGACGGCGTCCAAAGTTTCGAGTCGATATCTCGGCTCAAACTTATTGGTGTCAGCAATGGTATCAGAGGCTCGGGCCAGCAAGTATCCGATTGCTATTGCCGGGCGTATTCGCGATGGCAGGAATCGGATACTGAGATAGAATGACCGCGAGACGCGTTTGAGTAACGGGAACAACCCTGAATCTGACGGGGGAAAGGTCAAGGGTTACGCCGATCTCGGATGTCGATCTTGGCCAAATCGGAATTGCCAATCTGGTATTGGCCGGCAGTCTGAATATATTTCGCAATCTTAGATGCCGGATCCATCTTAGCCTGCACCCTCCAGCCATCTAGTTGCTTCGCAGCAACCGCGTCTAAGGCCACCGGATCCTTGCTGGCATAAATGGTCCCGAATTGAACCGCGTAGTTGGTGTCCCCAAACGGCGCTCCCGCATAGAGCGCAACCAAACCGTCCATGATATGCAAAACTACTTTCTCGCTAACGCGGGGATCAGCGTACATCTCGGCGATCTCCGGATCACCATGGACGGGTTCGTCTATCAATCGACGCCAGTTATCGACATTCTGCACGGTCATGTTGTAGAGCGCTCCTGATAAGCCGCAGTACACGTTATCCGAAAGCACCGGCACATTGATTACTTTCGTGACTACCTTGGAAAGCACGAGGCTCAAATGGCTCTCATTGCTCATATTTGCCATGGAGAATTTCTTATTCTTTTCGTCTCCGTTGTGCTCGGTTTTGAGATTCAACCGAGGTTTACCCACAAATAAGAGATCACCGTAAATCAGGCGACCCGTCACCGGAGAACTAAGCGCAACCTGCGGATCATAGTTGTCTTCGTTCCACATCACCCGATAACTGCCCCTGTGAAAATGGAACCCGGCCCGCTTCAAAAGTTTCGCTTCGCGATCCCAGACAACAATATTTTCAGGCGGAACACCGGCTTGGCGAAGGCCATCGATAATTGTCTCAACCACCTCCGGATGTGTGCTGAACAACGGGGCACCATTAGCGCAGACTTTGATACCGACGATATCACTCGGTTTAACCAGAGACGCCCAAGCAGCAGCCACGGTTGGCTGGCCGGTAACGCTGGTAACCACCTCGTCCACCATGCGCCGGACCTCTGAAACGTTCACTTTATAATCGTAGATCGCATCTGAGCTGCCTGTCCGATAGACAATGGAACGCGTCGGCAAAGGCGTCGGAGTCACTTCCGCCGTTGGAAGCGAAGAGGGGCCGGGCTCAGACGTTTGTGCCGTTGCGACAAGAATTCCCGAGCTCAGCAAACTGACCAGTACTGTCACGACAACTCTGATCACGAGGGAGGTTTAGCCTTGAACTGTTGCGAAAGCAAAGCAGGATTTAGCAGCCCGTTGGACTTGAAGTCGAGCGGCATGTTAGTTTGAGTTTTAAATGAGACACCTGCGAGGGATACAACACCTTTATGTCCACATCCCCTTCTGTCCAAAAATCTGTCCCTACTGCAGCTTCTATAAAGAAGCTTCCGATCGAAACAAGGTTCAGGGATTTCTCGATGCGCTGCTGATCGAACTCGATCGCTTCGGTTCTGACCGTCTCTCGGTTCAAACTATTTTTTTCGGTGGCGGAACCCCATCGGCTTTATCGCCCTCACAGTTAGATTTCCTGCTTAGCGGATTGCGGGACCGTCTGGATCTAACGAATCTGACCGAGTGGACCTTGGAAATGAATCCGGCGACGGTTTCGGCGGAGAAAGCGAGCTTACTGCTTTCTCTTGGCGTTAACCGAATCAGCATGGGGGTTCAGTCCTGGGATTCCGCAATTCTTCAACGCCTCGGACGGGTGCATTCCGGTGCCCAAGCCCGGCGTTCGTACGATATCCTGCGCACCGCTGGATTCGAAAACGTGAATCTGGATTTGATCTTTGGTGTGCCGGGCCAATCGCGCGAACAATGGATGGAGACGCTGCGCGAAACGGTGGCATTGGGACCAAATCACATCTCGGCCTATTGCTTGACCTATGAAGAAGACACCGAGTTTTTTCGGCGCTTTCAAACGGGAGAGTTTCGGCAAAATTCCCACGAAGACGCAGAGTTTTTTGCCGCGACGATGGACTTCCTCAACCAGCAGGGTTTCGCGCAGTACGAGATTTCTAACTACGCACGACCAGAACGCGAATGTTTGCACAATCTCGCCTACTGGCACGGAAAGGGTTATCTTGGTCTTGGGCCAAGTGCATTCTCCACTGTCGGAGAGCACCGTTGGCAAAATATCGCTGACACGCAAACCTACATCACAGAAACCGCGCTGGGAGATTCGACCAGGGTATGCGAAGAGCTTCTGGAGGAAACGACCAGAGAATCGGAACGCGTAATCTTTGGACTGCGAACCAACAACGGAGTCCTTCGCTCTAAAATCGTGCAGCAAGCAGCAGAACTCGAAGACTTGGAAAGAGCGGGTTACCTTGAAGCCGTCGGTGACTACGTTCGACTTACCAGAGCGGGCCGTTTGGTCGCCGATGAGATCGGAGCCCTATTCGTGTGACCAGGTATGATGTGGTAGTCGTCGGAGGTGGTCCGGCCGGAGCCACCGCCGCCGCAATCTCCGCGGCATCCGGACTACGAACGCTGGTAATCGAACGCACCTTTTTTCCGAGAGACAAAGTTTGCGGTGATTGCCTAAATCCTGCTTGCTGGGAGGTCTTCGATCGTCTCGGCACAGCCACCGAAATCGCCGCCCTGCCCTCCTCCCGGCTACAGTGGGTTGAATTTGTGAATCTTAGAGGTGTCCGGATCCGTCGACGGTTGCCTCAAAACGAACGGGGCGAGGTAGCGTTGCGTCGTCGCCTGTTAGACAATGCACTCCTGAACCGCGCCCGCGAACTGGGAGCAGAAGTTTGGCATGGAGAACCGGTGCTGGGTCTGACTGAAGGTTGGCGCATACAAACGGAAACACGCGTCGTTGGCGCCGAGTTCCTGATTGCTGCCGATGGCCGAAATTCATCGGTCGCGCGCTTTCTGCATCATTTCCCGCAGACCAGAACCGATCGGATCGCCTACCAAACGCACTTTGCGGCCAAATGGGAACCGCATGTCGCACTGGAACTGTGGCCACAGGGTTACCTTGGTAGACAAACCGTTGACCAGGACACGGTGGGAGTCTGTGTGGTCAGTCGGCCCGCGCTGGCCGAAGAATTTCGCCGAATGATAGCAAGGCGATTTGGTTTGGCGAGCGACCACCGTTGGAACTCAATAGCCCCCCTTACGCGCAAGCCGATGGTAACTCGCCAGGAAAAACTGTTCTATGTCGGCGATGCCGCCAGAGTCGTCGAGCCATTCACCGGAGAGGGAATTCTGTACGCCCTTAAATCTGGGCTACTAGCGGCGGAAACAATTAAAAGGTCAATCGTCAACCGAGTTGATTGCCGACAGGAATACTGGGAGGCTCATCGGCAATTGTACACCGGACGTCTATGGATCAATCGGCTAGCGCGCTGGTCTGTCCTTCATCCTCGCATGTCGAGCAACCTGCTTGAATTGCTGCGCTTCCTTCCCGGCCCGCTGAATTATTTGACCGAGAGGGTAGTGGGCTCGCAATGACGAAATGGGCGAGCAACGAATGGCTCAACCCGGCGGCATGGAGATCCAGAACGAAAAGGCCCAGCTACCAAAGCGCCGAGGCCACATTCGCTAAGCTTCGTTGCGCCCCGGCGGCCGCCCATTCTCCCTACTCACCTCGCACGCCGTTCCCCAAATATCGCCGTACCCACTCGAACCATCGTCGCGCCCTCTGCAATCGCGACCAGATAGTCGCCACTCATGCCCATTGAAAGCTCGGGCCACGGAAAACCGGACTCGCGCGTTAACCGATCGCGCAATTCTCGCAACGCAACAAAATAGCGCCGAGAATGTTCCGGGGACGGTGCAAGTGGCGGAATTGTCATTAATCCTTCGATGTTGGCTCGCTTAAATCCCGCGACCGTCTCAATCTGCTCAAATAATTTGGCTGGCGAAAATCCAAACTTCGACGCTTCTCCGGCGACGTTGACTTGCAAAAGAACCCGCGGGAAAAGACCCAACTCGGTCGCTACCCGATCAATGTCCGCCAATAGTTCGACTGAATCGACACCGTGGATGAGCTGAAATAACGGTAGCGCGATGCGCACTTTGTTACTCTGCAGATGTCCGATCAGATGCCACTGTACCCGCGATGATAACTCTGGAATCTTCGCTCGCGCTTCCTGCACCCGATTTTCTCCAAAGATCAACTGGCCGGCATCAATCGCTTTCTGGATTACATCGACTGGATGGGTTTTGGTCACCGCGACCAGCTGAACAGAACCATTAGGACGGCCAGCCGCTCTCTCCGCCTCGCTGATAGCCTGTCGCACTCTTACCAGATTTTCTGAAATGTCCGCAGCCATTGACTCAATTATTAGAAAAACTTATTCTGCCCGATCGGCTTATCGCTAGCGAATGCAAATCGAAACGCTTAAGATTTTTTGCGATCTGGTCGAGACTTCTAGCTTCTCCAAGGCCGCCGAATTGAATACGATCACGCAAAGCGCTGTGAGTCAGCAAATCCGGGCGATTGAACAGAAATTCAAGGTAGCGCTGATCGAACGAGCCAACAAAAATTTTTCGGTAACAGCGGAAGGTCGGGCGTTTCTCCAAGCCAGCCAAGAGATCCTTCGCATCTACGACAGTCTGGGCGATCGCCTGGCGCAATTACAAAAGGTGGTATCCGGTCATTTGCGAATCGCCACAGTACACAGCATTGGGCTGCATGAATTACCGCGCAACTTGAAGCTTTTTAAGAAAGCGTTTCCGGCAATCGAGGTCCAAGTAGAATATTTGCGGTCGGCTCAAGTATATCAACACGTAGCCGAAGGAGCCGCCGATCTCGGATTCGTCGCCTACCCTACACGCCATCGCGGCGTAGTCATCGAAAGCAGTTGGAAAGACAAGTTGGTTTTGATCTGTCCGCCGACTCACCCGCTAGCTGATCGTCAAAGCGTACCGATCACCGCGCTGGAAGGCGAGAAATTCATTTCCTTCAGTTTCGATCTGCCGACTCGGAAGGCGATCGATCGAATTTTCAAAGCCCACACGGTTAGCATCCGCCGGTCAATGGAGTTTGATAACATTGAAACGGTGAAGCGGGCGGTAGAGATCGAGGACGGCATTTCGATTGTACCACTGAATACGATCGAAGAAGAACGGCAGATCGGCAGCATTGTTGCCGTGGAAATTGAATCAGTGGACACCTGGCGCCCTATCGGGCTAGTTCAGCGTCGGGCGCGTCGTCAAGCTCCGGCAACCAGCGCCTTTGTTCACATGCTAAAACAGAGAGACGAGCTTTGAACGAGGTTGCGACTCATAGGGCCGATGAGACCCATAGGACATATGAGACCCATAGGTCTTATGAAGTCTGTTATGCTCCGTGCCGAAGCGTGTTCTTACCGCTCGATAAAGCTTAAGCCGGCAGCGGCTCCAACACCGAGAGCGCTTGCCTCGAAGGCAGTCAGCGGTCCAACGGAATCATCGAGAGTACCATCCGGCAGCTCGCGTCGGCACATTAGAATAGGTGTCAGATGTTTACATACCTCGGACGTTTCCGGCAGAGCGTTCGGATCGATGAAATCAGCCAGGTTGGGCACCAGCGCCGCACCGAAAACAAGCATTGGCCGAATGCTTCCATACCCACGCTCAAACAAAGTGTTTGCGTCGAGATAGAACTGGACCGCCGAAGGTTGGCTGACATCCACAATTTTATAATTGCTTGGAGCACGCAGGCCAATCTGTTGATCCTGCAAGCGCGCCCGCGCTTCGGCATAAGCCTCTTCATTCCGGGCCGCGACAAAATAGTTGCCGCTCATACCAAAGACGAAGTTAACCGATTGGCCCGCCGCGAATCGGAACACTGGTGAATCGCCCATATCTTTTTCTGTCCACCGGTCCGGAAACTCCTGCTGTAGAATCTTGCGTATCATTCCGGCAAAAGAATCAGGATCACTCACTTGCAAAAGGAAGAACCCATCGAGCAGGTCCTGGCTTGGCTTTTGATTGATCACTATCTCCGCCCCTTTCACGACCTCGCTGAGGTGATGAAAATCGACTCCAGAGTTGGTCACTTCGTTAAGGTACTGTTCAGCGGTTTGAGCAATGCCCCATTCTTTGGCCATCCTTCTCGTCAATTCACGGATGTGCAGCAAATCCAAAGGCAAAGAGATGTAAGCGAGGGTCTCCGGCGTAGTAAGGTACATTCCCTTAGCCGGAAGTTTGGTCTGGCCAGAGGTAACACGAGTAAAAACTGTATCATGAATATTTGGTCCCTCCAATTTCGTTGCGAGCATAACCGCCGGAATTGCGTTGGAAGATGCAAGCCAATCCGATGGCGAGGACGATGGTCCCTCCGTTTTGCCGCTCACGAATCCGAAGAAATCGGCATCAGACGGAACGTGGGTGTGGCACTGACGGAAAACCTCGGAAGTTTCAAGTCCGGCCGGCTTGTTGCCGATCCTTTTCAAGCTACTGCGGAGAGCCTCAGGGCGTAAACTGAAGAGTAACCACTGGCCACTACGGACAGCGAACATCAATTTTCCCGCTCTGGGAGACCGACTGGCAGGACGTTGCGGATCCGACGATATCACTGCTAACCGGTAGCCGGATAGTTCATGAACCCGGTCATCAATTTCGCTTTGCCAGTCGCGCAAGTCACCTGAGCACCTGGCGCCGAAAACCCAATCTTTGCCGCTCCAGTCCGAACAACACAAATAGATGTTTATCGGCCGCAATCGCACCAGTGCAGACCAAGCCGCTTTCCACGACGGCGGTATTTGTCCAATCGGGCGCGAAAAAAACCGGGCGACTGTCGGCTCCAGGCATATCTTGCTCAGGGTCGTCTCCGGCCACCGTTTCATGGATTCCGGTACGTCGCGAAGCTCAAGATAAAGGACGCTATCCGGGGAGGCCAATCGCGCAGCAGGCGTTTTTTCACTTTCGTCTCGGCCTAGTAAGAGAAAAAGAAGAGCGGCGATGGCGACAACAAAAAAGACGCCGAACAAGATTCGTTTCATCAGTAGCCTCTTAGGAAAAACCTGCTTTCTGGTCCTGTCGAGCCGAGTTTTCAGAAGTTGTCCGGTAGCCGGCTGGCTGGGGCCAACTGCTTCGCTCGGTCATAAATAGCTGTGAAACAGATATTAGCGTAAGCTACGGCGGCTGGCGCGTCTGTTTGCGTGCTTAGGCGACGGCGGGATCAACCGGAGAATGGCTCGGTTCCATGGGTTCCGAAGTCGCCCTCGATAGGCGTTCCGGTGAACGGTAACTTTCCAACGCTTTTGACCAAACCGGATTCATCAGGTGGGCCGGCGTTTTCCAAATGAGCACGTGTAATCGCGCAACCGTCGGGCCATCGGCCAGGAGAGCTCTTTTTTCGCGAGGGGTCAGCGCCTCCGGACCTTGCCGGAAGAGTTTAGCGGCCAGGGACGCCACATAGCCTTCGGCGGCGGGAGCATGATTGCGCCGCTCTTTCTGGAGAGCAACATGTACCGCATTGTAGAACGGATCGAGAATTGCGTGCACGAACTGGTCGCCTTCGCGCAATTGGAAGACGTAAGAGGTCGTAAGCTCCTTTACTGGCTCGGTTTCTTCCGGCGTTAGAAAAAAAGTCTTGAGCAGGCCGGATCGTCCGCTCAATAGCGCCAAAGGAACCGCCAACCAGAGACCGAGGAGGATCGGCAGAAGCCAAAGAAAATACCCCGGAGAAATCCACCACGCGAACAGGCCCAAGCCAATCCCGCAGACAGGCAGCGGCCAGTATTCACTCAGCGTAGCCGCCCAACCTGGACCCTCTCCGCCTTCTCTGGTCTGGGTATGCCAAGTCACCGTCTGTCCTCCCAGATTTCGGAAAACAAATCGGGTATGAAACCAAACCATGATCGGCGCAACCAGGATCGAGAACACGACCTCAAGGAGAACTCCAACGGCCGCACGTAACCCTCCCCCATAGGGCCTCAGCGACTTCGATTGGGAAGAAAGGTGGATCAGACTTAAGAGTTTCGGACTGAATAGCAATAACAAGGTCAAAAACATGAGAATGAACGCGGACGGAAGCTGAACGTTCAACGTCTTTTGATGCCACCGATCAATCGCAGCTTGAAAAGTTCCGAACAGGATAAATAGCGCCAGCAACGGAGATGAGCCGTAAGCAAGGATTCCTTGGATGAGATGAAGCCGGCTCACCGGACGGATTTTCTCTGCCAACAGAAACCACATATGCTGGAGATTCCCTTGGCACCATCGACGATCGCGTTTTACGTACTCCGTCAGGTTGGGCGGCAAACCTTCATAGCTGCCCTCGAGATCGTAGGCGAACCAGACTTCCCAACCAGCGTCTCGCATTAGCGCCGCTTCGACAAAATCATGGCTCAGCACGCGTCCACCCAATGGCGCCCGTCCAGGAAGTTCGGGCAACCCGCAACTGGTGAGGAAAGGAGAGACTCGGATGATCGCGTTGTGTCCCCAATAATTTCCAGCACCCTGTTGCCAAAAGTTCAGTCCCGCTGCGAAAACTGGACTGTAAAGACGGGACGCGAATTGCTGAATTCGGCCAAATAAGGTCTGCGCTTTCGCGAGCTTTGGCATGGTTTGAATGATGCCGGTACGCGGATTCACCTCCATCAGCCGCACCAATGATGAAACCGCTTCACCGGTCATAATGCTGTCGGCATCGAGGACGATCATGTACCGATGCCGATGCCCCCAGCGCCGGCAAAAATCAGCGATATTCCCGCTTTTGCGGTTTACCGGCAAGCGTCTTCGCCGGTAATGGATCTTACCGAACCCGTTGGTCTGCCGGCAGAGGTCTGCCCAGGCGAGTTCTTCCTCTACCACTTTGCTGGGCTCAACCGAATCGCTCAGAAGATAAAAATCAAAATTCTCAAGCTCGCTTCTTTGCTGCAACGAATCGTATAGAGTCCGGATATTGCCGAAAACGGTCGTTGCGTCTTCGTTAAAAATCGGCATAGCGATCGCAGTCGACGCCAGCGGTGTGGCCGGGTCCAGCGTATTTGTGATCTTGAGCGGCTCATGTCCTTCCGCCAAAACCAGAAATCCGATAAAGGCTTGGGTAAACCCAAAGGCGAGAGCTGTGAATAGCAGTACGAAAAGGCCGAGCTCCACCACTTTGAGCGGGCTCCATCCTCCCAAATTCAGCATGTCGCACATCAGCCAAATGCCGATGCCGGCAATACCCAGAGTGACCAGGCCCACCGCCCAACGTCGTAGGCGGACCTTCGCCTGAAAGACTTCATCTAGTCTCGCTGGCCCAACGAGTTCGACGAGTCTTGCTGATCGATCTGGACCGCTCATATGCTGAACCATTTCATTGAAGGACCCAATCTTCCATTTCCTAAAACAACCACTACCACGCGAATAGATTTACAAACTCGCGAAAATCAATAATCCAATAATGCCCAAACCAAGACACCAGCTTAAAATTCGGTTGGATCCCAAGAAGGCCAATCGCTCCGCGAAAGTAATGACCTTTTCACCGGTGGAAGAAAATCGAAACGGGCGGGCGGTGATACTTGCCTGCTGCAGCCGCGGGGTCGGCTTGAGTCTAACCTCTCGAAGAGCTTCCAAAACCTCATCGGATAACTGGACGTGCGACTTGAAACTACCTCGCTCGCTCGGTTCCGTCAGGAAAAGGCGAATGCGCTCTTCAACCGATCTCCGATCCGGCGGCACCCCCGTCCCGATCAAATGGCCTAGAGCTTGATCCAGGGCCCGCTGAGTCTCCTCGAACGCGAGCTGGGTCGCCGGGGTGAACGGTTCCTGGCGTTTCCGCGCAATCGCTTGCTCGAAACTCGAAAGTAGAACGAGCTGCCGCTCAACGTCCTCAGGGACTTTGAGAGCATCCAAATAGTCGTTGATGCGGTCCCAAGCCTCTTTCCACTCGGGTGATGCATTAATTCCTACGCGTAAAAGGGTTAAGTATTCAGCAGATATAGCCATTTTTCCGAGCAAAACCGGTCGCGCCGCAAAATAACACAGCTAACATCCATACTCTGGGGCGGAGTTGGATCGAAAATGGTAAAGCTCACCAGCCAACCTCGCTCAGTTGGCGCAAATTGTATATCCTTCACTTGACCGCCTTGGTTTGCCACAACGTAAGGACGCAGCTCATCCACTGGAATGGTCTCGCCGTTCTCCGGTTTGGCAAACTCTACCGTAAAACGCGTCTCGCTCGCTCGCGGATTCGGCACAACCGTCGTGGAGACAACCCGGAATTGGTTGGTGCCCGCCTCTTTGCCATTCCAAACCAGTTGATAAGCAAACTCGTACCGGCTGCCGGCTTCTGGAGTATTGGCCAGCTCCCAACCCGCCACCATGTTGTCGCTGTATTCATCGGTGGAAGGAATTTCCAGTAGTCGCACATACCCCGGACCAAAGTCGCTTTTCGGCACAACAGTCAGGTTAGGACGACGATGATATTCGGCCTCCAGGTCCAGGTAATGGCTCAGATCTCGATCGCGCTGTAAAAGAGAAAACGAAGTCACGTCAGAGAACTTTCGTACGACAACGGATTTGGGGTTGTCTAAAGGAGCCCATAATTTTTCACCAGATACAGTTTCCATCAGTAGACCGTCGGAGTCGTGCACTTCCGGGCGAAACTCTCTCCGTTTAAAATCGGTCTTATTCATCGAGAACTCCATCTTGCCGGTAGGTTGATAGTCGGGCTTCAATGTCGGTTTATTCACCGTGTTCTCGCCGAAATAGAACATACTGGTGAGGGGCGCGAGGACCACGACCTGCGGTTTCTTGCGGAAGAATAGAGTCGCTTGAATGTCCATGGTGGTGGTCTCGCCATAGTGCACGTTGAACTGATAGCCCCCGGTCACGCTCTGACTATCCAATAGCGCATAGAATTGCAAACTCGTGTCGGTTGGTTTGGGTTGGCGAATCCAGAACTCGCAAAAGCTGGGAAATTCTTCTGGACTCAACCCGGTATTGACGCCCAGTCCGCGTGTGGACAAGCCCCAATGCAGTCCTTTCGTGATAGCCCGAAAATAGCTCGCCCCAAGAAAGGAAAGAAACTCGTCCTGAACACCAGGACGCGTCGAAGGAACGTAAGCCTTGAAACCAGCGAAGGTTTCTCGCCCGCTGAACACTATTTCCTTATCATAATGGAAATAAGAGGGCGAAAAAGGGATGTCTCTGAGCCGATCCGGTTCGATCGCATGAATTAAAACCTGCTGCTTGTAATAATATCCGGGGTGAAAGAACCCGAGCCGGTAGGGAAGTGAGGGCCACACCGTATGCTCGGGCAAAAAGCGGATTCGGCGGTAAAGATCATAATCCAAATTCTGCAAATCAGGAGAAAGCTGTTGTGGTTGGGCCGCGAACGGCTGTTGAGCCAATGCTTCGGCTTTCTTTACTACGTCGCCGTAGCCAAAGATCGGCTCCTCTTGAGCAGTGACCGTCCCCAGGCCAACAAGAGCCGCCAGAAATCCCAACCGAAAATTCATAAGCGAGGGACGATGGCAGCAGCCATGCAAGCTCGTCAACTTGCATGTTGCAAAAATCGCCGGTCAGCGCGACCGGCGAATCAATCCGATCATCACTCCCTGGATGACCAATTCCGCTGCCGGAATCAAATCCGGATAAGACGGATTCTCTGCTTTCAGAAAGGGTTTGCCTCTTTTGAGCTGATAGCGCTTGAGCGTGACTTCACCGTCAATCAACGCGGCCACTATGTCGCCTTCGTGCGGCATTGATCGCGTTAGCAACACAGTGTCTCCATCGAGAATCTGGGCCCCAATCATCGACTCACCCCGCACCTTTAAGGCGAACACTTCACTCGCTTCATTGACGCCGAAGAATTTGGAATCGACCGCAAATTTTGTCTCTTCCGTTGCCGCTGAATCAGTGGCATGGCCGGCGGGAATCGCCCCCAATAGGGGCACCATTCGTTGCTCTGAACGCATCCTCATCTCAGGATCGCTCAGGCCGCGAGCTTTGTGCGGAGAACGGCTGATGACACCCTTGCGTTCCAGCGCGCGCAGGTGATTCATGGCCGCAGTCTGACTATGAAATTGAAAATGCCGCTGAATCTCGCGGCTGGTTGGAGGAAAACCTGTCTCTCGCTGATGCTGTCGTATGTAATTTAGCACCGCCCGTTGCCGCTCAGTCAAAGTCTCCATCAATGTTCACCGGAACACTATCAGAAATATTGAAGTTTTCAATGTCATTGCAGCAATTATGGTTACTTACTTTTCCATTTGTGCGCAGGAACCTGTTCGTAAATACTTGCCAGCCAGCGGACCTGAGTTCTTTTCTCTCCCATTTCTTATGCGCATAGTTGAAAAATTGTTGATAGCAGCCGGTTCGTTCTGTGCCTGGACAACGGCGAGCGTCGCGGAAAACCAGTTCCATTCCGATGCAAATCAGGTCATTCTTTCGCTGCTACCGCAGATGCCGAAACAGGGTGGGTACTCCGCCTCGAATGCAGCGACCGCCAACCTGCAGACGGCCGTGCGAGTTTCTTCGGGCCGTCTCACCATCAATCCCAGAGCCGCGGTTCCGAGCTACTGCTCCGGTGCGACTTACTTGGTTTTCGTCCAAGCAGTCGAGAAACTCAACGGAGGCGCGCCTATTGCGAGTCCGCTCGCGGAGCAACTAGCCGTGAAAGGTCAACCTGACGGCGTGGGGGTTTGGGGCCGGTGGAATGCAAACGGGCCAGGTACTGCCTGTCTTTTTCGCGAATTAGATCTCGGACCAAACTTCACTTCGTGGAATGCAGCGAAGCCTGGGGATTTCATGAAAATATTCTGGAATCCCAATGTCGGACGGCATGAACACGGACATTCCGCGATCTTTCTAGGTGTCACGCAAAAAAACGGTGTCGAAATGGTTCAGTTCTGGTCGAGCAATATTCCATATGGCTTCGGTGAAAAGACAGTTCCGAAAGCCAAAATAGCTTCGGTGATCTTCTCCCGTCTGCAAAATGCGCAGAACATCCAGCGTGCTCCGTACACGCTCTCGCCCAAGAACGTCTATCTCGGCAGTTTGGTCAGTAAAGATTCCTCATTGGCCGAAGCGTTGGACGAGTCAGGGGGGCGCTAGAATTATATCGGAATCGGCGCCACCATTTCCGGTCGTGCTCGCCCACGAGCAGCCCAACGTTTTTGATTACGTGTTTATGGGTCTTTTGGGGACGAGCGATGCCGAAGAAAATTGGATCCGGCCGGACCGTCGACTGCCTTAAAAAAAGCGTAAAATTCGGCCCCCCGAAAAAGCCGTTGCATACCTAATTGATTTCCTCGACTCTTTCGGCTGCAATACGCGGTGGTGGAATCGGTTTGTTTATCATGAGCCAAGACTCTGTGGAAAATAAGGATGGATTTCGCGTGGGCGGTGGGCCGGACGAAACCGGAGAGGACCGGTCTCGTTTCGAAGCAAAGGCGCCGGCGGTTGAAAATAGGGAATTCGATAATCTCGGTGAACTCCCATCGGGTTACGGTCAGATGTTTATTGTGGCGCGAGACCCGCACTGGCTTTTCACCTATTGGGATTTTGACTATGCCGCGTTCCCGGAGAAACGGCGGCTTTTGCTTCAGGTATTTCGCGGTCCTGAACTCGAGACCACGATCGAGATTAACGAAATCGCTCGCAACTGGTATATCCCGGTGCAGCAGGCGGATACCGATTATCGAGTCGAGTTCGTTTTGAGAGGTGAAGAGGGCGCGGCGCGCACCATCGGCGAAGCGGGTCCGACCCATACGCCTCCTGAATCGATCAGTCCACAATGGGAGAGTCAATTTGCTACGGTCCCATTTCATCTGGGCTTCAATTTCTTACTGGATGTTATCGAGGCCGCAAAGGTGACTGGCGAACCCCTCGCCCAGGCGCTGGCGCGCCTTCAGCAGGCTGCGGCTTCGAATCTTGGTGGTCCGTCGAGCTGGCATGACTCACAACTCCACATCTTGGAGACTTTGCTGGGGAAAGCCTTCGTTGGGCAACTCTCGTCGATGACTTCTGAGGAGCTTACTAGTTACTTGCGGACAGATCTCGCGGCCCAGCTCGATTCAGAATCAGCCAGCGAATTATTGGCTAAGGGTCGGCTGGCTCAGCTCCTCGCTCCCGAAGCGTCCAGCATGTTCAGTGCGTTTCAGGAGATTTTCGGCGGTGGACTTTCCAGTGCCGGATTGAGCAGTCTCGGTGTACCTTCATCCGCAGAATCATCCGAGACCTTGGCAGCCAGCAGCGAATCACTGGCAAGTTGGCAAACCGCTGCTGGAAGTGAAACTAGGCTCAGGGAAGTTGCACCGAGCTCACTCGAGATCGCCGGTGGACTAAGTAGCGCCGAAATGAGTTCCGGGGCTCTGAGTTCTTTCGCCGGAGCTTCAGAGTTAGGCGCCCTTGGACTAAGCTCAGCAGAGGTGACTTCATCCGCTCTGAGTTCCGCTGCTTGGTCCGGCCTGGAGTTTGCACTATCTAGTTGGAGCGAGTTGACGGCCCTTTCCTCCGGCGCGTCAGAGCTAGGCGCTCTCGGACTAAGCTCAGCGGAATTAACCTCCTCGGCCCTCAGTTCTGCTGTTTGGTCCGGTCTAGAGTTTCCGTTGTCTAGCTGGGGCGAGTTGGCGTCCGAAAGCAGCCTTTGGAGTGGCTTTGCCTCGAGTTGGGGTGGACCGGTCGAGCGCGGATTTTTCATGCACGTAAACGCCGAGGTGATTTTTTACGGCGGCACTGACCCGCGAGCGAAGGTAACTGTCGCCGGCCAACCGATCCAATTACAGCCCGACGGCACCTTTCGTTACCATTTCAAATTTACTGACAACGACTTTGAAATTCCCATCGTTGCGGTATCGCCGGACGGCATGGAAACTCGTTCAGCTGTGCTGTACTTTAGAAGAGATACCACTCGCCAGGGTGATGTCGGTGCTACCAGCCAGCCTGCTCATCTGGGCGATCCAATGGGCGCCAAGCGTTGAGCGCCGATGGACAAAGTCTCCGAGATCGTCGCTGAGTTACAGATCTGCTACGCGACGGAAATCGAGGTCATCCAAAATTACTTGGCGAACGCGATCGATCTGGAGGGTTCTCGTGCCGAACCGGTCAAGGCCTTGTTCGACGATGAAGTGCAAACCGCTTTAGCTCACGCGCGACGCTTGGCAAAACGCATCAAGGCGCTGGATGGCCGCGTGCCGGGCTCAGTGGAATTGCCGAGAGCGCACAAGGGTTTGCCGCCACCAGCGGACCCAACCAATTTGGATTCTGCGCTACTTAGCGCGGTAAAAATGGAAGATGCCGCCATTGCTCAATATGAGCGAGTCATTCAGCTCTGCGACGGTCACGATTTCGTGACTCTCGATCTAGTAATTGAACTCTTGGTTGATGAACGGGAGCGAAGGCAACGTTTGGTCGCGTTGTTGGCGGAAGGTCGGTAGGGCGATACACGTCGTCGAGCGGCAGCGAGAGGACCTGTGAGAGTGTCGCTCAAGGCTCACAGTCCGGCCATTCCGCGCCACCTGCCAGCGCGCCATTCCTGCCGGACTGCCACCGCCGCTGCTGCGCTTTGGCGCGCCCGAGTTCTCAGTTTAAGCAACACCATTGAGCTTCGCCGCGACGTAGGCCTCGCGGAGTCGGGTTTCGCCCGACCGCTTCAGGGTAGCTCACGCCAACCGCGCGTCCGCTCCGATTTCCACGATTGTTATCGAATGCCTACTTGAGTTACCATTGTTCCCCAATGGCGCCGCCAAAGAAGGATCGATGGGTTGAGCAATTTATTTCTTACCTCGAGGTCGAACGTTCGGCGTCCCCTCGAACGGTGATCGCCTACCGTCACGCTCTGGAGCGGTTTCGAGCATTCCGAGACAGAGAGGTCCCGTGGCATGTGGTAACCGTATCCGAATTTCGCGAATTTCTGCTGGCCTGCATGAAAGAGGACATGGCCCGTTCTTATGTGCGACTCACCTTCGCTGCTTTGCGCAGCTTCTATCGCTTTTTGACGGAACGCGCGGGATTACCTGCTAATCCGCTCAAAGAAGTCAGTCTACCAAAACTAGAGAGAAAGTTACCCATCGTGCTCTCCGTGGCTCAGGTCGGCGAACTACTCGATAAGCCGAACCAGATCCAGAAAAAGAATCAAGCGCCGGCTTGGGCCATCAGCCGCGACGCGGCTATTCTTGAATTGTTTTACAGCAGCGGTCTCCGGCTGAGCGAACTGGTCGCTCTGGATGTAGCTGATGTCGATGTCTACGCCGAATCGGTGCGGGTTCTGGGAAAAGGTCGTAAAGAACGCGTCATACCAGTCGGCGATTTAGCGTTGCAGGCCATCCAGAAATATCGGCAGCACGCCGGCGTCCATGCTGGACCGCTTTTTATCAGTAAACTGCGCAGGCGCATTTCCACCCGATCGGTCTGGGTCATCCTCAAAAAGTATGTCGAGAATACTTCGATCCAACTACCGATAAGTCCGCATAAGCTCCGGCACAGCTTTGCTACCCATCTATTAGAAAATGGAGCAGATCTCCGCAGCGTTCAGACATTGCTCGGACATGCCAACCTCTCAACCACACAGATATATACGCACGTTACGGTCGAACGTCTGAAAAAGGCCTACAACGATTCGCATCCGCGAGCCTAGGCAGCGAACGACAGCGAACGTCAATGACCACCGACGAACGTCAACGACCGCACGCCCGCAATCGGTAGATGATTCACAAAAACCTCTTTCACAAAATGGCGGTGCAACCGGTTTGCAGTTGCCCAGGCCAGCGATACTCGGTACGCTCTAACCACAGTTTTTTTTGGCTAGCGATGAGGACTTCTTCTCCTACACGCCCGTTTAAACGGCTCGCAGCGTAGCATTCAAGTCATGAACCTTGGCCAAATTATCGTGTGGATCATTGTCGGCGGATTCGCGGGCACGCTCGCGGGACGAGCTGTCACTCTGAAAAAGGAGGGCTTGGGTCGCTGGACAAACCTCCTGATCGGCATGGCCGGCGCGGTGATCGGAGGCGAGTTGTTCAGGCTGTTTAGAATCGACTTCGCGCTCGGAGAGCTGAAAGTTACCTTCGAGGATCTCATAGCCGCCTTCCTCGGCTCACTGCTCGTGATCTTCGCGTGGCGGATCATCGCAAAGAGCAAAGCAAAAGGCCCTAACCATCCCAAAGCCAAGCCCTGAAGATCCCGATGGGTGTGCAAGTAGTAGGTAATTTCGCTTTGGCTTCAACGGTAGCGCATTTTCCTTTCCTATAGCCGACACCTCGCTCCGGGCGTTCCTAGGGCTTTCTAGCGCGTCGATTGCTCAAGCAGAACCGACCAAGGTCGATAGTATTTGCCATGATTGTGTCTGGCGAAACAGGACTTGGCGGATGTCCTCGATCTGCCGGTCGATGAGATAAGCCCGCATCAGAGGCTCCTGAATAACCCAACGGACATCCCGTAGTCATTCTTTTGGAAATGTGTTTCGCTCACGCTTCGATGGTAGTAATCGGAAGGCCCAACAACAAAAATATTACTGATAGAAATCGTGTTAGGTACACAAGATTTTTAAAGGATACACTCGCTAAATTTTAAGAGAAGATTTCGACAGTCTTTCAGGATACAGCAAGCAATAAAGAATGATGTCTAGAGATGGAAACCGTCGTGTGTGGATTGAGGGAGCCAGATTCGGTAGCCCTTAGCATCATCTTCAAAAAATGGCGTTCCTAAAGAATCGTCGTCGCAGCGGACCAATTCCGCGTGCCATGTACTGGGTCCATACACCAAATGAAAGACGAGCGGGCTATGGTTCATCAGCAGGTCTGTAGCTGCCTTTTTTCGTTTCCCATCTTTTCCTTCATCGCTACCTCCCGTAAACTGCACTATGCCTACGGAAACCGGTGTCAGCGGTATTCCGCCGGCTGGCGGCGCTCGGCGACTCTCAACACGGTACGCCTGAATAAGCATGGGCTAATCTGCTTCTCCGGTTAGGGAAGGCAACCACGAACGCAATCCGGCTTAGCGGGAACGTGATAGAATTGCTCTGTGATTGCTTCGAGCAATCGCAAATCAAGCAAGCGGGAAAGACACTGTGTTTGCTGAGAAGTACATCAAATAGCGTCCTGCTGGTCGGTGGAGATAGGAAAGCATCTGGCGTTTTCCGCTCGGCGTTTTCCGCTCCCGGCACTCGCGGCGATGTCGGCGTTCTCGGCGTTCTCGCCGTTTCCTGGAGAGTCTGGAAGTCCTCACTTGGGCAGCGTATCTTTGTAAATTGCGCCGTCCTTCATAATTACCAGGAAGTTTTTGTCGGGTTCGGCGACGAGCTGGATATTTTCCAACGGATTGCCATCGACCAGCAGCAGATCCGCGAGTGCGCCCTCTTCCACCACCCCAAGCTTGCCGGGATAGGGATTGATAAACCCGGAAAGAGCCATCAACTCGCCATTGTCTGCGGTAGCCATCTTGAGTGCCTCGGCAGGTGTGTACCAGCGGACCATCTTGGCGAGATAAGCTCCCTGTCGGCTAGCAGCCCCCGCATCGAACAGAATATCTGTACCAAAAGCCGTCTTTATATTGTACTTCTTCGCCAGCTTATAGGCGTTCTCCGTTCCGGCCCACACCTGTAGTGCCTTTTTCTGTGACACTGGGCTCATTCGCGCAAATACGTCTGCATCATACGTTAAGGGCTGCAAGCTCCACCAGATGCCCTTATCCGCCAGCAATTTGGCGGTGGGCTCATCGATAAGATGACCGTGTTCAATGCACTTGACCCCAGCGGCGACCGCTTGTTGGATCGCAGGCGGCGTGAACGCGTGTACGGTCACATAGGTGCCCCAATTGTCGGCCGCCTCCACAGCAGCGCGAATCTCCGCTTCGGTGTACTGGGTCGATTCGATCGGATTGTGAGGTGAGTTAACCCCGCCACCCGCCATTAGCTTGATCTGACTCGCACCCTGTCTCAACTGTTCTCTCGCACGCAGCCGAACCTCATCGGGGCTGTCGGCAATCGCTGCGACGCCTTCAAGCTCGGAATGGCTCAGTGGACCGCCCAGCGTCCGCGGAACCTCGAAGGAGAAGCGAAAGTCTCCATGACCTGAGGTTTGTGAGATGAAAGCACCCGAGGGATAGATGCGTGGACCAATCACGACGCCTTCATCAATGGCCCGCTTAAGCCCGAACACTGGGCCACCACAGTCGCGCACAGTGGTAAAACCCCTCATCAGCGTGGCTTCAGCCTGTCGCGCAGCCAACAGATGAAGGTAGGAGGAGTCGGCGGTCATCAGGAGCATCTGGGATGTCGCCGCCATGAACGCATGCCAATGTGCGTCAATGAGGCCTGGCATCAGCACCCGCCCCTCTCCCGAAATCACGAGGACTTTAGTATTCGTGTCGACGGTGATCGGGTTCGTAGATATGCGCTCAATGGTGTTGCCTCTGACCAGCACATTGGAGGGAACCGAGAGCGCGGCACTCTTACCGTCGAAGATGCGGACGTTCTGAAAAAGCGTTACCCCGCCGCCCGCCGAAGTAGTGGGAAAAGGTGCTAAACCTGGCGCCTCTAAATCTGCATCTCCTTGCCCCAAGCTCACCTGGCAAACCCCGACTAAGAGTGCGGCCAACACCAGCGATCGACATAGCGCGAGTTTCAACTTCCGGACCATCGCCAGACCGAGCCTGCTCCTTCTCAGGTCGAAGACTGGGCAAACAACCCCCATCGTTAACATCGGTCCAATTCGTGCCCAGCTCCTTATTGAGTTCATTGTGTAGGCTCCTTTTCTGCCTTCTGAACTGCCGAATTGAATCGAGAGGCAGTGGCTATGTCGGAATCCGCGATCGATGCGTGAACAATATAGCGTCGTGGTGCATAACCGACGACCTACAACGCATAACAAGGTCGCCAGAGTGAGTCAAGAACTTGACCGATTCCGTAGCCCGTTACGTCGGAAGGTTGTAAATCTTTGGAAGAAGCGCGCCTTACGGATACCGGTACGAGGAAAAAACTGCGCCGCGCGATTCATGAAGGCCTGGGCGGCACTCGGCGACTCTCAACACGGTACGCCTGGATAAGCATGGGTTAATCTGCTTCTCCGGTTTGGGAAGGCAACCGCGAACGCAATCGGGCTTACCGGGAACACGATTAAATTGCACTGTGATTGCTCGGACACGCGAACCTCTCAACCACGCAAATTTATACGCATGTTACGGTTGAGCGGCTGAAAAAAGCGTACGACAATTCGCATCCGCGAGCTTAGCAGTGAACACCAACGAACGTCAGCGAACGACAACGAACGCCGGCGTGCGCTTATTGTCGGTCGCTGGTGTTCATCGTCGTTCGTTGTCGTTCGTTTTCTAGCTGCTCGCCTAGCTTGCGGAAGAATTCGTGGAGCATCTTCTTCGCCGCCGCCTCCACGAGCCGCGAGCCAACTGCCGCAATCACCCCACCAACCTGTCCTTCTGACTCGCATTGGAGCTCGCTCCCCTCACCCTTGGGCGAGATCTGGATCCTCGCAGTCCCTTTCACCCAGCCTGGAGCGCCCTTGCCCGCGGCCTGAAGCGTGAACGACTCCGGCCGTTTCTTCTCATAGATCCGGATCTTTCCGACGTAGCTCCCCTTGAGCCCGGCGACGCCGATCTTGAGATGCGCATCGTAGCTGTCTTCCTCCGTCTTCTCCATCTTCTCGCATCCCTCGATGCACTTCTGCAGAATCGCGGGCTCGACGAGCGCCGCAAAGACTTTCTCCGGCGGCGCCTCGAATGCGTATTTCGCCGCAAGCTTCATCGAAGATTCAAGACGAAAGACCTCAAGGGGATGGAAATTCTCTTCTTTGTGGATTTGTGTTGAGTCTTATCCGCGACTCGCAGCGAGCTCTAGCGCCCGCTTAGCCTGGACGCGCGCGAGATGCGCCCGGAACTCCGATGAAGCGTGGATGTCCGAAAGCGGATCGACCCCATCCGCCACCTTCTGGGCCGCCGTCGCGATCGTCGTCGCTGAAACCTCCAATCCGCGAAGGGACGATTCCGCAGCAGCTGCACGATAAACCTTCGCTGCCACGCCCGTCACCGCGATGGCAACGTCCTTTCGCGCCTTGTCCAATACGGTCGCGATGCCTGCGATTGCAAACCCGCTCGCCTTCTGTGCGAACTTGACGTATGCGGCTGTCTTCGCTGTCACCGGCACGCGGATGAATTTCAGGATCTCGTCTGGCTGGACC
>DATNNZ010000324.1:0-4712 GCA_035601575.1 Chthoniobacterales bacterium
TTAAGCTGGAAGTAAATGTTACTGAGGATCGTCGACGGATTATCATTCGAGATTAAACATTGCTCATAGTCGCCGAACCGGAATCTGAAAAGCTGATTTTGGTATGCCAAGTTTACCATTTGACGGGTAGAATTCTGCCGATATGGGCCGGCGTCTTCTCGTTTGTGAATTACCCACTCAAACTATGGCGACACAGACAAAGTCATCCAAAGAACGAAACGAATGAAAACTCCGCTCTCCACTACTGACTTCTCGGCCGGCCGATCTTTGAAAACCTTGACGAAATCAGACTTCCGTACGCTTGGACTAGCTACCCTGGGTGGCGCACTGGAATTCTACGACTTCATCATTTTCGTCTTTTTTGCGAACCAGATCGGACAACTCTTTTTCCCGGCTGAAATTCCAGACTGGCTCCGGCAATTTCAGACGTTCGGACTTTTTGCCGTCGCTTATTTTGTGCGGCCTTTGAGCGGGACAATCATGGGACATTTTGGCGACTTGATCGGTCGAAAGCGAATCTTCACATTGAGCATCTTTCTAATGGCGGTGCCGACGCTGGCAATTGGCCTACTTCCTTCCTACAGTGCCATAGGTATATTCGCGCCGATTGCGCTTCTTATTCTTCGGGTTTTACAAGGCGCGGCGATTGGAGGTGAAATCCCCGGCGCCTGGGTGTTCGTAAGCGAACACGTTCCTTCTAATCGAGTGAGCCTAGCCTGCGGGATATTAACGGCCGGTCTTACCGCGGGGATCCTGCTCGGTTCGGTCGTCACTATTGGGATCACCAGAATGCTTCCGCCTGCGGAGGTCACGCGCATTGGCTGGCGCATCGCATTTCTGCTCGGTGGAGTTTTTGGTATTTGCGCTGCCTTGCTCCGACAATGGCTGCAGGAGACGCCGGTCTTCAAAGAAATGAGCGCGCGAAAAGCTTTGGCTGCAGAACTGCCGATTAAGACGGTGCTAAGCAAGCATCAAACGGCAGTCATAATTTCCGGACTCCTGGGCTGGATGCTCAATGGCGTGATTGTCGTTATCATCTTGCTCACACCGCAACTATTGATAAGCCGGTATCATTTTTCATCCACGTTGGTGTCGGAAGCCTCTTGTTTCGCTGCTCTTTCCCTTACGATTGGTTGTGTTTTGGTTGGCTGGTTATCGGATCGATTTGGCGCTCCAAGGGTATTGATGGGCGGCTCCGTCTGCCTCATGATTGCGACCTATCTGTTCTATGCCGACACGAAGTTGGGATCCGCATTCCTGCTTCCACTCTACACGCTCGTCGGCCTGACCGTCGGAGTAGTTGGCGCCGTTCCGAGCATCATGGTGAAATCTTTTCCACCGGCGATCCGCTTCACAGGGATCTCGCTCTCTTACAATATCTCTGCAATCTTTGGTGGTGGATTGACCCCACTGATTGTGGCGATCTTTCCTGCGAACGATCTTTTCGGTGCGGCTGACTACGTCGCCGCTCTTTGCTTGGTTGGCTTCGCTATTGGCCTCTCTTCCTGTGGAAGAACAGAATCCAAGGCCTGCCCAGCTTCGGTCCACTGCTCTTTAAAATAATATCGAGCACAACAGAATTACACATCTATGGCTGCATCTTTTCAGAAAGATTCATTTATCGGCTGGACACGTTTCCGACATGGGGATTTCCAGTGCACGGTGGTTACGGATGGCCCTCTAAAGATGGGGCCGCCAGCAATGCTCGCACAGAGCCGTTCAGCCATGATTTTCTGAGACCCTTTTCAACCGTTCCAGCCAATTTTGATGGCTGACGTGAACCACTTCAGGATAGAATCCGCGAGCGTACCGCGCCAACGAGCCAGTTGCGACTTCTTCGAATGTGACATAACATTTTTTTGGACCCATCGGCGTAATGAGCCAGGTGTGATAGGCGAGATAGAGAGGCCCATGAACACCAATTATCCCTGAACTGTACCAGCCGATGCGACGTTCATGTTCGCATTCAATCACTTTGGCGTACAATGGCTCGGACCGGTTTTGATACTCCGCTAAGCCATCTTGCGGCAGGTCAAAACCTCTCCAGGTGAACTTGGTGTTCTTTTGCAATATCGGTGAACCATCTTGAATCACAACCTTGCCACTGAACGGGCACCATTGCGGCCACTCCCGGGCCTGGACGAGGCAATTCCATACCGTTGCGCAAGGCGCATTAATCACGATCCCGTTATGGGCAAATACTTCTGACCATTTGATAGATAAAGTGGTCGGCCAATGAATTTCTGGCGACCGCTGGTCACGGTCTCTGCTCACGATATCACCAGGAGGCTTAATTTCTCCGGTAACAGTTATAGCGGGCAATTCCGTCGCAGCCCTCGCTCCGAGAGCTGTGAATAAAAGGTAAGCTGCTAGCAGTAGTCTTGTGACCATAACAGCAGGGGGCATTGATAAGCCTATCATTAGGCTCGTGTTTGTTGCCACCAATTTTGGCGTGACTAGTCAAACTTACAACCTTAGCTCAACGACCGGTTCCTGCCCACCGCCGCAGTACATTGGCCAGGGAGACTTTTTCAGCTCCGGAATCTGACCCAGTTCGAAGTGAGCGACTCTTCCGTCGATTCGCACATTACTTACGCCGTCAAAGAGTCTGCCGCGTTCGCCATCGCGGCCCTTGCACGAGGCGGCCGAAAGTTTCTTGTCTCAGATTCGAAAGCAGGATGGGCAACCGATCGAAATAGCTTTTTATGAATCCGACGGCAAAAAGGGAAAACCGGGACAGATGGCTCTAGGACACGGTGGAGAACAGGCGGACAATACTGGGAGCATGAGCAAAGAGGGTAACAGTATGGTCTACATGCTGCCACCGAGGAAACTGCCGCCCAAAATAACCCCGTGATGGAAGCTTAGTCTTTTCGGCGGTGAACCTCGACGACCCACTTCTCACCGGTCTGCTTATCTCGATACACTTCCTTGTTGTCTTTCTTCTCGATGAGCTGGTATCGGTCGCTGTCTAAGGCTCTAACGAAGGTATTGACCGTAGGCCAGGTTGGTACCGCCTGCGTGACGACCGTCCAATGCTTGCCCGGGACGGTTACGGTTTGTCCGAGGGTCGCTCTCGCTGTGATAAAAAGATTGCAAAAAGCAATACCAGCCGCGGTAACGAGTCGAGTTTTCATTGGCGTAAAGCTATTGATGAGGTGGACGAGCAGGAACGGTCATCCGTTTTGCGTATTTCGCAACCCGACCATCGCTGGGTTTAGACAGATGGGCGAAAAAGGTCCCATCATCATTCGAATTTGATTCGATAGTCGAGGTACCGTCCGAATCAAAAACCCCAGTCGGCAGCTTGTCTTCTACTCTGCGCCCAGGCGGCACCCCGTTGAAGACCTCCTCAGCCTCGACTTCGTTGGGCGGGGTTCCATTCTGCAACATGAAGAAGTCCGAACACTGTTGGTTGAAAGTCCGGATGAGCGGCAGATCCATGGGCCATAACCGCCTGGCGCGATATCTTCCGATACTAAACAAGATTTCGTCGACTTGCATGCTGCAACGCTGCGAATGAGAGGTTTGCGGAAACTTCCAGTGTCAGTCAACAAGTCTTGACGGACGGTAGTCGTCCGCCGAATTAAGATGCCGACCAAGGCTGGATCGCCAAACATCCTAGAACACGAAGTGGGGCGAATTTCAGCGGCAGATTCGACGTTTTCGAAAAGATCTCAAATGACAGCCCAATCCTCGATTAGAAGCTGGATAAATGGTCGGGGAAATGTCGGGGCCGGCCTGACCTCAAACTCCGATGCGCTGTGGCGGCAGTTGAGACAGCGATTACGGCAATTGGGATTAAAAACGATCAGCCCCGCGAATCTTAGCGTCTATTGCCTCCTGAAGAACACGTTGTCACCGATAGAACGATGCCATAGCTCAGTTTTGTGTCTACCTCCTCGGTAAACCGGTCAAGAACTGATTTACCCAGGGTTGGGCATCCGGAAATGCTGAAAGCCAAGCACGTTTCTAAGCTATCCCAAGATCAGTTCCCCGCGCCCAAAGTCTCCCCATGATTCATTCGTCCATATTCCCCGCAAAATATGTCCAAGGCGCTGATGCCATTGCAGAGTTAGCTCCGCTAACTGCCAACCTGGGAAAGAACGCTCTTCTGATCGCGGACATCATCGGGGCAAAAAAACTTCTCCCTAGAATTAGGGATTCGTTTGAGGCAGCAAAACTAACATTGGTTGTAGAGGAGTTCAGAGGTGAATGTTGTGATCAGGAAATTGATCGTTTGAAAACAATCGTGAACGATCGTCGTTGCGATGTTGTCATCGGTTTGGGTGGCGGAAAGGCCATGGATACCGGGAAATCGGTTGGACACGGAATGAGTACTCGAGTTGTTACCGTCCCGACTATAGCGAGCACGGACGCGGCAACGAGTTCGCTTGCGGTGATCTACACTGTCGAAGGAGCATTCGATCGGTATCAGTTCTTCACAAAGAATCCAGATCTCGTTCTGGTCGATACGGCAATCATCGCGAAGGCCCCTGTTCGGTTCCTGATTGCCGGTATCGGAGATGCTCTCTCAACCTGGTTTGAAGCTGATGCGTGCCGGCAGAGTTACTCCAGCAACGTTGCGGGAGGCATTGGTACCCTCGCGGCATACTCTTTGGCCCGGCTATGTTATGATACGATTCTTGAGTTTGGCGTCTCAGCCTGTCGCTCGTGTGAAGCGGGCGTTGTCACGCCGGCTCTCGAGCATG
>DATNNZ010000325.1:0-12748 GCA_035601575.1 Chthoniobacterales bacterium
GTCGCAACTTCTTGTGCCGCAAGAGCAAGCAGGATCAGAGCTAGTCCGGATCCGATCCACTTATTCCACTTATTGCGCCGCTTGCCTGAGTCTGATTGCTGACGTGGAACCCAATTTGTTTGCTGAACTTTCATGTTTTTGTCTGCTTTGATCCATGCCGTCTATCTATCGCTAGGTTCACACCGTGTGTCAACCTCTATCTACTGTTAGATAGAATCTTTATATCATACCGTTTGACGAGGGATGAAGAACCGGAGACTCGAGCAGAGCCTCGTTTCCATAAGGTTAACGCGGTGACGGCACGTCGGGTTAAGATGAGTTCGAAGTGCTAGTTCCTCTATGGGCTCATCGCCTCTCGTATCTTCATCGTATCGGTGTACTGAATGAAGCGACTAATACGATCACCTCGCACCATCCATGCATGTGCAAAGGGAGCTGTCATGGCTTTTCCTGTGGCTTTGAAGGTACCAGAGTAAGCTCCGAGCGATACTACCCGCTCGCCGCTAGCAATGAAATCATCCGGCGTAACTAAGAATCCTTCCCAATCACGCAAGAGCGGGACGAACAGTTTGTCACAAACTTCTTCCGGTGAATGCCAGGTACCACTGTAATAGGGGTGACCACAGAATTCGGAGTATAAAGCACGGTAAGGGTTGCAATGATCATTCGATGAAAAGAAGACGCACCAGAACCCGATTACAGCTCGTTCCGGAGACAACTGGCGGCAGGCTAGTTTGTGGTAAAGAATTGCTGTTTTCATGGCGTTGCTCGCACTCCCGTTTCACCAGGGAAACGAGCTCTTTACCGTGCTTTAGATACCGAATTCTGCCGTCACGCCTTAATGACCGTGAAGAAGCGGTCGGGCTTATCGTCCGAGAGAAGAGTTAATCGAGTGCCGGCGGGTAAAGCTTCGCCAAAGGCTCGAGTCTCCGGTTCTTCATCCCTCGTCAAACGGTATGATATAAGAATTCTATCTAACAGTAGATAGAGGTTGACACGGGGTGAACCTATCGATAGATAGACGGCATGATCACTTTGCTCGCGCCCACGCTTGGTCCCTGCGCCTGTTCTCAGGTTCGCAGATTTGCCAGGAAACTTTCCTCCCTTTACGACGCGCTGTTATCTCCCGAGGACCTCACCATCACGCAGTATTCGTTGCTCGCAGACATTGAGCGCGCGGGCCAACTGAGCCACGCGGTCCTGGCCGAGAAGGTCGGGATGGAACGCACCACGTTGACGCGCAATCTACGTCCGCTGACGAGGGCCAAGTGGGTTACTGCAGGGACTGGTAAGGATCGACGGCAACACTTGCTTCAACTAACAGCAGCAGGAAGGCGGAAGCTGGTTCGCAGTTTGCCATTGTGGGAGGAAGCACAAGGGCAATTTCTTTCTCAGATCGGGACCGAATCCTTGCAGGAACTGAGAACACTTCTTACCTCGTCGGAATCAGCCATCACGAAAGCTTTTCCAGCAAGTCCAGAAAAACCGTAAACCCACACAAACCACCATCTGGTGCAAAAAGCGGGCTAAACCTTCGCCCGAAGGAATCCGGTATTAGTAAGTACCGAAAGTTTTTTGCGCGGACCTTTAGGCCTTCGGGATGGGTGAAGTAGTCACCCTTCCGGGTAAGAATAAAACACTCGTTCAGCCAATAGCGGCGGAGAGCGCCAACCGTTAGCCTTCGAGTGGCGGACGTGGGTGCTGTCAGTCCAAGGAGGACGCTGTCAGTCCAATACAATCTGGGGGGAACCGGGGCGGAGGATGTGAAGAACTAACACATCCTGCCGCCCCGCACTCTGATTGAGACAACGAGCTTTTGCTTTCTTGTTGCTCATTGGCGCTCCTTGCGTCTATTACGCCGCCAGTGTCGCAAACAGCGATAGCAAACCTTCTTTTTGGCCGCTGTTTGCTCGTCAATGCCGGCGGACAGACAATGGAGAGCATTTCAAAGCGGGGGCTACGCGGCCTTCTTCTCAATTTGCGTCTCCTGTTCAGTTTGCATTCCCGGATACCAACGAACGAAGGAGTGTAACTTCTAATTTCGGAGAAGAGACGCGGATTGGGCAAAGTTTGCTCGTTCGAGCGGAAATGAACCTATATGTGGTTTGGCGATATCGAATTGCCTGACGAACTCTGGCGAGCTCGTGACGAAGAGAATCTCGTTATTTTCGCAGGTGCCGGCGTCTCCTGCGGGCCTCCGTCTTCGCTGCCGCTCTTTCCCGGTCTGGTTGAACGAATTGCAGAAACTTCGGCCACCGCTCGAGAAGAAAACGAATCGCTGGACCAAACTCGATGGGTATCGAGCGATAGCAGTCATCGATGCAAGCGGTAAGGCTCGGCTCTGGTCTCGCAATCACTTACCCTTAGAGCCCAAATTTCCGACCATTCAAGACGCGGTCCGTCAATTGAAGCTGTGCTCGACAATATTGGATGGTGAGATCGTCGCCTTAGATAAGGAAGGCGTACCGAGGTTTCAGTTACTGCAACAATGGCAGAAACGTCCGACCGCTCCGGTTGTCTTTTATCTGTTCGATCTGCTTTGGAGTGCCGGGCATGACGTCACCGGCTAGATGGTCTTACAACGACGTGACCGGTTGGAACAGATCATCAATCCTGTTCCAGCATCTAGGTCGGCAGTTACGTCGAGAATTGTGGAATCGATCTTTATCGCCTAGCCAAAGAGGAAGGATTTGAGGGCATAATTGCTAAGCGAAAGACCAGCACTTATCGACCTGGAAAGCGATCACCGGATTGGTTAAAGATTAAAGCGCGACGGCAACAGGAATTCGTGGTGTGCGGCTTCACCGAAGGAAAAGGTACTCGCAAACATTTTGGTGCGTTGCTATTGGGCGGATACCGAGACGGACGGCTGCGCTATTTCGGTCACTCCGGTACCGGGTTTAGCGAAAAGGGATTGAAGGAAACAATCGATCGATTAAAGCCGCTTTTATTGACGAATCGCCGGTCGAAAATCCGCCAAAAATCCCAGAGAAATTCAATGGGTTCAGCCAAACCTGGTGTGCGAAGTAAGCTTATGCGGAATAGGCAAGTCACCCCTTAAAGGTCCGTCAACCCCGTGCTTCACTAGACGGTTCACGCTAAAGCGGCGCGTGGATTTGAACGCGACAACATCTGTAACGGGATTGCGTATCCGCAGTTGACAAGGCGAGATTGTTGGACGACCACCCAACCCGACGTTTCGGTCTCGGTTTCACACCGCATAACTTTACCGAGCTGATCCCAATCGAAATCAGAGATGTCGTGATTACCATGCCATTTCAGATTGATATGCAGCGTGCCCCGGCACAGCATCCCCCTTGGCAACCGTCGTCGTGTGTCTTCACCGCAAACGCCTATCGGTCGTAATTCCTCGCGGAGGCGTAGAGGCCGAGATATCTCGAACGTTTTTCATTTAACTCTCTGTCTTCAATATTTAGGTGAGGTAAGGCGTGCCTCTATTCCCTAATCTCCCACGAGCTTGCGAATCTATTAGTATTAGCAAACGAATTCACTTTGCTTCCAGTATCGGTAATGGCTTCGCGGAATTAGGCGGGTCGGTTTCAGAGCATTCAATCTCTCCATAGGCATCCCTAATTGGGTACCTGCTTAAAATTCAGTGAGGGTCTAAAACATCTTTTCTAATTTCGCCGGTATGGATCTGCGCCACACCAGAAGCTGCGTCCTGCTGAATCACTTTAACCAGCTCTCCTCATACAAGGTAGTAGGCTCGTAGTTCTTCAATGAATTGGAGTTCGAACCTATCGGTGCGCTCTCTCGTGATCCTCTGCAGATCGTCTGTGGCATCTATACTTAAGTATCTGCGTAATATAGCTGACAGGAACAACATTAACTTCCTTCCACACACGAATTTTCGAGTATATGCCGACTAGCAGCCCCGTCGGTTGAGCGCCTAAGACTGGTCGGTTTCGAACTCGCGTCTGGCTGCGTCCGCATCCGCTGCGAGATCAGTGAGCAGCTCAAAAAACCCATTCGTCTGGCCGATGAAAAGTCCGTCCGCAGTAAGCCCTCAGGGCCCCCATTGCAGCCCCCTTCGTATTGGTTGGGCGAATAATCGAACAGATCGGGAACTTTCGGCTCAGGAACGGGGTCGGCTCAGGCATGATCAGGTTGGCCTGCAACGACTGCGGCTGGTTTGTAGTGAGGTCCAGAAACGTCACCGATGACCCAGTTACGGGATCTATGTCGGTCAGCGGAGTCGCATTGCCTGCCTTGTCCTGCCAAGTCTGAAAGTGCTGCGTCTCGGTCGGGCCGATACTAAGCAAGATTCGCAAAACTTCTGGATCGGTCACCCTCTGAGCCAGCGAAGGGTATAGGCTGCTACCACCTTGCTCAATGAAGGCAAAATGAAATCCCGCCGTGAAGGCAATCGCTTTCAGGTGGTTGGTGAGGTTACCAGGGGTACTGGTGCCGATGTCGGCATCATTTCTGGGAATTGCCGTCCGATTCTTAATCCCTCCAGGGGGATTGACTGCTTGGGGAAACGTGAAGCCGGGATCGAGATCGGGGTTTTCATTGTCGATGCGATACCGAGTCCAAAAACTGGTGTCCACGTTGAGTTGCATGAGGTTTGTGAGCCGGTTCTTTCCTGAGGACCCTGTCGCCGTACTGCCCGGCAACGCGCGAAAGTGAGGGCCATTAAGGAGATCGTGCTCGGCGGTCGAGGCGCCTCTGGAAGCTAAGTAAGCCCTTATGAAGGCCGCGTGGCTGATCTCATCGTCTGTATTGTCGTGGATATACTGGGGCTGGTCGCCATCAAGAATCTGAAGGGCTTTCGTGTAGCGCGGGTTCCCCCCAGTGGCAATCGCGAATTCGTTGTCCTGGGTTCCTCCGAGTTCCCAGTATTGTATCCACAGATCGCTTTCAAGGATTTCGGCCGCGCCCAGGAAGCGCAGGATTGCGGCATCGCCTCTGGAAAGGCTGCCGCTTCTATCTGCACTTCTATTGCTATCCCCCTGCTGCGCCTTGGCTTTGGTCATCAATAGTACACTGGCTGGCAGTAAGGTTGCGCCGGCCATGCCGAGACCCTTCAGAAAGGATCGTCTGACGACGCCATGCCGGTGAGATGCTCGTCTGTTAACCGATCGGGTTGAGTTCTCCTCAGAATCCTGGGGTAGCTCGGTGTTTTCTTCGTTCATCTGCGATGTACTCCTTTTAACTTTTAACTCTGCGAAATTATCCTGCGCGCCAAGTCGAGAGATTCCGTTGGACGTAGCTGATCCCCACGCCTGAAGCGTATCGCTGATGGCCTTTCGGCCGCCTCGCGTTTTATGAAGCCTCCTTCGAGTCGAACTTGCCACCTTCAGCTCCGGCGGATCCAGAGGATCCAGCAACCAGAATCACAGAACGCATCAAAGCCGCGACGAGCGGAACCGTAGGGGAACGAACTCTTGTATTTATGATGTTTGTCGGGGATATCGCACTTTCCTTACAAAAACCAGTGTGAACAAAAAAGTCGCTTCAGCTCGCGCGCCGGGTTGGCATCATTATCTGGTGAAAGTTGCACGGTACTGCGGATTTCTAGCTTATCGGCGGCCGGATTTTCCGTCTCGAGCCCGTCCAGGATGATCCGCCTCGTGGCGCCGCGCTTTTCTCCGTCAGAAGATCTGTGTTTCTTTGGGATGAGTCGCCAATTAGGCGAATTTCCTTACAAGTTTTCACTATTTCGAAAGGACGCGATCCCGTCGAAATGATCACGAGCAACGTCGAAGGATTTGAAGCCTTCTCGACCAATGAACAAACATCGAAGCTTACGAAAGCGACAGCTCGCCATTTCAACACACTTAACGACCCATCACTGCCACGGAGCGCTTTGCTCGACCGGAGCAAACCAACCAGCGTATCGAGCAAACGATAGTTACAACGGTTCCAAGATTTGAATTATAAGCCAGAGCTTTCTCTTTCAGCGCCGCCCGTGATCCAAACTCTGTCTGACCCGCTCCTTGATACGCTCTCTGGCGAAGCGGTCAGACCAGCCGGCGACATTTCCTCTGCGTACTTTAGGATCGAGCGATTAACTTTGCGGATGAAAGCGAGGTGCTCGGCGAAACGCACGCAGTGATCGCAAATTGTAAGGTGAAGCCAAATCACGAGCTGGCTGTACAGCGACAGTTGGCGATCCATAGACTGAGACAACAGATGGGTCATTTCCCGGCAAGACGGAGTCATCGTGTCGATCCAAGCGACTATCCTTGTAATCAGCCAGCTGTTCGGCTTGAGGATTGCCATCTTATGGGGTCTTCCCTGCGTTGCCGACAAGACGTGCGCGAGGGAAGCAGTCAGGTCTCTGAGAAGTCTGTGGCGGGCCCGGTGAGTCGTGCGGCTTCATTGAAACAGAGCGATCTTCTACATACTTAGTCGCGCGAAGAAGGCGAAACTTAATTTAATTTTGCATCCCGCGATCTATGTCATTGAAAGCAAAGCGAACCGCTTCGGGCTTCCATTCGGCACGGCGTAGGTCGTGATTCCAGCCCTGATCAGCAGGCCTGTCCCTATATGGAATGTCATTTATCTCTGTGGAATAGGGAACACCCGCTCTGCGTCTTACTTATGTGCTGACATGCACAAACGGGGGATCGAGGTGTTTTGATCGACTCCCCCTAAGGTAATCCAAGGCGCGGAGGCGAGCAGAGATCATCCAACTAACCAGAGGAAAACGTACGAAAACATCGAAGGCAATCATTGACGCTCAACGAGGGGCGAGCGGTCGAACAAAACAACGCTTTTACAAAGCGGTAGCAGATGATCTTCACCGACGTGTTTCTCTGCGACGCGAGGATGTATTCATTAGCTTGGTGGACGTCACTAAGGAAAACCGGTCGTTCGATAACGGCAAAGCTCAAAATGTGAGCGCACTCCAATGAAACTTCAAGAGCGCATGACTATCGATCTCAAAGAAAGGAATGCTCCTGCCGGTATGGATGGTGAAGATTCAGATACGGGCATTAAAATTTACCTCCGGGAAATCCGCCAAATCCCGCTGCTGACCCCGCAAGAGGAGATTGATTTGGCCGCGCGCATCAAGAAGGGCGACCGAGAAGCGCGAGCGCTTATGATCAAGGCTAATCTCCGTTTGGTCGTAAAAATTGCTCATGATTACGCGAATTTGGGTTTGCCTCTGTTGGATTTAGTATCAGAAGGCAATATCGGATTGATGAAGGCGGTCGAGCGCTTTGACCCGGCAAAGGGCGGAAAACTGAGTACCTACGGGGCTTGGTGGATTAAACAGTCGATCAAGCGGGCTTTGGCCAATCAGAGTAAAACGATTCGGCTTCCGGTTCACTGGGTGAACAAGATTTCCAAAATGCGCCGAGTCTCTTTGCAGATGAGTGAAGAACTCGGCCGGGAACCGACTGACGACGAGTTGGCGGAACAGATCGGTATTTCGAGCAGCAAAGTGTCGCAATTGAAAACCGTCTCGATCCGGCCTGCTTCGTTGGACGCACCGATCAGCGATGACGACTCGACTGAATTTGGTGAGATCGTTGGGGATGAAGGCGCGCAAACGCCGTTCGAGTTGCTCAGAGACAAAAACCTGCGCGACGAGGTGAGCGACTTGCTTGATGCTCTTGACGACCGGGAGCGCGTGATAATCTTCCAGCGGTTCGGGTTGGACGGTGGCAAACCGAAGACCCTCGAAGAAGTGGGTAACGAGTTTGGGGTTACCCGGGAGCGAATCCGTCAGCTCCAGAATATCGCCTTGGCGAAATTGCGTCGGGCGCTGAGTAAGAAAGAAATGCCGAGGTAGCTCTAGTGCCGGCCGAAAACTCTCACATCTTCAACAACAATAAGGCTCGATAGAGCCGATTCTATCACGACGTTCGTGAAACCTCTTGGGCGGTTAGATTCAGCCGGATCGTGGACGTTCTCGAAGCATTTGACTGTGCCACGTGCTGCGCCTCTAATTCCCTGTTCACACAGAGATAATAGCGTTCCAAAGGTATCTGTTCGCCAACGTGCAAGCACCAAACTTTCTTGATGATCTCCTGCTCAGCTCTTGTGAGCCGTTGACGCTGCAACAGATACTCGGTCCAAGATGGAACCATCATTTCGATCCGGTAGGTAGTCGAGGGCGTCAGGTCCACGTCAAGACGCCAGTTGAATGCCCCGTTTCTGAGATGAATCAAACGCGGCTCTCGCATTACCCGAAGAAACTCACGACCGCGGAGCGGGTCGACCTCAAACTCGAACGTTATCGCAACCGGTCCGTCGCAAGGCTGAGGATTATAAAGGAGCGGACTCATTACGCAGCTGATCGGTGGCGGATCAAAGCTTAGCGAGGTCGTGAAATTAATTGATAAACGGGCTGCCAGCCAGAGACTGAGGGCCAGGGTGTGGACGGCATCGTTCTGGATCCCTATGATGTGAGGGCTCTGACGGCGGCGGTTAAAGATGTGTTCGAGTCTGGAATCCCGGTCGTTAGTTTCAATCGATACGTCGAGGGAGCAAATAAACCGGTCCCATTCTTTTGTTTGGATGACGTTGCGGGGGCGGCTGCCCTCGCCCAATCCGTGATCGACAAATTTCCGAATGGAGCCAAGATCGTTTTTATTACAGGCAAACCGGGTGGCAGTGCAGCTATCGATCGGGTCAAAGGTGTCCACGACACCATAAAGGCGCCGGGAGAAAAGTATAAAATCGTGGCGGAACAAACCGCCAATGGGCACGTTCGGAAAGCCTCACTGTGACACAGAATGTCTTGACTTCTCTCGCTTATACGCCAGCAATTATTGACGCCAACGATGACATGGCGTTAGGAGCCCTTGAGGCGCTCCAGCAAATGGGCATACCTACGGGGAAGATCTTGGTCTTAGGGATCGACGGGCTGCCCGAAGCTCTCGTAAAAATCAGAGACGGCGAGATGGCTGGTTCCGTTCGATTCCCCGTCACCCAAGTAAGGATGGCTCTCGTTTCGTTGGTGTCGTATCTGCGCGAGAAGAACATCCTCTTCTTTCTTTCGTTCTGTCGGTACTAGCCCAAATTGAGGGACTAACTAAAAGGCGCTGCTAAGATCCTCGGCATTCATCCCAATACGCATCAGAGGCGAATGCAGAAGCTTGGAATTGTGCGGCGCTCATCTTAACAGCCTACAGTAAAACGACCAGGAGCTAAGGCCTCCTCAGTTCTTCGGAAAGAAGTGGAGTACAACCGGTTAGCGCGACATTGGATTCCTGTAAAGCGCGCAGCAACGCGAGTCCCCTCCGATCAGCAAACAAGACGTCGGTCATATCGAGCGAAAATCGCCGTCCTTCATTGCCAACGATCGCGCAACAGGATTTCAACTCATTAACCCATGGCCCAATTAGCTTTCCTTCTAAACGCAAAATCACGTCGCCGGTAGAAGAGTCAATCCTCGATATTCTAAGCATAAAATTCTAAAGTGCTGCTTACGAGGTCCGCGGGATTCAGGGGTCGTTTCAGATTGCATTCTTCGTTAGCTGGCACTCGCTACTCCTGCGTTCAATTGGCCGCTACGGAGAACACGCAATTTCGTTACCGATTTCTCGGATTCCAGCAGGGGCCCTCTGCCAAAAATCGAGGACGAGGCCGAAAGCCAGACAATAACTACAAGTCCCCAGGTAGGCAACGCGAACCATCGTTGTCCGATAAAGATTTTCCTCACGATGAAACGGAGAGATACGACAAGTTCATAGGCGCCTTTTTTTCAGTATGTCAGATCCCGCGTCGCAGATAATTATTCCCTCAAGCAATGCATCCATTAGCATCGGGAAGCAAATTCACTTTGCTTCCGCCGTCGCCAAATGCCGGTGTTCTCCCCCTCGGTCCGTCAAAATCTCTTGGTCTTGACTTCCCGGACCGATTCATGGCCAGCACTCCTTTTTCGGTGAATCCGGACGCTGCTGGTCCAAGCTTCACCAAATGACCATATTGCCGCCCCGAGCAATACCACGTCCTTCAACAGGAACTGTCCGGGTAGAGCAGAGAGCGAGGGAAACCCACCGAGGCTTGGCTCCCACCCTGGCGTCGAAAGCAAGAAGGAGACTGTGGTTAGAAACATGAGCACAGCACCACCGCTACCAAGCGCTGACGCCCTCGCTGACCAATGTCGAAGGCCAATCAAAATCGCGATAGTAACCTCGACAACACCCAGTGCACGTGAAAACGCACGTAGTGTCAGAAAGCCATACATCCAACCCATTAACGGGCTATTCGCGACAAGGGGCTGTATCCCTTTTGCTTCATATTCAGTAAACTTCATTAGGCCAATCCAACCAATTACTAAGACGAGACCATAGCGGAGCACTAACGAGCCGACTGTCTGCACTCTCAATCCGGTTTCCATCCCCGGGCAAGAATCAGAATCACTTGCATCTAAAAGTTTCCTCATTCTATCCTCCTCGCGTGATAGTCAGGTCCGACGTCCAACCGTCAACGGACGCGCCCTCTTGGTTTCCGGCGGTTAGCAACACTGCTTCTTCTGTTCACGTTCATCATGTTTCTTTCCTGTTTGTGTTACCGTCATCGTTACAACTAGAGGCGTGTGTTCCCGCACAATTATCGAGAGGCACTGGGATAATTACGGTGCCTACGGTAAGAATTAGACCAGAGCTTTCCTAGTGAATCTCCGGGATTTCCCGTTGGTTGACGAAGCTATGCAAGTATTCCCGATAGGGCGTTATGAGGTCGCGTTTGCCAAGTGAGCTTGCTGCGGAAGCTTCTTACCAACCTCGGGCGCAGTCTGCTTTTGATTTCCAACAGTCTTTGCTGATTTGGTGACCGTGATCATTATCGGTTTGGAGGTTTCTTCTTTAGCAAAATAAGCTCCCGGAATCGGGAGCCCGTGTTTCGTGAAAATGTCCGTCGTTTCCGCCTTAGCCGACGGAATATTTCCCAAGAGCGCTGCTGCAACGAACGTCGCCAGTCCAAAATTAACGATATTTTTCGTTTGAATGACTTCTAATGAGTTCATGCTTGTTTGTCGGAGGAGCGGAGAAATCCTTACACGGAAATAGAAAGTGTAGGGTTTTAGGTAAGAGCGCTGCCTGTCTGCGGACGAGGCTGTCGTTAGCGGTGCGAAACGACAGACCGAAAAATAGAAGAGCTCCGTCACCGGAAAAGATAATGTCCCGATGGATACAGACATAGGAAGTTTCTCTAACTGTGAGGGAACGCAAGTGGCACGAAGAAGGCGGCCATCGGCAGAGCTTCTTGCGGCGCGTGGTTCACTTGTGAAGAGAAACAACCACCGACAAAACAATAAGAGACGACTTCATTATAAGAAAGTATGAAGCACATGAACAAACTAAAATACATCTTAGCCGCCGTCTCCTTTTCGCCTTTCGTTCAATTTAGTTTGCGGTCGGTCCTCTGAAGTCCTGGTTCTTCCGCCCCTATTTTCAGATATTCATCAGCATAGTTCTTAGTGGCGCTGCGCAGCTTTTCCTAAAGATTGGAGTCGATGCCCAGCTTGGTGCAGCCTGGTGATGATTTCGCTCTACGATGAACTCTCCCGAAACAACCCACTGCTCGGTGAAATGAAACGATGTGCAGACGAAGGAGAAGTACTGCCGAACATTCCGCGGATGGCTAGGTTCTGGACGTCGGTGGCCGCTGCGGATTGCCACTAGTGGCCGCTTGCGGTCCGGCAGCCACTTTGGAAGACGCTCAACGCGAAATGCTCAAGGGGATTCAAGGGCGGGAGGCGGTGAACCATGACCGACCGCCGATACAGAAAGAAATCCTTGCGAACTGAGCGCGAACTCACAGGCGGCCAACATGTCGGAATTATTGGAAGCGGTCGCGGAATTGTAAGCCTTCAATGATTTCACACCGCAGCTGTTGGCCCACGCAGATGCCGATTAGGTTTAGCCAAGTAGAATTGGCAGCAGTACTCCGAGGCCAAGCGCGAAGAACCACAGTGCCGGGGCCGGCGTTCCTACCGGACGAAGGCGACGTTGCTCGCGGGCTGCAATGCGTGGATCGAGAAGCAGCCATTGCTTATACCGCCGCTCCAGCAGAAGGAATGTAAATGCAGTAGCCCCGCCATAGATCAAGTGTCCGATGAGCGAGGGGAGCAGAGCAACGGCCGCGCTTGCCCTCCAGTCGTAGACTCCAGTCAACATCAGGGGCAAAAGCGTGAGCGGGCCCACATACCACCAGATCAAACCAAACAGAAATCCCCAGGGAACACCGAGCCCAATGCTGGGGGCCTCATTGCGGAATAACAGGCCGTAGGTCATACCGATTCCTACGCTTACGAGAAGGTGGATGACCAGGCCGCGGACGCCGCCGAAACTGGTGTCGAGCCCGGCAATCTTCGGCAGGATTCCGGTTGCGGCCATGACCGGAATCGAGACCAGGCCTCCGACCAGCCCAGCCAACCCTCCCCATTCGATGGAACGCAGAAAATGGAGGCCTAGACCCTCGGGTTCGCGATTCAATGGATCGGATTGAATGAAAAGTCTCACCCATATGCGGTCCAGGAATGCATAGATGGTACCCAGGATGAATCCGTAAATAATGTAGCCGACCAGCGAACCGAATAGCGCGGTGCCCTGTTCTGCGGACCAATCCAGAGGCTGACGGCCAACGACGGGGAAAACCGTGAGCGGGCCGAAAAACCATAGGAAGATTCCAAATCCCAGGCCCCAGCCCATGCTGGAGCCATAGCCGCGCACGTCGCGCTGGAAGAGAATTCCGAAAATGGAGCCGATCAGCAGCGCCACCAGGAAATGGATAATTACCGCCCTAGCCTGAGATTGGAAGTCCG
>DATNNZ010000326.1:0-7433 GCA_035601575.1 Chthoniobacterales bacterium
TCACAACCTCGCTCCGCCTTGCTGTGCAGGACCGCCTCGCTCGGTCATGAATAACTGCGACACTGATATCAGCGGCGACTGTCCGACCACGCCTTCGATTTGGCGCTACGGAGAAGTTGACGCGGAGCTACGCGGTTGGAACTACCAAAAACCGCAGTCGCCATTGTTTGCCATGGAAAACGACGCGCAGTTTAGATCCAGCGCAATGTTCGAGGTGCGATTCCCACGTCGTCAAAAACTATGCATTTTCGGGGTTTTAATTGACTAATCGCCAAGCAGCCCGACGCCGCATGCCGGGTTTCGGTTCTCACGGAGGATGAGACCATGGCGACTAACCGCCAAGTACTAACCGCCGAACACCGTCACACGATGGCGACTGTGGTTTGTGGTATCGTCACGAGAGCAACTTCGGACGAGTTCTCCGGTTTCGCGAAGATCAAGCCTGTATTCGGACAGTCGCCGAAAACGCCAAACGCCAAACGCTAACAGCGATTCAGGCTTTGGTGGTTCCTTTCGTTATGAGGATCAACGGGGCCACGATGCCAACTGCGATCGCCGCCACCATCAGAAGACAGGTGGCAGCCAATGCGAGCGTCTCCGTCACCAGAGCGGTAGCGGCAGCTGCGCCAGTGTGCACGATTTGAAGACAGCCAATGACCGCCCGGAAGGCGAAGGCCCCTGGGATCATGGCGACCACTCCCGGAAAGGCAAAAGCGACGGCAGGAGCGCGGAAATGCCGAGCGAATCCCTGAGCAAGGAAGCCTACCGCCAGCGCGCCGATCAAGGTCCCGCTCACTATGTCGACTCCCAGGTGCAAGCAGAGGGTTCGTGCCGTGTGACTGGCGACCCCGCACACGACACAGGCCCAAGCGATGCGGGCTGGAACATTGAAGAGGAAGAGATAGCCAAGGGCCGCCAGCGCCGAGAAGAGGGCGTCCTCGGGGATCGGCAGGAGCCGTAGGGGCGCTTCCACCGGGATCTTCGCGCCCGTCAGGCTCATAGCGGCGAACAGCCCGAACGTGATCGCCAGCGTGATAAGGCTCCCGAGCCCCAGCCGGGCCAGGCCTACGGTCATATGGTTTTTGATCATGTCCTGGAGCGCATTCACCAAAGGGACTCCCGGCACGATGATCATTCCAGGTGCCACCAAGCACAATGCCGGTGTCGCGCTAACTCCCAACAACACGGCGGCTCCCCCGATCACTCCGCTCAGGAGTGCGGCGGCGAAAGGGATGAAAAAGAGGTTAAAACCCCGTCGGCCCAACATCTGGCGCAGCCACATTCCCAGCGAGCCGGCCAGCCAACTGACCCAGAATGTCGGCCAATCCCCACCGAACAGTCGAGCCAAGCTGGCCGCTGTAAGGCCCAGCGCAATGACGATCAGCCACCGCCCGTACACGGGTGACCGATCTTCGACATCATCCAGTTCCTTCTGGGCCTCCGACAATCTCCAGCGGCCCGCTTCTACCTCCCCGAGGAGGTTGCTCACTGCGGCCACTGCGGCCATGTTGACGTTCATGGCCGGAACCCGGTGGCTGATCTTGGTCCGGAACTGTTCGCCCGAGACTACCGTAAGGAGAAGCGCCTCGTAGGTCACTACGAGGTGAGTTTCACAGCCGAACGCCGCGGCGAAGCGCACCATCGACTCCTGCACTTCCGCGGTGTCCGCACCGCCCCCGAGCAGCAGACGTCCAACGTGAAGCGTTTGGTGGGCCACATCTTCTATGGGCACAGGCTCCATTTCGACTGAGTTCTGTCACGTCTTCCTAGCCGAGACAACACCTTTTGCGGCTTGCCTTGCCGGCCTTGTTGATTCCCTTCTTCGTTACCGTTATTAACTTGCGTGGAAAAGTCGCCTGATAGTTGTGCTCGCAGTGTTTCCTAGCATTATCGCCGGCGTCGCTCTGTTTTGCATCATCGCCATCGAGTCTTTTCGGGTTCTGGTCGACCTCCTGCATTACCTGGACCCGGGGTTGGCTCTGGACCAACGAGAAGCGCTGCTCAAGCAAAGCATTCTGCGGATGATCTCGGCTATCGATGGTTATTTGCTAGGTGCGTTTATGTTAATCTTCGGCTTCGGACTATATGAGCTTTTCCTGGCCGATTTGCAGGAAGCTCGTGCATCTGAAGCGGCCGGTCGAATTCTCCGCGTTAAATCGCTGGATGATCTAAAGACGCGCCTCGCCAAAGTAATACTGATCATTCTAATCGTTGAGACCTTCAAAGACGCTTTAGGAATTAAGGCCCAAACCCCGCTTGACCTGCTTTATGTGGGCGCGACCATCGCACTTATCGGTCTTGCGCTTTATCTGACGCATGGAGCCGAATCGGAGAATAAGCCGGAACAAGCACCGCGGGCGAATAGCCGATAGCCGATAGCACGACGGGAATCCGGCGGTGAGCGCAGCAATCGACCGGTTTGAGAAACGGTTGAAAGTGGACCGGGAGCTCGGCCCTACTAGCGATCGACCAACTGAGGTGATCGTGGTGATGCCTCGCTTGTAGAAAGCGATTCGAGAAGGCTTGCCGCCAAACGCAGGCTATCGAGCGTTCCGGTTAGATCGATCAACCCGTTGGGACGAACGGTCATCCAAAAGTCTCGTTCGATTTGCGCGATCGCCATGGTCTCGCCTCGATGTAAACGCGCTTTTTCGATGTCCAAATTGTAGACCTCACCCATCTGCCGCAGCTGAAGCGCCGCTCCCTGACAGATGAGTATGCAGTCGTCGGTGTCCTTCATCCCGGCAACCCGAAACTGGAGCGGACCCTGGCTGATCTGCAGGTAGAGATGCGCTCCGTTTGCTCTTTCCCAAGATCTCCGATTCCACCAAGCGCCGATAAATCCTCCATACGCATTCGGTACGTATTTCCAGTCCAGATCAGCAAACTCGGTTTGCAAGCTTTGGAAGAATCCGATCCACGGCGTAGATTGGCGGGTCCACTCGGGCACCGGTTGGTAACGCCAAGCTTGAATGTCGCTTTCCCGCCGCTCCAGAAACGCGCAAAATTCGCTCACAACATTATTGCGGGAAAGCAACCTCTTATCTTCGTGGAGAAGTGCGATGAACTGCACCGGAAGAAACGGTTTAAACCCAGGGGTGACTGCGCCGCTAGAAGACGTTTGTTCGCCCGTCTTTATAGAGATGGCGAGAACCTCGCGACCCGGATATTTCCAATTCAGAGATTCAATCGCTTCGTCGCTGCCTTGATGGCTGCAACTTCCCGTTCTGTCCTCAATGGCAAGAACGATGCCGCTATTGATTTCCGCAACGATGTTCACCCGAGAGATCTGCCGTTGGACCCGAATTTTCAGCGACCCGTTCGTGACCGATGCCCGGTCGTGAAGCCCTAGCAACGCTGAGACGAACCGGGTGCCGAGACCGTGCAGAGCAGGATCGAGATCTTTCCAACGCGAATCGCTCCACGCGAGCACCCAAGCTAAGAACGCGTCCTGAGAAAGGTCGCTCGTACCGAAGTGAAAAAGGTTAGGAGAGTCCACCCGATCAAATAATTGTAGGTGAGCTATTCGGCGCGGCCGAGACTTGCTTTAGGATGAAACTTAGTCATCGCAGGCCTAGAAGCTGGCAAATCAGATAGGTTATAACCTCCGATGAGTCTTATAATTTGTTTATCAGACTCCGAGCGAAATGCATGACAGAGGCAGATCAAATGGGGAACACGGGATTTTGGGTGGTGCTGCTCATGTCATAAACCGATTGGAACAGACTCGCGCGAGCTTTCGCAGCTTAATTGAATCGAACAAAGGATAGTCGAGAACAGTCCAATGGTTCATGAACTTAAGGAACGTCAGATTCTCGTCACTTGCGTTCGTTGCTGCGATCACTTTTGCAGCTTCGACTTCTATGGCGGCAGACCAATCTCAATCGGCGTTGAAGAAGCAAGCCAAAGTGACCGGAGAACAGGCGACAAAGAGTGCATTGAGCCAAGTCCCAGGCGGAACAGTAAAGAGTTTTGAGTTAGAAAAGGAGAACGGCAAATTGATCTGGTCTTTCGACATCGCAAAGCCCAAGACACGAAATATCATCGAAGTCCAAGTCGATGCGAAGACCGGGAAGATCGTCTCAACTCAAACTGAAACGCCCACAGATCAGCTGCTCGAGGCCAAAAGCGAGAAAAGGTAAGCGAGAAAATAGCCGATAGCCAATAGCAGATAAATACGTCTCACGCCTCCTCAGCTTCGGGAATTAGAGCGCGAATCGTTCCTTCCTCGGCACCTATTGCTCGATGGTGAATGGCAGCTCCACGGTTGTTGTCTTCTCTGTCCCCGTTGAGTCGCGAACCTCCTGATGGCGACTGCGGTTTTCGGCGGTCTAACTCACACAACCCCGGGGCTAACTGGATCCGGCGGCTGCCCATGCGCGTCAACTTAAGGGTTTAGGATTGTACGGTGAGGACTTGTCCTGGAGGGCTCAGTGAAAGTAGAAGCCCAGTACGAAATGCTGGGAAGTGAAGCAAAAAGACACGTCCGTCCCGGAAGGGACGATAAAAACGCTCGGCTTTTGGTCTCGCACGCGGCTTAGCGATTGCCGGTATTCGTCGATCGTCCCGTCCGGGACGGAGCTGTTTGAAAACGCTAACCCAGCACTTCGTACTGGGCTACTTTCGTGAGGTCCCGGCGGGACTGATTTTTCTCTAACCACCAACGAACCTGCGCGGTCCTGATTGCGAGCGAGCCCTTAAGTGACGCGTATGGGCGGCTGCCGGACCGCTACCGGGACCTAGAGCAGTTCAGCCCGCAAACAGACAGTGGCGGTGACATCCATTTTACCCGCTTCGACCGGCGTGCTGGCTGCCGGCAGGGCGAAAGTCCGCATTTGTTGATTGGTCGTACGCCAAGGGGTGTATTCGAGCCCCGCTTCGCTTATATCAATGGTTCGAAAACGCACCGGCGAGGCATCATTTGCATTCAACCCGCGAACGATCGCTTGGACTCGCGCCACTGCATCCGCAGTAGCCGCAGATAAAACTTCGCGGCGGCTGGCTTCATTGTTTTCCAAGCCAAAGATCACATTACTGACTGAGTTCGCACCGGCCAAAGTGGATTGGTCGAGTACCTCGCCGACCTTGCTCAGGTCACGCATCTTTACCGAAATACTGTTCGTCACCTGGTAACCCGCTATCTCGGGCGTCCGCACATTCCCTTCAACCGGGTGTTGCACCACGATGGTGTATTCGCCGGTACTTACTTCCATGGCAGGATCGCTCACTCCTTTGACGGCATTGATTACGGCGGTGCTTCGTTTGGCATTCTCTTGTTGCGCTTGGAGCGCGTCCTTGTTCTGGGTCACGACGGCAATCGTGATCGTGGCCAGGTTGGGAGCAACATGAACTGTGGCAGTACCATAGACCGAGATTATCCGGGAGGACTGGTCTGGAGTTGGCGTTGCGGCAGGTTGAGCCTGGGCGACGGACAGAATCGAAAGCAATCCGCTGACAATGAAGAAAGATGAACGGTTCATATTGGCGTCAACTTTGACTGGTTTTGGGATCGGCTTGTTCAATGGAGACGCGAGGACACAAGAGGCCGCGAAGACAGACTTTTTGGACAGGAGGTCGCAGAGATCACAAGCAGAACAAAGCGGCACTGCCGTTCGGCTGATCAAAGCCAAAGTCGTCCCTGATACTCCCCGTCGTGCAGAACTCCACGAGCACGAGGAGGAGTCTAATGGAGGGCACTGAGCTGTCGTTTGACCTTGTGACCAGTCACGATGTCAGTCGGATCCGACTTGGTCCCTGCACCGCGACTTCAATCCAATCGGGAGTGGAGAGCGTGAAATCACGCTTGATGATTGGGCCGGTAAAATCGTCGACTGGGGGTCAGTCAATGAGCGACGTCGTGCCAGCGGAGAAAGTAATCGAAATAACCGAAACGGCCGCGGTACTGGTAAGGGCCTGCCACCATTATCAAGTAAGGCGAGTAATAGGTCCTCGGTTCACGGGTATAGAACGTGGGGCCAATATACACCGGTGGGCAAAGAGCGACGGGCGAGAAAAACGCAAATCCAATATGCACTGGATCAGCCCGAACGGATTCAGCCACGCCGAAGCTCAAACCAAATATCCCGAGCGCGAGTACATAAAGCTTTTTCATACCGAAACTCCTTTGGCCTCACATTCAAAGGCTGGCAACAACTTCTGTTCAGAATTCGCTCCTACCAGTTCAGCGAATGACCTGTTCAGTTTCCGGATCGAAAAGGGCGACTTTATCCAGGTTGAGCTGGATGGTGATTTGTTCATTCAACTGGAAGAGATGTTCGCCATGGATTCGGGCGATCATGTAACCGGTGCCTGACTTCAGATAGACCAGCGACTCCGAACCCATGGGTTCAGCGATTTCAACCGTCATAACGACCGGTGTGCTGGAGCCCTCCTTCGGTTCATTGCTGATATTCTCGGGCCGAATGCCGAACACGATTTGTTTGTCGATGTATTTGCTCGCGAGGGTTTGAAGCGGCCCTTTGAGAGGAAATGTCAGGGTGTCTTTTTCTCCGTTTTCAACGAACTGGAGGGTACCGTTGCGCTGTTGGACCTTGCCCTTCAGCAGGTTCATCGGCGGACTACCAATGAAGCTGGCCACAAAGAGATTGTCCGGACGAAGGTAAAGTGTCAACGGATCAGCTACCTGCATGATGACGCCGTCTCGCATGACGCAGATGCGGTCCCCCATGGTCATCGCCTCGACTTGGTCGTGGGTAACGTAGATCATGGTCGTGCCTAGCTCGCCATGCAACCGGGAGATTTCCGAACGCATCTGGACCCGCATTTTGGCGTCCAGGTTGGAGAGCGGTTCGTCGAAAAGGAACACCTTGGGTTTGCGCACAATGGCGCGGCCCAGAGCAACACGCTGCCGCTGACCGCCGGAAAGAGCCTGCGGTTTGCGGTCCATCATATGGTCGAGCTGGAGAGCCTTGGCGGTTCGTCCGACTATGTCCGAGATGGCGTCCTTTGGCTTCTTGGTCAATTCAAGTGCGTATGCCATGTTCTTGAAGATGTTCATGTGCGGGTAGAGCGCGTAGCTCTGGAACACCATCGCGATTCCCCGATCTTTGGGTTCCAGATGGTTTACTACCTGTGATCCGATCGAAATCGTTCCACTAGTAACTCGTTCGAGGCCGGCGATCATACGGAGTGTAGTCGACTTACCGCAACCGGACGGCCCGACGAGAACCATAAATTCGCCATCCTTGATGTCTAAGTTGATGTTCTTGACTGCCGTGAACGTCGGGCGTCCCCGATCATCTGTATAGGTCTTCACCAACTCTTTAATTTGTACGGGAGCTTCGCTCATGACTTTATGTTTGGGGGTTATCGAGGCCGACGAACTGGGATAGAAACGGTGGCGTGACTGGGGAGTGTCTGAGAAAATAACATCTCACATCGAGACAACAAAGACGGATTTTTAACAAAGAGAC
>DATNNZ010000327.1:0-7794 GCA_035601575.1 Chthoniobacterales bacterium
TCCGGAATCGATTCTAACTGGACCTCCGCGATTTTCGGAAACTCTTTGCCGATCGAATAAGCGTCCTCTGACTCGTTCGTACCGAGTCGATGAAAATAGACTTGCTGATAAAAGTGCAGATCATCTGCCGGCCGTTCGCCCTCTCGCGGGAAACGGGTGTAGAAAATTCCGGTACTATCTTTTGTCCAAGCTGCGCTGCCACCCGCCGTCGGGTATTGCACGTGCTTAAGCACCTCGGGACTCTGTTTCCCATCAGCCACGGAGAAGAAATAAAGATCGCCGTCTTCGCTGCCACTCTTGGAAAGCGAAACTGCAACTAACTTACCGTCCGGCGAGGGAACAAACCAATCGATCGCCGTGGCACCGGTCGAGTCGATCAGATTCGGATCGCAAATCGCCCGCTCCGATTCCGGACGGTCCGCCGCGTCAAGAACCACCACCGAGGGTTGCTGTTTTTTTGGATCGAATTTGAGAGCGAAAATTTTTCCAGCGACGAGCTGAACGCCACTGTAAGAGATTGGTTGCACGGAAATGAGTTTTCTCACCTCGTCAGCGATCGCGCTACGCCCAGGTAACGCCATCAAAAATTTTTCGGCACGCTGAGTCTGCTTCTCCGACCAGGCTTTCACCTCCGGGCTCTTCAGGTCTTCCAGCCAGCGATAGTCATCTTGCACGGTAACACCGTAGTAATTGTCTTTCACCGGCTGCTTCTTTGCCTCCGGAGCCGGTTCCAGCTCGGGAGATACCGCCAACGCCCATTGCGACCCGACTAAGCCAAACCAGACTAACAACGAAATTTTCGTGAATTTCATGGGTATGAGATAGAACACTTTGTCTGCGCGAAGAGTTTCACCTTTTCCGAAGAGACGCAACCGTAGCAATTCGAAGCAATTTTTCCCTAACTGAGCGAGCAGTACATCCGTCTTAGCATAGTGAGTTGGATGCGACATTGGAATGGGAAGAGATTTAGCCTGGTCTGGTTGATATGTTAAACCCGATAGCCTCAGCAAATTGGAATTATGACGCGGCCGCCCACCTCGCTCTGCGAGCGAGCTTTGGCGAACCTCCTGCCGAGCTCGAAAAGTGGGTTAACCAAGGATTAACTGGTGGTTTACCAGTCGGAAGAATTCTCACCGCAGATGATCGGCGCGACTTGCGGCGGGCTCTTCAGAAGTTATGTCAATGCATCTTTCAAACCAATCCGAGGCCGGAGTTCCTGGAAAAATTCGTTCAGATCGCTAACTCTAAGCCGCACCTGGACGATCGCGCGATTCGGGATTTAGCAATCCTCATGATGAGCACACCGAATTATCAGCTTTGCTAGTTGCGACGAACGTCAGCGAACGTCAAAGAACATCAGCGCGGTTGTTGTCGTTCGTTGCCGTTCGTTGTTGTTCACTGTTGTTCATTGCAAAAAAATGGGCGATTTCCTCCCAGTCGACGGCGGTTTGTCGACCCTGATCAAACTCTTGGACCATCCAGTCATAGGCTCGCCTGACCCGTGGGTCGTCCTTGGCAAAATGGTCATTCGAGTTTTGATTCGCGGCAAAGATGAGCCCAGCCAGACCAGAATCCTTGGTCAGCGATACCTCGAGCGGCCGGCCAATCAGCCGAGGTACATCAAATGGCGCGTACATCGACCAGAATTTATTGAGCCCATCAGCGTGAATTCCGGCTCGAGTCCGATGCGCGTCCCGCCCATAGAGGGGAGCCTTTTCCGCGACCGGTTGGCCGAGACTCGCGTACATCTCAGCTAGCTCGTTTAACACGGTAAAGTCCGGCAGTTTCTCCGCAAAAAAACCCATACCGATCAAATGCATGAGCACCAACTCCAGTGGCGCGTTGCCGGTCCTCTCGCCTTTGCCCAGACAAGTTCCATTGATCACTCCACATCCATTTCGGATGGCTGCCAGGCAATTCGCAGTAATTAAACCCGTATCATTGTGAGGATGAAACTCGAGATCAGCGGACCCCAATCCCTTCTTGATTAGCTCCCGAAAGAGCCTCGGTATGCCTCGCGGAAGCGGAACGTCCTCATCGGGTAACCCTAGCCCAAGCGTATCGCATACGCGAAACTTTGGCCGCACGGTTTCCGGAAAATCAGCGGATTTCTTCCGCACGGCATCGATAAAGTAGAGGATAAAATCAATCGAAGCGCGCGTAGCGTCCTCAAGGTGGAGCCGCGGACGTATCCCGTTATCTAACGCCATTTGTACCGCATCCAGGTAGAGTGAAGCGGCCTGTTTTCGTCCTCCCGGAGCAAATTTGTGAAAAACGTGATAGTCGGATACCGAAGCGAGAAGTCCGGATTCGCGTACTCCCAGAGAATGGATCAGCTTTACATCCTTGGTCGAGGCGCGGATCCACGCCGTTGGCTCGATCGGATGACCGTTTTGGAAGCGCCGTTGTGCCTCCCGCAGCGAATCCAGATCGGAACGGCGGTAAACAAAAAACTCGGCTTGCCGAATAGCGCCAGAATTCCGAGTAAACCGGCACAAGATTTCGTAGATCCGGATGCTCTGCTCAGTAGTGAGCGGTAATCCTCCTTGCTGCCCATCGCGATGGGTAGTTTCCGTCGTCCAGACCTGGGCCGGCAAACCTGGCGGGCGGGTCGGCCAGCCGTACAGAGGAAACGTCTCCCTGGGAAACTGCCGTTCAAAATAGTCCGGTCCCTCCTCTACGGCCGGCACTGAGAGCGTTGCTGGCATGGATTAGCGAAGTTCAGGCTCGCCCTTTCGTCAATGTTGATTCATAAATCAATCTTTCTTGCTAATCACGGCATGAAAATTCACTTAACTGCTACCGAAGCCGCCGATTTCCTGAACATCAGCAAAGCAACTCTTTACGCGTACGTCAGCCGGGGGCTGATCCGATCGGAGGATGGCATTAACCAGCGCTCACGCGCCTATCATCGCTTCGATCTCGAGCGGCTGAAGCAGCGCAAGACGATCAGACAGCACCCATCAGCAGAGATGTCGAGCGCCTTACATTGGGGCAGTCCTCTCTTGGAATCCAACCTTACGTTAATCACCGATGGACAGGTGTTCTATCGCGGCAAAGAGGCAACCGCGTTGGCTTCATCCCAAACTTTCCTGGAAGTGGCAACGTGGTTCTGGACCGGCAATTGGGAAGTCCCTACGAGCGGTCATTCAGTGCCGGCACCGAAAGAAAGCAACCGAGAACCAATTCTTCTTTTTCATGAAGCACTGTTACGAGCGGCGATGACCGAACCGCTCGGATATGATTTTTCGCTACCGAATCTGCTCGAAACCGGAATCCACATTCTCTCCCTCTTTCTTCAGATATTAACTCGGAAGCGAAATCCCAAGATGACGGAGACCGCTCGTGAGCTGCACAAAGCATGGTGTCCGCAAAAAACTGATGCCGATAGAATAATTAATGCGGCGCTTATTCTCTGCATCGATCATGAGCTGAACGTTTCATCGTTCACGGCTCGAGTTGTTTGTTCGGCGGGCACTAGCATCTACGAAGTCATCAGCGCGGCATTGTGTGCCTTGCGCGGCAGCCATCACGGCGGCGGAATCGAGCGAGCAACCAGGTTGTTGGTCGAGATGCAAGGGTTATCATCCGTTCGCGATTTCCTTCTCCAGCGCATCCGAGCCGGCATCGAGATACCAGGATTCGGTCATCCTCTCTATCCGAATGGAGATCCAAGGGCGGCCCAATTGTTCGAATTACTCAACCAATACTTCGCCGCCGACGCGCGATCTTGGCTGGAAGTGGTTGCGAGCGCCACCAAAGCATTGAAACGGAAGCCCAATATCGATCTGGCCCTAGCCGTCTGCTCATTGAGTCTGCGGCTTCCGCCGTATGCGGCGTTTGCTCTATTTGCGCTCGGAAGAACTGCCGGCTGGATTGCGCACGCCGCGGAACAATCGCAAAGCAAAAAGCTCATTCGTCCGCGAGCACGCTACACCGGGCCACTGCCAACGAGCGACAGCGAACGGCTGTGAACAACAACGAACGACAGTCGAATCCGGCCTTGCAACGTTTTGTGGAACATTGCCTGGATCGCTTCGATGCTAGAAGATCCAAGGAATCAGGCGCTTAGTTCGGGCGGCGTATCGCCGGTAATCGTCGCCCAAATTATTCATTAGGACATTTTCCTCGACTGATATGCGGATCAAATAGCCGATTAGGGAACCGCCAAAGACAACTATAAATCCAAGCCAATTGAACGTAAGACACGCAACTCCCGTCATCGCAATCATCCCGGCCGAGTACGATGGGTGTCGTACAAACCGATAGGGTCCGTCCTGAACGACTCGGTGCTCCTTTTGGACGCCAACGTCTACTGTAAACAATTCTCCGAGATGCCGGATTGCCCACAGCCTGAGAAAAAAACCTGCAATAATGAGCAGGTCTGCGACGGCTACGATCCAGAGCACTCGCGGCCACCGCAGAAATGGAAGTCTCGCGGCTACCAAAAAGCCAAAGAGGCAACTGCCCGCAATAAGCAGCCAAATCCGGGAGAGTGTCCCCCGATCATGACTGGTTATCGCGCCGCGTCCGCGTCTGGCCGCGAGCAAATAAATTTCGAAAGCCAAATACCCGAAGGCCAAAATTAAGGTGATCGCTGAGATTATAGTGCGCATTGGCAGGGAGAAACGGTAGCGGCGACTGTCCCCATCGGCTCCCGGTGTTGCCCGGCCTCAAGAGTAACCGAAACGATCGGCTTGACGCCATCACAATCGCAGTCGCCATTGTTCGGCCACTGCCGACGAGCGATAACGAACGTCAGTGAACAACAACGAACGTCAGCCGGTTACTGTCGTTGTTGTTCACTGACGTTCATTGTTCGAGTATATTTCACTTCTTGATGAATTCGATCGTTCCTCTCCAATCCGAAATTGAGCAACGCGGACGCGAGATTTTTGCGCTCATTGACAAATTCCAAGGCAATACTGCCGTTTTTCGCCGCAACGACTTTTACAGCCGGTTGATGGAGTGGTCGATGAGGGACGAAGCATTTAAGACGCAGATGTTTCGATTCGTCGACGTACTTCCTACTCTTACTTCTTCAACCGATGTGGTGAAACACCTGGCAGAATATCTGAAGGATGCGAAGACATCGGTTTCCGGACTTATGCGCGGAGCGCTCACAATTGGTCGTATCGCACCAGCCATTCCGGCGGCCGTGATTAAGAGCAATGTCACGGCAATGGCCAATATCTTCATCGCCGGCACGGATGGAAAATCCGCTTTCCCAAACCTCTACCAAATTTGGAAAGAGGGTGCGCGATTCACGGTAGATATCCTGGGCGAAGCGGTGGTTAGTGATCGGGAAGCAGACGAATATGTAGCCCGCTGCCGCGGTCTTCTCGACTTTCTCGCGGACGCAACTCGACAATGGAAACCGAAAGAGCCTCTCGCAACCACTGAACCTCCCTTGGTTAACGTGTCGGTGAAAATCTCTGCGCTCTGCGCACGCGTCCAAGCGGCCGATCCGAGCCAAAGCATCGACACGATCCTCCGCCGCCTTCGGCCGATCGTGTCACGGGCACGCGAACTCGGCGCGTTCATCAATCTCGACATGGAACACTACGGTCTGAAGCAGTTGACCCTGGACCTGTTCAAACGACTCGAAGAAGAGTTTTCCGGATACTCTCAACTCGGGCTGGTGATTCAAGCATATCTCCGAGACTCTCACGCTGACGCGGAAGCATTGCTGGAATGGAACCGGACTACTGGGCACAACTTTACGGTGCGGCTGGTCAAGGGCGCTTATTGGGATTTTGAGAAGGTAATTGCTGCGCAGCGGACCTGGAAAGTACCAGTCTATCTGGCGAAACCAGAGACAGACGCCAACTACGAGAAGATCACTCGGCTGGTACTGGAAAATCACGAAACGGTTTATCCGGCTTTCGCCTCTCACAACGTCCGCAGCATTGCGCACGCGGTGGTCTATGCAGAGAAACTTGGTCTGCGAGCAGGCGACTACGAGTTTCAGATGCTATACGGCATGGCGACACCGGTGCGTCGAGCTTTGGTGGAACTTGGACATCGAGTTCGCGAATACTGTCCGATCGGAGAACTTGTTCCTGGCATGGCTTATCTGGTGAGACGCCTTCTCGAGAACACTTCCAACGAAGGTTTTCTCCGGGCGAAGTTTAGCGCGAACACATCAATAACCCGACTGCTCGAAGATCCGGCTGCGATCGCCAGCCAAGAAGCGCCGGAGCGTGGCGAACCGGTGTTCGCTCAACCGCACTTCACTAATGAACCGCCACTCGATTTTGCCCTCGAATCTGCACGGAGAGGAATGAGGGATGCCATCTCGAAAGCGCGTCAGCAGTTCGGTCGGCATTACCCGCTTGTGATTGCGGGAAAACCGGTGGAAACCGCCGGATCTCTCAATTCGGTAAACCCGGCGCAACCGGATCAATTGATCGGTACGATCGCTGCCGGCGGCAAAGAAGACGCGGTTGCAGCGGTGCAGGCGGCCCAGAACGCGTTCCCACGTTGGAGCCGCCTCTCAGCAGAAGAGCGGGCGCGCTTTCTCGACCGGGTAGCAGACCGGCTGCAACAACGCCGAACCCAGCTGGCTGCTTGGCAGGTTTTCGAAGTTGGTAAAACCTGGATCGAAGCAGATGCCGATGTGATCGAAGCGATCGATTTTTGCCGTTTTTACGCGGAAGAAGCGCGTCGCCTGGGCCGAGGTCGATTGACTCAAGACGTCGCGGGCGAAGTGAGCTTGGAGAGTTACCTTCCCCGCGGCGTCAGCGCAATCATCGCCCCATGGAATTTCCCGCTGGCAATTCTCTGCGGGATGAGCGTGGCCGCACTCGTTACAGGAAATACCGTAGTGATAAAGCCCGCAGAACAGTCGTCCGTGATCGGGGCGCTATTCATGGAAGTTCTGCAGGAATCAGGTCTACCGGAGGGTGTTGCCAATCTATTGACTGGGACTGGAGAAGACGTGGGCTCTTATTTGGTCACGCATCCCGATGTTGATCTGATCGCCTTCACCGGCTCACGAGAAGTTGGAACGACGATTTGGCAACTCGCTGGTGTCACCCATTCAGGCCAACGTAATTTGAAGAAGGTCGTTTGCGAGATGGGCGGAAAGAACGCCACGATTATCGATACCGACGCCGATCTCGATGAGGCGGTGCTCGGAATCATTCATTCCGCTTTTAGCTTTCAAGGACAAAAATGTTCTGCACTCTCTCGTTTGATTCCGATCGGCAAAGTGAACGAACGGCTCTTACCACGATTGGTCGAGGCGGCTGCCGCCTTGAAGATTGGCCTCCCGGAGGAACCAGGCACCGATATCGGCCCGGTGATTGACGAAGGTGCCAGACAGAAGATCGAGACCTATTTGGCGCTCGGGCGAAAAGAGCACCGCATCGCTTTCGAAGCAAAAGTTCCGGCCAACCTCGCAGGCTATTTTGTTCCGCCAGCCATCTTTACTGATGTACCGATTGGCGCCCGGTTGGCACGGGAAGAAATTTTTGGACCGGTGCTCGCTGTGACGCCGGCACGCGATCTGGATCAAGCGCTAGAAATCGCAAATTCTACCGAGTACGCGCTGACTGGTGGACTCTACTCTCGGAGTCCGCAAAATATCGAAACGGTTCGGCGCTCCTTTAATGTAGGCAACCTCTACATCAACCGGAGCATAACTGGCGCAATGGTTGGTCGACACCCTTTTGGCGGATTCTTGATGTCGGGGGGAGGTACGAAGGCGGGAGGACGTGACTACCTGCTCCAGTTTACCGTCCCACGTGTGGTGACCGAAAACACCTTGCGGCGCGGATTCGCACCGGAGAC
>DATNNZ010000328.1:0-24823 GCA_035601575.1 Chthoniobacterales bacterium
ATCTCCCGCAGCGGAGCGATCCGATGACGATACCGGCCCAAAAACCTGAACCGACCGCGCCAATTTGAGCGGGCGAAAATCCCTCGATCCCACCGCGGATACTCAGGAGCGTGCCCTGGAACGTGTTACCCATCTGCATGATTCCGTAACCCAGCAGGAGGGCAAACAAAGTCGACACGGTCACTCGCTCTACGCCTTGCATAGATTGGCAGAAGCAGTCAATAACTCAAAGAAGCTTAGCCGATCCACTCGGAGGCGGATATCGGACCTTAGTGCAATATCTGCGAACTTTTTTTGACAGTTGTCCTGTCGCGGTTTGAGCCGGTCGACGAAGATTGTCGATTGGGAAATAGATGCTGATCAACAACACCCAGGCGGTCGGGATGAAAACGGCAGCCAGAATCAAAGCGATGGCAATGACAGGACGCGAGACCTCATCCATGGCTTTCAAGGTGGCATGTTTCGGAGAGCGCCGGAAAGTGAAATTTGAGCGCAAGGGCGTCAACTTTTCGCTGGGCTCACTGCGTAGCTTGAATCGCAGTCAGGGCGATCGTGTAAACAATGTCGTCAACCAGGGCGCCCCGTGACAGATCGTTCACTGGCCGCTTCATTCCCTGCAACATCGGACCAATGCTGATCACATTGGCGCTCCGTTGGACCGCTTTGTAAGTCGTGTTGCCGGTATTGAGATCAGGAAAGATGAAGACCGTGGCGCGACCGGCGACCGGGCTCTCGGGTGCCTTCGCTTTCGCAACATCCGGCATGAAAGCGGCGTCGTACTGGAGCGGACCGTCGATCAGCAAGTCAGGCCGCGTGGCCTTTGCCAGCCTGGTAGCTGCACGTACCTTCTCCACATCCACCCCAGAACCGGACTCGCCCGTCGAATAGCTGATCATCGCTACGCGCGGAAAAATTCCGAATGCGGTAGCTGAATCGGCGCTCTGGATCGCGATATCCGCCAAGGTCTCAGCATCCGGATTTGGAATAACGGCGCAATCGCCGTAAACCAGAACTTGCTCCGGCAAACACATAAAGAAGATCGAGGACACCGCCTTTGCATTTGGCCGCGTCTTGATGATTTGTAGAGCCGGTCGAATTGTGTTTGCGGTGGAGTGGATAGCGCCGGAAACCAATCCGTCGACCTCTCCTTGCGCCAACATCATCGTCCCCAACACGACGTTGTCTTCGAGTTGGCTTGCTGCCATCTCCAGCGAAAGTCCCTTGCTCTTCCTCAACTCGAACAGCGGCCGAACATACTTTAAGCGAATTAAAGCGGGATCAAGGATCTCGAGTTCGGCGGGAAGGACCACGTCTTGACTTCGGGCAACCGTTTCGATTTCTTCGCGATCCCCTAGTAAGACGCAACGGGCGATCCTCCGTCTGGCGCAAATGACCGCAGCCTTGACGGTTCGCGGTTCCGCGCCTTCCGGCAGAACGATTCGCTTGCTCGCGGCACGCGCCTTTTCCGTCAGCTGATAAAGAAACGCAGCCGGCGACATTCGAAATTCCAGCGTTGTTTTCGAATGCGATATCAGCCAATCGATATCGATGTGCTGTGCGACGTGGTCCATCGCGCTCCGGATTCTCGCCAGATCGTCAATCGGCACTGCTGGACTCATTTGGTAGAGCTTGGTCGCCGTCGAATAGCTGTCCGTTGTAACCCGGAACAGCGGAAGTCCAGTGGCGAATGCAGCCCGGCAAAACTCGACCATTCGATTGTCCAACTCGGTTTCACCCGTCAGGATCAGCCCCGACAATGGCACACGACTAAGCGCAGCCATCGAGACGGAGAGGATTACATCGCTGCGATCAGCCGGCGTCACAAGCATGGCGCCTGGAGTCAATGTGTGCAGAAGATTGGGAACAGTCCGCGCCAACATGGACATCGATTTCACCCTCCGGCTCTCCATTTCCCCAGGATTGATCACAGTGGCGGTAAGGTGGCGCTGAACATCGATTGCCCGACAGAAAGTGAGCGATTCATTGTGAGGGATTACCCCTATCAGGCGGCAATCTCCGCGCCGAAAAAGCCGGCTATCACGCAGATGATTCAATATCGCGCCAACACTCCCGATCGGGCACCGGTTGACAATCAAACCGAGGACCTTATCAATGCCGCCATAAATCTTTGCCGCGTACTCGATCTGGTCATCCAGATGGATAACCGAACGCTCGGCCATTCCCACGACCAAAATGACTTGGCCGTTTAGGGTCTTGACCAGCTCCTGATTCAAACTCCCCCGGTAAGGATCATCGGGCGATGGCAGTAGTCCCTCTACGATGGCCAGATCCGCGTTCTGGGTCGATTTTTCGAAGGTCCCGATAACGTTTCCCAGAAGCTCATCGAGACGACCGCTCGAGACAAGTTTTGTTGCCTCTGCGAGTGGAAGCGGGTCTGTCGGCGCCAGTGTCGTCGTGGCTCGCAAAAAATGGGTTGAACGTTCTGGCCGAGATTCATCGCCACGATCCTCACTAATCGGCTTGTAGAACGAGACCCGAACACCGCGGCGGTCGAGAGCCACAACCAAACCGAGAGCAACGGTAGTCAGACCCTGACCTCGACCGGCGGGAGCAAGAAAGAACACGGGTTTCATCACGAGAGGACTATGGCATTCCGCTTTGGTGTCTCAGAACCAAAGCGGCCGTCTGCCGAGCAATCATCAGTTCCTCGTTAGTCGGGATAACAAAACAGGCTAATCCCGTCTCATTGGTAATCCGTCCGTTACTCTCCTGGCCGTTCTGCTCGTTCCAGGCTTCGTTGATCTCCGGCCGGAGAATTTGTAAATGCTTCATCACTCGGGCCCGAATTATGGCGCTGTTCTCGCCGATGCCGCCCGTGAAGATCAGTCCATCGATCCTTTCCAAACCGGCAGCCAGGCCAAGTAGGGCACGGGCGAGCCGATAGCAGAAAAGATCAACCGCGAGCGCGGCCCGAGCGTTACCGGAGTCGACTGCCTGCAGGATCGATCGCATGTCGTGGCTCACTCCGGAGACGCCGAGAAGACCGCTTTCCCGTGTCAACAAATCGGTGATCTCTCCCAGGCTGAGTCCCTCTCGTTCCTGTAAGAAAAGGTGAAGACTCGGGTCGACATCTCCGCTGCGCGTTCCCATGACCACGCCTTCCAGCGGGGTCAAGCCCATTGTCGTATCTACACTTTTTCCCTGTTTCACAGCGGTCGCGCTGCAACCATTGCCTAGGTGAGCGGTCAAAAGCTGGATCTCGGTCAAGGGCCGGTCCAGCCGTCTAGCAAGTTCCTGGGTCACATACTGGTTGCTCGTCCCATGAAACCCGTACCGCCGGATCCGATACTGGGAATAAAATTTCGGTGGAATGGCATAGTGAAACGCGTGGGGTGGAAGCGTTTGATGGAAGGCCGTATCAAAAACTGCAACCTGCGGCTTATCGGGAAACACCTCCGACGCCACGCGAATGCCCTGAGCGCCCGGGGGATTGTGAAGCGGAGCGAGGCCGCTTAATTCTTCGATGCGCTTGACCACTTCGTCATCGATAATCACCGCGTCCCGAAAATACTCGCCCCCGTGAACAATGCGGTGGCCGAGTGCGTCGACCTCGTTGGGCAGCAAAGCCCGGAGGTGATCAATCACGCGGCGTAAGGCCGCTCGGTGATCCGCGTTGGGAAGGGATTCTTCGATTTTCTCGGCATTGGTGCCCCTGAATTTCAACGAGGCTTTCGTGGTTCCCAATCGCTCCGCAACCCCGCTTGCGAGAACCGATTCCGATTGAACTTCCAGCACCGAAAACTTCAGCGATGAACTACCACTGTTGATGACAAGAATCTGCGGCCTGCCGGTTGTCACGTTGGTCATAGTAGATAAAGGGATCCCGCAGGGATAGAATGAAAGGCAGCCCAGCGTTTCCTGTGAAGCAGATTAAATAGCGGGGCTTGTTGGACGGGAAAGGAATTCGCTCCCCGTTTGGCGTTCGGCGTTCTCGGCGCTGTCGGCGATCACGGCGTTATTCCTGGAAAGATCAATGTTTGGTCGTGCCAGCCGGCGGTGAAGCGCCCACCTCTTCGAGGTGAGGCTCTTCTGGTTTAATTTCTCGCTTTCGACCAGTAAATTTCTCGACCAGATAGAACAACGCCGGAATTAAGAAAATCCCGATGAACGAAGCGGCTAACATCCCGCCGATCACTGCGGTCCCGATGATCTGACGCGACACCGCTCCCGCACCTTCGGCTAGCCAGAGCGGGACACAACCTAAGATGAATGCAAATGACGTCATTAAAATGGGGCGTAACCGTAGACGCGCCCCTTCCAAAGTGGCCTCGATTAGCGGTTTGCCTCGCCCTTGTTCCGCGCGGGCAAACTCTACAATCAGAATGGCGTTCTTTGCCGCCAACCCGATTAACATCACCAAGCCGATCTGAGCATAAACGTTGTTTTCCAGCTGTCTTCCAAACAACATCAGGAAGGCTCCGAAGACTGCAACGGGAGTACTGAGCAGTACGCTAAACGGCAACGCCCAACTCTCATACTGAGCGGCGAGTATTAAAAAGACGAAAAGCAGCGAAAGTCCAAAGATCACGGCGGGTGGCACGCCTTTTTGCGCTGACTTTTCCTGGAAAGACATGCCCAGGTAGTCGTATCCCATTGTGTTCGGCATCTTGCTGGCAAAAACGTCCTCCAGCGCTTTCATCACCTGGAAGGAACTGAATCCCGGATTGGCTGTCACATTCAATTGAGTGCATCGATAAAGGTTATAGCGCTGGGTAAACTCTGGCCCATAGGCCCGTTCGATATCGATGAACGCGGAAAGGGGAACCGGATTACCTTTGGTGTTTCTCACGAAAAACTGGCCAAGGTTTTGAGCATCAGTTCGATAATCTCCTTCGGCCTGTACATAGACCTGCCATTGCCGGCCGAAACGGTTGAAATAGTTAACAAACAATCCACCCATGAAGGTCTGCAAGGTCTTATACACATTGGAAAGTTCGACTCCTTGTTTCAAAACCTTATCCCGGTCTACGTGCACAAACACTTGCGGTACTGCAGGTGTAAAGGTGGTTGTGATTCTGGCGATTTCCGGCCGCTTCGAAGCCTCTTGGATGAACGCTTTGGTTTGTTCAGCCAGAAAAGGGACATCCTGACCCGATCGGTCTTCCAACATAAATGTCACGCCTCCGGAAGTGCCGATGCCTGGGATTGCCGGCGGCGGAAACACGAAAGCCCGGCCCTCGGGGATTGAAGTCAATGCCCGATTCGCAGAAGCGATGATATGTTGAACATGTTCTTCCGGACTTTTCCTCTCCTTCCACTCCTTAAGCGTCACAAAGAAGAACGCATGATAGGTATCAGTGACGGAGCTAAGCAGGCTATAACCGGAAACGGTGGTGACCTTCTCAACGCCGGGCGTTTTCAACAAAATGTCCTCCACGTTTTTTGCGGCTTCATCCGTTCGCTCAAGCGATGCTGAATCAGGAAGCGACAAATTCGCATAAAGATAACCTTGATCCTCGTCCGGCAAAAAACCACTCGGGATTCGCTTACCCAACCATCCAGTTGCCACCAGAAACAGGGCGAGAAAGAGCACGCTCAATAAGCTTCTACGGATCAACAACCTGCATAAACCGACGTATCCAGTCGTGGCCTTGGAAAATCCGGTATTGAAGGCTCCAAACAAGAACCCGAGAGGCCCACGAGATTTTTTCTTTGGCCGCAACAGGAGAGCTGACAAAGCCGGGCTAAGGGTCAGAGCATTGAACGCCGAGATGATTACGGATATCGCGATGGTAAGCGCGAACTGTTGGTACAGCCGGCCGGTAATTCCCGGTACGAAGGCGGTCGGAATAAAAACGGCAGCCAGAATCAAGGCGATGGCAATGACCGGGCCCGAGACTTCGTCCATCGCTTTCAATGTGGCTTCTCTCGGAGAGAGCCCATGTTCGATGTGGTGTTCAACCGCTTCGACCACAACGATCGCATCGTCCACAACTAATCCGATCGCTAAGACCAGACCGAGCAATGACAGGGTATTGACCGAGAAACCGAGGAGCGGGAACACCATGAAGGTTCCGACCAAAGAGACCGGTACTGCCAGCAGCGGAATCAATGTGGCACGCCACCCCTGCAAGAAGATGAATACGACGACAATCACCAGGATCATCGCTTCGACTAGCGTCTTATAAATGTCGTGGATTCCTTCCGTGACCGCCGCGGTTGTGTCCAGTGCTACATCGTACTCCAAGCCCACGGGAAAGCGCTGTTTCAGTTCCTCCATGAGTTTCCGCACTCCCTCCACCGCCTGAATTGCGTTGGTCCCGGGCAGTTGATACAAACCTAAAACTGCCGCCGGTTTGCCATTGACCCGGCTATTCTGCGCATAGGTCTGAGCGCCGAGTTCGACCCGGGCGACATCCTTGATGCGAACGAATGATCCATTCACGTTGGCCCGAAGTACGATGTCGGCAAAATCCGCTTCGGTAATGAGTCGCCCCTGTGACCTGACCGTATTCGTAAACGGCTGGCCTCGTGGAATCGGCTCCGCTCCAATCTGGCCGGCCGGATTTACAGTATTCTGCGCATTAATCGCACTTACAATTTCCGGTACAGTGATATTGAGATTCGCCAGCTTGTCTGGATCGACCCAGATCCGTGTTGCGTATTGACCCGCACCGAAAACCGTGACACTGGCGATGCCAGGCACCCGGGTCATCGCATCAACCAGGTTGATGTAGGCGTAGTTGGCGAGAAAAATGGAATCATAATTTCCTTCGGGTGAAGTAAGGGTGACAACCATCAGCGGCGCCGACGTCGATTTCGCAACCGTGATTCCATAGTTGCGGACGTCCGTCGGTAATTGAGACTCAGCTTGCGATTGTCTCATCTGGGTAAGCACCTGATCGGTGTTCGGATCGGTCGCGACATCGAAATTAACGACCAAGCGCATCGCTCCATTGTTGGCGTTGGTGGAATACATGTAATTCATGCGATCCACTCCGCTCATCTGTTGCTCGATCGGGGTTGCTACCGACTGCTCGACCGTGAGCGCATCCGCTCCCACGTAGGTCGTGTTCACCTGCATCTCGGGCGGAACAATATTAGGGTACTGGGCAACCGGAAGACTAAGAAACGCCACGATCCCAGCGATCGTCATGATAATCGAAATCACCATCGCGACGATCGGCCGATTAACGAAGAATTTTGCCATCGCGTCTCTTCCGGATTCTAGCTCGTTGCTGGTTCCGCTTCCTGTTGCGGTCTCAGAGAATCAGCCGTATCCGCCTTCGGCTCCTGGTAAGGCTTAGCAGTCAGGACCATGCCGGGTCGGACCTTCTGGATCCCCTCGACAATCACTTTTTCACCTTCCTTCAATCCTTCAGTAACAACTACCTGCCGATTAAAGCGCGGTCCGATTTTTATCGGGCGAATTTCGGCTTTGTTATCCTCGCCGACGACTCCAATCTGATAATTTCCCTGAAGCTCTACTAACGCCCGCTCGGGCACGACCAAAGCACCAACAATTTTGTCGATCGTAGCTCTCGCTTTTGCGAATTGTCCCGGCCGCAACGTGTGCTCCGGATTCGGAAAACTAGCGGCAATCAAGATCGTGCCAGTCGTTGGGTCCACTTGGCGATCCACGAACGAAAATCTTCCTTTTTGCGGATAAACGCTCCCGTCGGCAAACACCATTTCAATGGTTTCTGGGCGCTCAGAATACGGCTTTTGCATTGCCCCCCGAAGTCCATGTGCGTGCTCCTTGTAATCTTTTTCGCTTAATGGAAAATAGAGACGAATCGGGTCTATTTTCGAAACGGTGGTTAGTGATGAAGTGGAGCCAGTGCCCACCAGATCCCCAATCTGAGCCTTCGCAAGTCCGGCTATACCATCCAACGGTGCGGTGATTTTTGTGAAATCCAGATTCAGCTGCGCTGTTTGCACTGCGGCCTCGAGCGCTCCGACTTTCGCGACATTCGCTTGGTTTAATTGCTTCTTATTCTCGAATTCCTGTACGGAAATCACCTTTTTATCAAAGAGTTCTTGGGATCGTTCGAAATCGGCTTCCGTCGCCAATTGGATGGCCTTCGCCTGATCCAACTGGCTCTTTGCCTCGTCGAGAGCGGCTTCGAATGGCCGAGGATCGATCTCAAACAGCAGATCACCCTCCTTCACGTAACTCCCCTCCTGATAATCCCTTTTTTGCAGATAGCCGGTCACCCGGGCTCGGATCTCGGCGTTCTGCTCGCCATCCAACGTACCAACCCATTCACCCACCGTCGGCACATCGGCCTTAACGACCTCCGTTACCAAAACCTCCGGAGGCGGCGGAGCCTCGGTGTGGATAATCTTCTTCTCACAGCCGGAAAGGTTAAGGACGACGGCGATACTAAACGCCTTCGCTAAACGTGATCTGGGGGTCATAGTTAGTAACGGGATTGCGCGGACGCAGGGTTAGCCACTTCCGTCATTCAAAAGCATCCAGACTTCTTCGCTCAACCCATCTTGGCCATTACTGCTCACGCCTTGCAGCTTACCAACTCCATTGGATGCTTCTATGGGACGTTGGTCACATAGGCAAAGCTCCGATTCGGCATTTGGCTTCGTCTCGCACCCCCAATAGGCCGTCCCGATAGCAGAGCGGGTCCGCGCGCAAGCAATCCGCAATCCGCGTTTCATCTTTCTACCCCCCTCGGCGGAATAGTCTCGAGCATCTTCTGAATCGCTTCTCGGATCTTTTGTTGGTTGCTCTGCGCGCTCCCGACGGTTCCAGTGGCCGTTCCTCGCCAGATTGATGTCGCCGTTTTCGCATCGACGAAATCTACAATCAGCGTGCCTTCGGTGTAACGAGTCACTTGAGCATAGCTGATCGGATAACTTGGCCAAAGGTGATAATAACCGCCATAGCGGTAACTGTATCCTCCACCATATCCCCAATCGGTATATTGACTCACCTGGACCTGCTCGCTCTTAGTGATGTGATAAACGATGTAGAAGTCCGGCTTCGCCGACTTTGTGTAGCCCTTCGCAGCTAGACCCTGATCAAGCGACGCCTCGATCTGAGCCCGGACACCAGGACCAGGCTGAATGCCATTCTTCGGAGGTGGAGCGAAGGCGTAGGTCCGATATTTCGCAAAGTTTGTTCGCGGATCGTGCTCCGTGCGAATACTTATGCTTGAACAGCTCGCGAAGGCGAGCGCAGCTAGAACGATCATGAGGGGCTGATCGTATTTCATGTGCTGAATCCTCTACTAAGGAAAAGAACGGTACCAGCCTGAATGCATGGGACTAAGGTGCCATTTTTCTATTCCGAGAAAATGAGGGTATGAGCCGCATGCCAATTCCCCCACTGCGCAGATTGGCAATACATTGCAGGGCACACTCCTGAGCGTTAGGGGTGTAATCGAGAGGTTTTCGGTCGCTCAAATTGGCGCAGGCTTCTGGCTCGGTATCCTGTTTGGATCGCTACGGAAAAGTGATTCAAAGCGTCGGTCACATCCAGGCCTTCGCAGCTCTTGGAGCGCGATCGCTTCGACCGCACCGCTCGTAGAGTTTCATGGATTCATGCAACGTTCGACCCCGGCCCTCGGCAAAAACGCGCTCTTCCAGCCAGGACATAGTCGACAGCCGATGAGCTGATGCTGCTAGGGGACCAAAGTCCCATAGCGGAGCGCTCCAATTTTCGCAGAATGCTCGCAGAACAGAGCGAGGAAGCACGCCACCGCCCTTCGGCGCCCACCAAGCGACGCCAAAATCCGTCAATCCCATGAAGACTGTCACCTTCCTTACCATCGCTCTAGCTCTTGGTGCCATTACTTTGCTGCCTAGGTCTGGCCGGGCTGCGAGTGCAGCCGATTTAAACCGGGCACGCGAAGGCGGCTTTGAACAGTCTCTATTCGAGCAATCCGGCAGCGCGGGCCGTCGGTACAAAAGCAAACGCAATTCTCATTTTTCCTCAGATTGTAAAAGGAGGCTTCCTGGTCGGCGCACAGCACGGCGATGGAGCGCTTCTAGTCAATGGCAAGACGGGCGGTTACTACAACACGGTCGCTGCCTCGCAACGAATAAGTCCGCGCGCCGAACTCCACCCGACCCACATCTTTGATTTTGACTTGAGAGCCGTCTGCATTGGACCATCTTCGCATACCGGCGCGAAAATGCCCCAAGGGCAATGTTGATTCTGCTATTTGTCCCTAGCGCAGCGCTATGGGACCAAGGTACTATTGCCAAGAGTGTACAATTTTTTGCAGGTTCCTGTAAAGATCAGGCTGAGGCAGCGTGCTCTATAGAAAGCATTGGAAGGCAAAACAACCAAATGATAAATGCGCGGATACGGAAATATTACTCTTCCGGAACCGATTTTGCCTGGGGCGGCTCATCATGATGCCGGAACCGCTGCGCTGAGTTTGGAAACGCGAACCTAGGATCGCTTCGCAATGAGCGCCGAAACCTTCGATGAAAAGCCAGCGGCCACCGCGCAGGTGGAGCATCGCTGGTGGCTTTTCACCGCTTGCGTGCTGGTCAGCCTCACGAACGAGCTGAGCACCGCAGTCACGAATCTTTCGTTGGGTCCGATGCGCCGCGACCTGGGCGCCTCCTCCGCGGTGATGCAAATGGCCGTCACCCTTGGCAAGCTGATGCTCGGCGCCTTTATGCTCGCCGGCGGCGTTGCGGGTGACGTCTATGGCCGGCGTCGCGTGCTCGTGCTCGGCGCCCTCGGTATGGTGGGCGCATCCTTACTCGCAGCGGTCGCGCAGACGGGTGGAATGCTCCTGGTAGCACGCGCCCTTGACGGATTGGCCAGCGCCGCCATCGGGCCGATGGCGCTCGCCCTAATCGCCGGCGCGTTCAGCCAAGCAGAACAAGCGCGAGTCATTGGGCTCTTTCTCGGGTTGTCCGGGCTCGGCGCGGCGCTCGGGCCACTCGGCGCGGGCCTGGTGGTGGAAGCGCAGGGTTGGCGTGCCGGTTTTCTGATGCCTGCCGCGGTGGCCGCCCTGAGTGGCTTCGGGGTGTTCCTGTTTGCCTCGGGAAATGTCGCAAAAACCGAAGGCCGGAGGCTGGATGGCATCGGCGCACTCACTTGTGCTGGCGGTCTGCTCGGCCTGGTGTTCGGGATCATTCAGATCAACCACGTAGGCTTGCTGCATCCGCGCGTGTTGGAATCCCTCGCCGTTGGCATCGGAGCCTTGCTCGCCTTCGTCTGGTGGGAACGGCGGGCCAGGGATCCGCTGCTGGATGTCACGCTCTTTCGCGATCGCATCGTTTCTGTGGCCGTCACGGCCGGATTATTGGCCGCACTTGTCATCGGCGGCACCCTTCTACCACTGCTCTATTTCCTGCAAACCGTGCAAAAGGTGGGCCAAATCTCAGCGATTCTTCGGCTCATGCCGATGATGGCTGCCGCCGCGGCGTTCGCACCCGTAGCGGGCGCACTGACGGCCAAGATCGGACCGAGAAAGGTCATTGCGGGGGGACTGGTGCTTATGGCGGCCGGTAGCAGCTTGCTGATTTTGCTGGCCCCGGAAACGCATTACGGGCAAGTGCTTCTGGCGCTGGTCCTGTTGGGTGCTGGGGACATCGCTGTCGTAACGCCCGTAGCCGACGTCATCCTCAGTGCCGTGCCGAGGGAGCGGACTGGCAGCGCCGCGGCCCTCAATGGAGCGGCTATGCAAATCGGCGGCGCCCTCGGAACGGCGGTGTTAACCGGCGTCCTTGCGGCCGTCGCGCGCGCGGCGTATTACCAGCGCCTGGAACCGAGCGGGCTATCAAGCCAGGAGATTGCCGCCGCGACGGAAGCCTTGCGCCAATCCATCCAGAAGGAGGCGGAGAGAGGCGGCTTGGCCATTCCTGAGATGGTGCGCACCCAACTTGCCGATGCCTACCGGCATGCGTTCTCGGTGGGCGCCGGAGGGGTGTTCGCGTGCTCAGCGCTTATTTGCCTCCTTTGCGCGGTGTATGTTTGGTTCGGGTTAAAAAAAATGGGTCCGACGGTTTCATCGTCCCTTTAATTACGCAGAGCTTTCTCGGCCCCCTCCCTGTGCCTCCCTCAAAATGAATATTTGATTCAATCCCTAGGCCTCTCAAGGAAATCTTATGCGAACGCTCACCAACGACTATCACAGCTGCGAGCTTTCGAATCTCAGTTACACCAGCAAATGAACCGACCAGCCGCCAGCGACGAGGCGCCGGCACGGGCCGGGCAGTGGCGCGGGATGATCCCCGCGGCGTATTGGCTGCGGAGCTACAAGCCTCAGTGGTTTCGTTCTGATCTCGCGGCGGGCGTGACGCTCGCGGCGTATGTGCTGCCGGCGGCGCTCGGCGATGCATCGCTTGCGAACTTGCCGCCGCAGGCGGGACTTTACGCGTGTCTGTTTGGCGGACTGGTATTCTGGCTTTTGTGCAGCTCGCGGCACACATGTATCAGCGTCACTTCGGCAATCTCGCTGCTGATCGGCTCGTCGCTCGGAAGCATGGCCGGCGGCGATCCGGCGCGCTTCGGCGCGATGGCCGCTTGCACGGCGCTGCTGACGGGGGCGATAGCATTCCTTGCGTGGTCGGCGCGAGCAGGTTCAGTGGTGAACTTCGTCTCGGAAACCGTCCTCATCGGTTTCAAGGCCGGCGTGGCGCTGCAGCTCGCGAGTACGCAATTGCCAAAGCTGTTTGGCGTGAAAGGCGGACACGGAAATTTTTGGGAACGCATGGATGTGTTCTTCCGTCATGTTGGCGAGACTAACACAGTGTCGCTCACGCTCGGCTGCGCGGCGCTCGGAGTGCTGATGCTCGGCAAGAAACTGCTGCCGAACAAGCCCGTCGCTTTGTTCGTGGTGATCGGCGGCATTGCCGCGGCCTCGGTCGTGGATTTTAGCGCGCAGGGTGTGAAACTGCTTGGCGAAGTGCCGCGCGGCCTCCCAGTACCGTCGCTGCCCGCTGTGCATTGGGAGGAGCTCGTCGACCTTCTGCCGCTTGCACTCGCGTGCTTCCTTCTCGGCGCCGTCGAAACCGCGGCAATCGGCCGGATGTTTGCCGAGAAGCATGGCTATCGCCTCGACAGCAACCAGGAATTCCTCGCTCTGGCAGGAGCGAATCTTGCCTCAGGGCTCGGCTATGGTTTTCCGGTCAGCGGTGGCATGTCGCAATCGCTCGTAAATGAAAGCAGCGGGGCGCGCACTCCGCTCTCCGGATTGCTTTGCGCGATTCTCATCATGCTCGTCGCCGTCTTTTTCAGTGAACTGCTGCGTAATCTGCCGCAGCCCGTGCTCGCGGCGATCGTGCTGATGGCCGTCGCAGGTCTCGTGAAGGTCAGGGAACTGCGCCATCTCTGGCAGGTGCATCGCAACGAGTTCCTCGTTGCAATGGTTGCGCTGCTCGGTGTCCTATCCGCAGGGCTGCTCAAGGGCGTGCTCATCGGCGCAATCATTTCACTTGTGCTGCTGATCCGGCGCGTGTCGTCGCCGCACGTTGCTTTCCTCGGCCGCATCCCGGGCGCGCGCCGCTACTCGGATCTCAAGCGGCATGCCGACAACGAGCCAACGCCCGGAGTGCTCGCCTTCCGCGTCGAGTCAAGCATTGTTTATTTCAACGCTGAACACATCTTTGACACCGTGCTCGCGCGTCTCGACGCCGCGCGCGAACCGATCAGGCTGGTCATCTGCGATCTCTCGACGTCGCCAAATATCGACATGGCCGGCGCGCGGATGTTCCTGGCGCTGCACGCAGAACTCTTGAAGCGTGGAATTGCTTTCGGCCTTGTCGAAGCGCGCTCGGCCGTACGCGACATGCTGCGCGTCGAGGGCGTGGAGAAAAAGACCGGCCGCATCGACCGCTTCACGACGCTCGCGGACGCGATCGAGGATTTTCAAAGCGGAGCTGCCCCAGGATCTGCCCCAAAATCGTGACGCCGATGCCTGCGAAAATATTAATTGCCTGGTGCCTCGTTGCCACAACCGTATTGTTCCACGCCACCGCCCTAGGGGTCGTATTGAATCCTGTGTTGCGTTTGACCGCGCAGCTGGAGACGCGTTTCTGGCCGGTGACCTGTTAGTGGTTCGGATCACCTGATAGCTGATTGTAATTCACTTCGTTGAGATCGCGGTTTGGGCGTTATTCTTCTGGTGGCAGAAGTGTCTGCCGGATGCCGAGTCATCGTTCTACTTTTCCGGCGTCACCTACGCGAGGATCGGTTACGGGGACTTGGTGTTGCCGAAATCGTGGCGTCTGTTCGGCCCAGTGGATTCAGCGCGTTGCATGGAAAATCGGTTCCAACAACACCGTCATCGAGACCGGGCTGCAAAACCTCACTAAGCCATTGTGGCGTTTTATTTGCCGTCCGGCTCAAGATCATCCGGCTGGGGCTCTGCCATAGCTGACGGTCAGCGGGCACCGGGTGGCAGCAAATAGAGCGTCAGGGCGAAAGAGCGTCAGGGCGAAAATCAGGTAAACCATCAGTACGAGCACGCCGACGAACCACGCCGATCGGCCGCTGTTGGTCACGAGGGAGGCGGTGAGGGTGGCGATGAGCATCATTACGACGGCGCCCGGCCAGAATCGCAGATCCATCGGTGCCGGGCCGATGACGTAACTGAGCAGCACGAGCACTGGCGCCACGACGATGAATCCCACGAACGCGGGCGTCATCCCAAACGCCACCGCGGCCTCCTGCACCGATTCCACGAAGATCTCGCTGACCAGCGCTACCAGCACAGTGACGCCCGCGAGCGTGGCGAGCGCCAGCCCGATCGGCCACGGCTCTTCGCCTTCCTCCCCGTCTGCCACGCTGCCGAAAAACTCGCGGTGCGTCTTGAGCGAAAAGAGCATGCCGAGTCCGTAAGCGGCGATGAGCAGCACCGCGAGTCTCACGCTCAACTTGTTTGTGAACGCCGCGCCGGTCGTGGAATCGGCTTCGGCGATCGCCGACGGGACAAGGAGCGCGATCGTGGCCAGAAAGAGCAGCCCGGCCTGCAATCGGGCGGTGGACTGGCGTTCGATATCGGCACGTTGCCGGTCGGTGGCGCAGCCGGTATCGGTCTGACGATAATCGGTATTGAACAGACCGTCGATAGTCTGATTAATGATTCGTCCCCCGATAGCTTACGAAAATGGAATGAAGAGAACCTCCTTAAATTGGGTGCCAACCGCGACCTCATCATTCAGTTCCTTAATCATCCCTGGTACACACTCAAGCAGGCAACGACCGTCACGGCTTCGCTGAACAAAACGGAGACCAATCCGGACCTCTTCCTGGAGAATGCAAATAAGGCATTGACGGAGCAGGACGCGAGATACTTCGAGCAGGTTGCCCAGTTGCTCGCCGCTTACTCGCAAAAGGTGGCGCCATTGCAATCCCTCCGACTTCAGGACGAATTGCTCTGCGCAGTCGACCGCAATGGGGTACTCCTCGTTCCGGTGTCGCTCGACTATGCGATCTGGACCGCAGCGGCCGCTCGACGGGTAGACGCGCTGGCTGGCCTCGCGGGTAGCGATTCGAACATCAAAAGCATTCAGATCTGGACCGACGGTAAAGCGTCAGAGCGAGTGAAAGCCGAGCTTGGCAAACGAGCGCTCGGTTACCAAAGTTTCTCCCTGATAAAAGCTGACTAACCTATGTCGCTCATCCGCAGCGGCGGGACTCTGTGAGCAATGCAGGATCGCAAGCAACTGACCGGGTCGATCATGTTCGCTTTCCGAGCATATTTCTTAAATCAAGCCGGTGCGGCGGTCATCGCTTCACTCCATAGCAACGGCGATCGGGGCGCGGTGATACTCCGAACAGTTCGGATGGCGTTACCTTATTGGGGTTCGCTTCTTGCGGGTGCCTAATCGGAATTGATCATTTCTGGCGCACTGCTTTTACGCTCTGCCTCAGACCATCGATACACTGTAATCCGACAATTGGCTCCCCATGCAACGACCCTCGTTTCTCGCCGCAACCGTTCTCGCCGCCCTCAGCCTAGAGTTTCTCACGCCGGCAGAGTCTTATGCCCAAGCCCACACCAAAGGAACGCCGGTTGTGCCGTTCACCGCGACTCTCAAGCCGGGAAACTATGTCTGGCATCCTGAAGTTTCACCGGCTGGGCCGGTGGTCGTTCTCGTCAGTTTGCCGGACCAAATTCTGTATGCGATCGCTACGGGGTGGGTATCGGGCGCTCAACGCTAAGCACTGGCAAGCGGACACCAAATGGTGTGTTCACTGTCCTGCAAAAAAAGGTTCGTCATACGTCGAGCATCTACAAGGGCGCCCAGATGCCCCACATGCAGCGGCTCACCTGGAGCGGCATCGCGTTTCACGCCGGTTATCTCCCGGGCTACGCGGCATCGGCGGGCTGCGTGCGAATGCCGGTCGATTTCGCGGCGAAACTTTACTCAATCGATTAAATTCGTCTCCAAAGAGAACAATCTAATACGAAAACGATATGCCAAAGACTCGAGAGAGTAACGGGAGCGGGGCACTGTACTTAGGGACGCTGATTGTCATTGTATCGGTGGTCATATGGAGTGAATACAAGACGTATTATCTCGGAACTTGGATAGCCCTCTGTGCTGGTGGGTTCGTGCTCTGGTTTATTGGGTTTGCTTCGACGAAACATCTCGCATCAGCCGGTCTGCTAATGAAATCTGAACTCGCAGGAAACTCTAGAGAGTTGTGTCTTGAAAAATTCTATCTCAACGGGTACTTCTTCCAGCCTGTCGAGCAGGAAACATCCAACGGCCGGAAACAATTTCGGTTATCGTCGACGCCGCCATTGAACCCTGACCATGAAGCGGCTGTTATTAGATACCTCATCAACGAGGGGTTAAGCGAGAAAATGTGGCCGCCGATCAGCAGGAGGATCGAAGAGGAAGCTAACTGGGCATTCTTTGTATAGAGGTACCACCGGAGAGAAAGGGGCGGCGGCTTGCCGATCTATAAAAGAACTGGCGTCGAGGACTGCGCTGATGAAAGCGGCGAGATGTGATGGCGGACGACAAGCAAAGAGAGAGTCCTACCAATCCACGGTGAGTCACTGATCGCCGATTAGTTAATCTTAGCGCAAATGGCTGAAGTGCTCGCTGACGAAGCCTTTGAGGGCCGGTTCGAGCGCACTCTCTTCGACCCGCCGGAGGGGTCCGACGCATTCTCAGACGCCGATCGGGCATGCAATCCCCGCGGGAACAACTGCGCAACGCCGTACACGGCCTCCGCGAGCACCGCGATTTTCCAACGCGCTGGCGTCGTGATCACTTCGACCGCAGCGGAGTAATCGACATGCTCATGGACGAGTTGGTCCAGCTCGGGAACCCATGGTTCCGCGTAACGCCCTCCTTTTTTCGTCTCTTTCCCCCATTAGCCCCTCAAAAACAGATCCAGCGAAAGCAGGATCTGTGAGCCTGGAGGAACGAGCCATCCAATGATAGATACATCCGGATATTGATGATCAGTTTTCGCGCCACTAATCGGAGTCCTGTTTGCTTTTGGAGGATTCGATTGCTTAGAATGTGTTCGCCACGCATTGCCACACGTCAGCTTTAGACCCCGATGCTCCACTACTCCAACACTTCATTGCTAACAGATCCGGCTTTCGCCGGATCTGTTTCGCCCTCCTACCATCTTAGAATTCAGGACTGAGCTTGCTCCATGAAAGTTTTAATATCGATCAAACGAGTCGTCGATTTTACGGTAAAGGTCCGGGTCAAATCCGATGGTTCCGGGGTGGACCTGGACAATGTCAAAATGTCGATGAATCCGTTCGACGAGATCGCGGTCGAAGAGGCGATTCGCCTGAAGGAGCGCGGGATCGTGACCGAGATAGTCACGGTTTCGATCGGTTCGTCGGCTTGCCAGGAAACGCTGCGGACCGCGATGGCCATGGGTGCAGACCGCAGTATCTTGGTCGAATCCGAGAATGATCTAGAACCCCTGGCAGTTGCCAAGGCGCTCAAGGCGCTGGTGTTGAAAGAGAACCCGCAATTAGTCATCCTCGGTAAACAAGCGATCGACGACGATTCCAATCAGACGGGCCAGTTGCTGGCCGGGTTACTGGATTGGCCACAAGGGACCTTTGCTTCGAAACTGGAGTTGGCCAGTGGAAAAGCTGTGGTCACGCGAGAGATTGACGGGGGCTTGGAAACCCTGGAGCTTCCGCTGCCGGCGGTGATCACGACCGATCTGCGTCTCAATGAGCCTCGGTATACGACTCTTCCCAACATCATGAAGGCGAAGAAACGGCCACTGGATATCGTCAAAGTGGGGGATCTTCAGGTCGACGCCACGCCGCGGCTAACGACGCTCAAAGTCGAAGCGCCGCGTCCTCGCCAAGCGGGAATTCGGGTGGCAAGCGTAGAGGAACTCGTCACTAAGCTTCGGGACGAGGCGAAAGTCATCTAAGTAGAAAACAAAGGAGTGTTGGACTGATGGAGGAATGGAGTATTGGTGATGGCGTATTCCAATACTCCTTTGTTCCCCTATGTCTATCTTAGTCCTTGCTGAACATGATAACGTCGCCTTAAAACCCGCCACTCGGCACACGATCAGCGCTGGCGCCAAGATCAGCGAAAAAGGCGGGAATCCAGAGGTTCACGTTTTGGTCGTCGGAGAGGACGCAGAAGTAGTTGCCCAGGCCAGTGCTCGTGTCGCCGGTGTGAATAAGGTTTTTGTGGCGGATGCTCCGCATCTCGGTGCGCAGACGGCTGAAGCTGTCTCTGCTCAAGTATTACAGCACATCCAAACGGGTGACTATTCGCATGTGCTGGCGCCGGCTACTACCTTCGGAAAAAATGTGCTCCCTCGCATCGCCGCCCGGCTCGATGTCCAGCAAATTTCCGGGATCATCGATGTGCTCACAGTTGATACCTTTATCCGGCCTATCTATGCCGGCAACGCACTTGCAACTGTGCAGTCAGCAACCGATGCCATCAAAGTTCTGACCGTCCTCTCTACAGGTTTTGACGCTGCTGCCGTCGCGCAAGGAAACGCGGCTATTGAGTCGGTGAAGGAGATTGTTAACGATCCGAGCGGTACCCGATTGCTTGGTCGTCAGCTGTCGAGCGGCGAAAAGCTTGAATTGACCGCCGCCAGGGTGGTCGTCTCCGGAGGGAGAGGTTTGCAAAAAGCAGAGAACTTCAAATTGCTGGAAGCACTTGCAGCAAAGTTAAACGCGGCCGTCGGAGCGTCTCGTGCGGCGGTGGACGCCGGTTTTGTACCCAACGACTATCAGGTCGGGCAGACCGGTAAAATCGTTGCCCCGGATCTGTATATCGCTGTCGGTATATCGGGAGCCATTCAACATCTGGCGGGGATGCGAGATTCGAAAGTGATCGTGGCTATTAATAAGGATCCCGATGCGCCGATTTTCCAGGTGGCCGACTATGGCTTAGTGGGGGACGCACTGGAGATTCTTCCTCAGCTGACCGCGCAGCTTTGAACCGCAAAACCGAAAAAGGGTGAATCGCAGATGTTAGTTATGAGTTACGGGTTAAGAGACGCGCGCCGATCGTTTGGCCCGCAACCCGCAACCCGCAACCCGGCAACTCGCAACCTGTAACCCGTAACCCGTAACCCGTAACCTTTCTGCGGACCTATGCTGACCGTTCCTGAGAAAATACTGTTCGTTGTGTTAGCGGCGCTCTCGATCTATTACACCTATCTTGGATTCAGGCAGATTATTGCGGTTACTAGGCGCGGCCAGCCCGAGTACTATTCAAGGACGAATTGGGCATTCGAGAGAATTCGCGAGGCAATAGTTCAAACAATCACTCAGGTCTCAGTCTTTCGGGGCCGCCCAATTGTAGGCTTCTTTCATAGCTTTATCTTTTATGGATTCAGCTTTTACATGTTAGTCAATTTGGTGGACGTCGTGGAAGGCTATTGCCCGCGTCATTGGTTTACCTGGTTGGGAGGTTCTTTGGTTGGAAACTGGTTTCGAGCGGGTGCGGATATTTTAGGGTTTTTGGTGCTGATTGGGATAGTCTTTTTTCTTTGGCGCCGCTTTGTTCGGAACGACACCCAATTGGAGCGATTCAATGAGTCCGTTTTGCTTCACGCAAATGTCCGAGCTGGAGGTGTTCGGTGGGATAGCTTTATCGTTGCCGCGTTTATATTCTTCCACGTTGGATTTCGTCTGATCGGGGCCGGATCGTTGCTGGCTGCTGAACGTCAAGTCGACGGCTGGCAACCGGTAGCAAGTGTGATCGCCCGCTGCGTTGGATTTGGTCCGAATCGAATGATCGGCTGGCACGTCGGTTGGTGGACATCGCTTGGGTTAATCCTCGCCTTTCTGCCTTACTTCGTGCGCTCAAAGCACATCCATCTTTTCGTGGCGCCGATCCGACTGGGCTTAGGACGACGCGACCGAGCTGGCAAGAAAGTGGGAACCGGGGCCCTTGATCCAATTAATTTTGAGGACGAGGCAATTGAACAATTCGGCGTAGCTAAGCTGGAACAGTTCCGATTCACTCAGATTTTGGATCCTTACGCCTGCATTCAGTGCAATCGCTGCACCAATGTATGTCCCGCTCACGTCACCGGTAAGGCTTTAGCGCCGTCTGCGATCGAAATTAATAAGCGGTACGAGCTCAACTTAATTCGGCCGAACTTAGCCGCCGGAAATCCGAGCCCCCGACCAGTAATGGAATTTGCGCTCAATGAGAGCGCACTTTGGGCCTGTACAGCGTGCGGGGCCTGTGTTGCAGCGTGTCCGGTTGGTTGCGAACAGCTGACTGATATCGTGGATCTAAGGCGGGACGCGGTCATGACTAGGGGACAATTTCCGCCAGAACTCAATGGTGCTTTCCGCAACATGGAACGCTCCGGCAACCCTTGGGGGGTAGCCCAAGAATCGAGAGCGGATTGGCCGGGCAGCGATCTCAAGGTACCAACCGTCGAGGAGAACCCGGACTTCGAAGTCCTGTATTGGGTGGGATGTGCGGGCGCTTATGACCCCTCCGCCCAGAAGGTCGCGCGTTCTTTAGCCGAAATCCTGACGCAGGCAAAGGTAAGTTTTGCCATCTTAGGCAAGAAAGAAAAATGCACCGGTGACCCTGCCAGGCGGGCGGGAAATGAGTATTTATACCACAATTTAGCGACAGAAAATGTGGCAACGCTGAATGCTGTCCTCCCCTCTGGGGAAGCGGCCGTGGCTGACGATGGGTCCGGGCCGCCGCGGCGGACGAGACCGGAAGCCTCTCACCGCGAGGGGCGTAGTTCGAAGCAAAGCCGGCCCAAGCGAATCGTCACCACCTGTCCGCATTGTTTCAATGCGCTAACGAACGACTATCCGCAATTGGGTGGAGACTATCGAGTCCTACATCATAGCCAGTTGATCGAAGAACTAATTAACGAAGGGAGACTTCCCGAGATGATCCTGAGCGGAAAGATCACCTATCATGATCCCTGCTATCTAGGACGCCACAACAGCGTTTACGACGCTCCTCGTTCCGTCCTTTCCGGTGGTCATACCGATCGGCTGATAGAGATGCCTCGAAACCGTAACAACAGTTTTTGTTGTGGCGCAGGCGGCGCTCAGTTCTGGAAGGAAGAGGAACCGGGTACGATGAGAGTCGGAGAGAACCGGTTTCGCGAAGCAGAGCAGACTGGCGCCCAAGTGGTCGCGGCCGGTTGTCCATTTTGCAAATCAATGCTCAACGCCAGCGAAAGCGCGGGTAAACCGGGAGCGCCGCAGGTACTCGACATTGCCGAACTGGTCGTCGAAAATTTGCGACGGAGTAAGGCGAAATTGGGGCTAATGTGACTACGAGCGTTTGAAAAGCATAGCGGAAGGGGAGAGAATATTTAGTAATCGCTAATCAGTATTCAGTATTCGCTAATCGGTCTGGAAGAAGGGTGTCGTCCCGATTGGCGCAGTCTGCCAGTGATTGCCGACTACTGGATACTGAATACTGAATACCGATGACTGAATACTGATTACTGTACCTCCATGCCGATGAGTACTTATGAAGCGCCGCTCAAGGATATGCAGTTCGTCATATGCGAGCTTGCCGGACTCGATCAGGTAACTGCTTTACCCGGCTGGCAGGAGACAGACCAAGAGGTAGTAATCGCGATCTTGCAGGAGGCGAGCCGTTTTGCCAGCGAAGTTCTGACACCGCTCAATCGAGTAGGCGATCAAGCAGGTGTGATCTGGAAGGACGGCAATGTGATTATGGCGCCCGGGTTTCGGGAAGCGTATCAGAGCTATATAGATACTGGCTGGAACCGCCTCGGATTCGAACCGGAATATGGGGGCCAGGCGATCCCTGGCCTAGTTGGTGCCGCGGTACAAGAAATGTGGAAATCGGCCAACCTGGCCTTTTCTGCCTGCTTTCAGCTCACTCAGGGTGCAATTGAGGCCCTGTTGCTGCGTGGAACCGATGATCAGAAAAGGAAATTTCTACCAAAAATGGTGGAAGGCCGTTGGACCGGCACAATGAATCTAACTGAACCCCAGGCCGGTTCGGACCTGGCCGCGGTCAGAACTCGGGCGGTGGGGCAAGCCGACGGTACCTACCGGATTTTCGGGCAAAAGATTTTCATTACCTACGGAGAACACGATCTATCGGAAAACATCGTTCACCTGGTGCTTGCCCGTACACCCGATGCCCCGGCAGGAGTGAAAGGGATTTCGCTATTCATCGTGCCGAAATTTCTGGTCAACGAGGACGCGAGTCTGGGACAGCGGAACGATGTCTGGTGTCTTTCGGTGGAGCACAAACTGGGTATACACGGAAGTCCGACGTGTGTGATGTCCTACGGCGATCAGGAAGGTGCGGTGGGATACCTGATGGGCGAGGAGAATCGAGGCCTGGAATACATGTTCATCATGATGAACCTCGCCCGGTTATCCGTCGGTCTGGAAGGAGTCGCGATTGGCGAGCGTGCCTACCAGCAGGCATTGGCCTATGCCAAAACGCGTCTCCAAGGGCGCGATATTTCGGGAGGGAGCGAGGCGGTGCCGATTATCCGGCATCCTGATGTGCGGCGCATGTTGCTACTGATGAAATCGCTGACCCAGGCGACTCGTTCACTCGCTTATGTTGTGGCCGGCGGCCGTGATTTGGCGATGAGACATCCCGACGAAGGATACCGGAAACGCAACCAGGCATTTGTCGACTTGATGACCCCGGTAGTGAAAGGCTGGAGCACCGAAACTGGAATTGAAATAGCGTCCTTGGGAATTCAAGTACATGGGGGCATGGGATATATCGAAGAAACCGGAGCGGCCCAGCATTGGCGCGATGCCAGGATTACTACGATTTATGAAGGAACAACCGGGATTCAGGCCAACGACCTGGTCGGCCGGAAGATCATTCGCGATCGGGGCAAGGCCGTGCGCGCCGTCGTAGACGAAATGCGACGGTTTGAGGGAGAATTAAGAACAAATCAACCCAACGCGTCTTTGGAGAGCATTCGCGACGAATACACTCGAGGAGTGGATGCACTAGCAAATGCCGTGGAGTACATCGTCGCCAATTATTCGGTGAGCCCAAAAAGAGTAATGGCCGGAGCGGTACCTTTCCTCAAACTTTTCGGGATTGTTGCCGGCGGCTGGCAGCTTGCTCGGGGAGCGATGGTGTCGGCAAACCGATTAGCCGAGGGCAAAGGAGACTTGGGTTTCTACTCCGGCAAGATTGCGACTGCTCGCTTCTTTGCTGAGCACGTATTGGCCACAGCGCCAGGCTTGGCTCACACCGTTGTCCGTGGCGGCGAGAGCGCCGTCGAACTTTCCGAGGAACAATTCTAAAAGGTTTAAGTCTAGTGGATTATAGAATTTCTGTTTAGCAGAAATTTTATTGTAATTTTAAACCCGGTACGCTTTTCTGGGAAGGTTGTTTTCCCTCCTTGGAATTCCCCCGTCCCATGAAGTGCCCACGGTTTCGTTCCTGCATTTATTTTTCTGTAACTGCCACAGTTGCTTTTACTGGATTTATTTGCCTTCCGGCTCGCGCAGGGTCTTTCGTTATTAATGAACAGAGCGTTAGCGGTCTAGGTACCGCGTATGCTGGAGGTGCGGCCCAAGCCGAAGATGCCTCAACTATCTTTTTTAACCCCGCAGGGATTGCACTGTTGCCGCAAGGAGAGGCTGAGCCAAGCCGTCGATTTCGGCGGAATCGGAAGCAACATATTGAGCAGTCAATTCTTTCCGGCTCTACCGGCTGCTTTTGCCGCATCTGGCGTTCCCGCTCCATTCATTCCCGGGTTCGTCACAGCGACGGAAACAGGCCTACGCCAAAGCCGGCTTTGTTCCGCAGGGACGCGATGGAGTCGCTGAGGTGCACGGCGATGATTGGGACGTCGGTTTCACGGTAGGCGTAATCTTCGAATATCTGAAAGGGAATGAAATACCGTGTCTGCAAGAAGGACGAATCGGATTTAGCTATCGATCCGGCATCGAACATGATATTCGCGGCAGCGCCCAATTCAGCGGAGTGCCGGTGATTACTGCTTCCGAGGCGTTTTCACCTCTGCCTGGCGTGACCTTGCCGATTCCAGCATTCCCGGCTGGGAACGCTTTGCGCAATGTCTTTTTCAATCAGAACGCAAGCGCTAGGCTGGATCTGCCCGAGATCTACCATTTCAGTATCTATCAACGATTTTTGCTTAACTTCGCGCTGATGGGTGATATCGAACTCCAGCGTTGGACTCGGTTGCAGCAGATCCCCATCACCTTCGATAATCCCGGCACTCCGGCCAATGTCTTGAATCTGCAATACAAAGACGCTTACCGTTATTCGGTCGGTTTGGAATGGTACGCGACCAAGCAGCTGACTCTGCGAACTGGTTTTGCTTACGATGAAACGCCGATCAAAAACGCGACGCTGCGTGATCCGCGCATTCCCGATAACAATCGATATTTTCTATCCGCTGGTCTACAATACAAACCATTGCCGTATCTTG
>DATNNZ010000329.1:0-12649 GCA_035601575.1 Chthoniobacterales bacterium
GCCCTGGCAGTGATCCTCTCCTTTATCGGGACCAAGATGCTGCTAGTTGATGTTTACCACGTCCCAACGGCGGTTTCATTCACCTTCATTGGCTTGGTTCTACTGGCCGCGATCGGTCTTTCTTTACTCATGAACCGTCGACATCAAGCGACGGCAGAGCCTACAACGAAAACTGGCCACGATTCGCCACCTGTTACTAATTTACGATGACGACTGATCGAAGCTCCAACCAATCGCGCCTGTCGACCGACCTTGAAACGCTGCACGCTCGCGTGAAAGATAAGGCCCTCACACTTGCCGAGTTGAGCAAGCACTCAAAGCTCGTGGCTCCGCCATGGTGCTAATCCTGTTAGCGTTGCCATTCTGCTTTGTTGCTATCCCAGGTCTGTCGATGCCTTTCGGTATTACCATATGCTTAATCGGCACATCTCTGGCGATTGGACGTGAGCCATGGCTGCCGCACTTCATTATGCATCGGCGGCTATCAACCGCCCGGTCGGACCAACTCCTAACTGGTGCTATCAAAGTGGCGCGCCAGCTCGAGAAATTTGTTCGGCCACGCTTAGCTTTCCTGCGCGCCCGGCCTGGTATGTTGCGATCGATCGGCTTGGGGATAGTTATCGCCAGTCTCGGATTGATGTTGCTATTGCCCATTCCGTTCTCGAAAAGCATTCCGGCCTGGGCCTAGTGCTTCTGGCCATCGGAATGATGGAGAAAGACTGCGTGTGTGTTGCTTGGCTATTTAACCGCTATGGGCACCTGGGTCTTTATTGGTCTGACCTCCGCGTTCGCCGTTGGAGGTTTCCAGAGGCTCTTGGATTCTTTGCGGGCATGAAGATCAATTTTCATCCTCGTCTTGATCGGCTGAACCGCACCTCCGCAAGTAAGCGCTAAGTGTCGAAAAGTGAATCCATATGCATGTGACCTGAGCGAGCTAGGCGGATCAAGCGATCTGAGACTAACCCTAGGGGGGAGAATTGGTAGAGACTGAGCGTTGGTGGTTCTGAAGGGCGGACCGGCACCCATGGCTCAAACCCGGCGCATGGGGATGTGCAAAACCGTAGAGCGCAGCTACCCAAAGCGCCGAGGTTTTCGCCCTACCGTCATCGGTAGCTCGCAATTGCCGGGTGGCGATTTTGGTCAGAGATGGGCCGGGGGGAGCGGGTCGAGCGACGGCGGTCAAACATTCGTATTAAACAAATGTTTCACTTGACTGTTTCAAACATTTGTTTAAAACTGGCGCATGGTCACCAAAGAGCGACGCTCGCGCATCGAACCGCCGGAGCTGAGCGAAGAAAACACCCGCAATAAAATCCTTAATGCCGCGGGCGAAGTCTTCGCCGAACACGGATTTGAGGGCGCCACCATTCGCGTTATCACCGAGCGCGCCGAAGTCAATGTGGCCGCGGTGAACTACCATTTTCGAGACAAAGCAGAACTGTACAACCGCGTCGTGCTGGACGCTTGCTCGGCTCGAGCGGCTTGGCACGACACGATGGCTCAGGCGACCGATTCACCCGAGGATCGATTGCGCAGTCTGATTTCCCGTTTTCTAGAGTATATGCTCGGCCCGGATCGCCCCGCTTGGAAACGGCGATTGATGGCGCGGGAGATGGCTAACCCGACCACCGCACTTGATGAGCTAGTGGAAAAGAATATTCGACCATTAAGGGACGAGTTCCTAATGCCGACGCTGGGCGAACTGACGGGCGGTCGTTTCAACCGGCGACAACTCTCCTTCATTGGTTCCAGTGTGATGGGTCAATGTCTCTATTTCCATCAATCACGCCCGATTATCGAGCGCCTGAATCCCGATTTTAAAATCGGCAAAGCCGAGATCGAAGAGATCACCGACCACATCACTCGTTTTTCGCTGGCTGCGATTGCGGAACTGACCCGCCAGGCGCGCCGGCCTTAACCCAGAATACGGAGCTCCTATGAGCGCTACCTCAGCGACAACGCCTGCCCCTCGGCTCAAAACCGCCAATTCAGATCGGCCGGCTGCACCTGCCGTCCCCGCGGCCAGTATGGCGAATCCCAAACCGAAGCGGTCACTTCGCCGTTTCGTTATTCTTCTGACCGTGGGTCTGCTCCTGCTGGCTGGGGGCACCTTCTGGTATATCGACAACGTCGGTTATGAAACGACCGATGACGCGGCCATTGAAGGGCACGTGATCCAGGTAAGCCCAAAACTTTCGGCCCATGTCAAGGCCGTTCATTTTGACGATAATTACCAAGTAAAGAAGGGCGATGTGTTAATCGAATTGGACCCGCGCGATTTCGAAGTTTCGCTGGCGAGCGCGGTAGCCAATCTGGCTTCGGCTCAGAGCAAGTTGATGGAAGCCGAAGCGCAACAGAACGTGGCGCAAGCCAGCCTCGGGCAGGCCCAAGCGGATCTAGTTAGCGCTCAGGCCACGGCGGACAATGCCAAGTCAGACCTCGAACGGAACGAACGCCTTTTTCAGACTCATGTGATCGACCGCCGCGAGTATGATGCTTCGGTCGCACAGGCGAAAAGCGCCGTGGCCAATGTGGAATCCGCCGCCAAAAAAGTCGCTTCTCAGGAGGCCCAGGTTCGACTGACCTCTGCTCAATACGTTACCGCCTCGGCTGAAGAAAAACAGTCGCAGGCGCAACTGCACCAGGCTCAGCTGCAACTGTCGTATACCAAAATCTTCGCTCCTTTTGACGGCCGAGTGACTAAAAAAAATGTTGAACCAGGCAACTATGTCCAGCCAGGTCAAACGCTCTTCTCCCTGGTTCCACCCGACGTGTGGGTAGTCGCTAACTTCAAGGAGACACAGCTGAAACAAATGAGAGTTGGTCAACCTGTTTCCGTACGAGTTGATGCGGTTCCCGGCCGTAATTTTAGCGCCCATGTCGAAAGCTTTCAGGTCGGAACTGGCGGCCGGTTCACATTGTTGCCACCGGAAAATGCGACCGGCAATTTCGTGAAGGTGGTACAGCGAGTACCGGTGAAAATCGTCTTCGACGAACGCTCTGACAATCTCGAACGGCTGTGGCCAGGCGAATCGGTTGAACCCAAGGTCAACCTCCGCGACAACTTCGGCCGACGGCAGTACCGCGCTGAGCCGCTTCCGCCGGCCATCCTCGGCGCCACTGATGATTCAGTTGAAATTGCTGAGCAATGAGCGGGACCGGCGCAAACAGATCCGGATCGAAGCCATTCGTCAAACGCAGACATGAGTCACGTGATCACACCAAGCGGGCGGGCAGTGAATCCATGGTGGATCGGATTGACCCTGACTATCGCGACCTTCATGGAGCTGCTCGACACCAGCATTGCGAACGTCTCGCTCCCACATATCGCCGGCGGCCTCGGAACCAGTCTCGACGAAGCAACCTGGGTGTTGACCAGTTACCTGGTGGCCAACGCGGTAGTTCTTCCCCTAAGCGCCTGGTTGAGTCGTGTTTTCGGACGCAAGAACTACTATATGACTTGCGTCGCCCTCTTTACACTCAGCTCGTTTCTATGCGGAGTGGCTCCAAACCTGGGGACCTTGATTCTCTTTCGAGTACTGCAAGGCATTGCCGGTGGTGGCCTGGCTCCTTCGGAACAGTCGATGCTGGTCGATGCCTTTCCGCCGGCCAAACGCGCAGCCGCCTTTGGGCTCTACAGTATGGCGATCGTGCTTGCTCCGGCACTCGGACCAACTCTGGGCGGATGGATAACGGATAATTCTTCCTGGCGCTGGATTTTTTTTATTAATATCCCGGTTGGATTCTTGTCGCTGTTCTTGACTAGCCGGCTAGTCACCGACCCACCCGCATTTACCGAAGAGCGGCGCCGAATCAAAGCCGCCGGTAATGCCAAGATCGATTATCTTGGAATTCTTCTGTTCGCGGTTGGCTTCGGCTGTCTAGAGGTCGTCCTCGATAAGGGTCAGGAGGACGATTGGTTCGGAAGCGCCTTCATCACCACGTTCACAGTGATCAGCGTGATTGCATTGGTCATCGCGATCATTTGGGAGCTGCACCAAAAAGACCCGGTAGTCGACCTAACGCTATTAGGGAACCGAAACTTCGCACTAGCTTGTGGACTCTTTTTCCTTTTCGGATTCATCTTATTCAGCAGCACGGTACTGATGCCTCAACTGCTGCAAACGCTCGACAAATATGACGCTACCACCGCTGGAATGGCGCTTACTCCAGGAGCTTTGGTGATTGTGTTCATGGCGCCATTCATCGTGCGACTCACCCCAATCGTCGGAGCGAAACGGCTGATTTGCATTGGATTCTTCTTCTTGGCGATCGCAGTGTGGCACATTAGCCAGCTCAATTTGGCCGCCGACTACGGTATCTTCGCCCAAGCGCGAATGCTTCAAGGATTCGGGTTAGGTTTTCTGATTGTTCCGATCAGTCAGGTCGCCTATTCCTATCTTCCTTTGGAGAAGAACAACAAGGCTAGTAGTCTCACCAATTTATTTCGGAACGAGGGCGGTAGTTTTGGTATTACGTTCGCCAACACGATATTGGCACAGCGCGGCCAATTTCATCAAAGTGTGCTGGTGCAGCATTTAACTCCCGACAACTCAATTTACCGCGATTGGCTGCAACAGGTAACCAGCGCATTCAGGCATGCCGGATATTCTGCCGTCGAAGCAGCAAACCGGGCCGAGGCCCAATTGTATAGCGTTGTAAACCAGCAGGCTTCGCTCCTCTCCTATTTTGATTGCTTTATTGGCCTGATTGTCGCCGCCGGCGTGGGGGTCGCGTTGGCACTGGCAATAAAGAAATTCGGGCCGCCGGGGAAACCGGCAGAAGCTCATTGAACCGGTAGGGACGCGCTTCCGACTTCGTCCGGCCGCCGCCGGATCGCGGCTAGCTACGCGTTTCCGAACCTAAACCCGAGGGCGCGCCAAAGCGTAGCGAGGGCGGCCGCGCGTCCGTTCAGACGGACCAGCTGCAGCTGGTCCCGACCGACCTACCCGTAATTCACGATCAAGGTTTTGCGCTCGGTCATTTCCTCCATCGCATACTTCACACCTTCCCGGCCGAAGCCGCTCAGCTTGATACCGCCGTAAGGCATGTTCTCCACTCGGAAGGTCGGTACTTGGTTGATGAGCACGGCGGCCACCTCAAGTGACTCGAACGCCTGGTGGGCGAGCTTCAAATCGCGGGTAAATACCCCGGTTTGCATTCCCCACTGCGAACGATTCACTTTCGCGATTGCGTCTCCGAAATCGTCGTACGGTTGGAGTACCACAACCGGCGCAAACGCTTCTTCGCAGCTAATTGGTTGATCTTCCGGCACCTGCTCCAACACAATCGGTCCCACACACTGACCATCAATCGTCTTTTCGGTTGCCAGTTTCGCACCGGCGGCGACCGCTTGATCGACCCATTTGGCAACCTTTTGCACTGCTTCTGAGGCAATCATTGGACCAATCACCGTTTCTCGTTCGCGCGGGTCCCCGACCTTGACTTTCGCCTTTACATAACCAAGCAGAGCATCACGAAACGCTCCGTAGATCCGGCTCTGCACATAAACCCTCTGTATGCTGATACAGGATTGACCGGCATAGCCAAAAGCGCCGGTGGCGATCGGCGCAATCTTGTTTTCCCACTCCGCGTCGTCATGGACAATGGCAGCAGCATTGCCTCCTAATTCCAGGCAAACCTTCTTGGTGTTGCATTTTTCCTTGATTTTCCAACCCACCGCAGCACTGCCGGTGAATGAAATCATTTTGACGCGTTCGTCGTTGTAGTAGCGGTCCATCAAACTGACATCAAATGGCACGATATTGACCAATCCGCTCGGTACGCCGGCTTCCTGTAAAGACTCAGCCAGGAGCAACGCGGTCAGCACCGTCCGCGGTGAAGGTTTAATAACAATCGCATTCCCCGAAGCCAGAGCGGGAGCCACCTTGTGGGCTACGAGGTTGAGCGGGAAATTAAATGGTGTAATCCCAAAGATGACCCCAATCGGTAAACGGTGCACCGAGCCGGTATGCTTTTTGCCCCATTCGCTTCCGTCCAGCGCGATCAGTTCGCCGTCGGGTTGGCGGCACTCGGAGGCAGCAAAGAGAAAGGTATATTGGCCGCGCGCAACCTCAGCCTCGGCCTGGGTTACCGGTTTTCCTGCTTCCCGAATCAGCAGGTCTACAAATTCCTGGCTTCGGCGCTTAATGACCGCCGCCACTTCTCCCAGAAAGAGCGCACGCGCTGCTGGTGTTAGTTCGCGGTTGCGCTTAAAAGCTTCATGCGCGGATTGAAAGGCCTGCTCCACCTGCTCGGGACTCGCCTGGAAATAGCTGCCCACCGGCTCGTGAGTATACGGGTTTTTGATTTCGGATGACTGAGGGGAACTTACCCATTCCCCGCCGATAAAAAATGCTTTTGGGGTCATAGCAACAATATCTTTCTAATTATCCTTCGCTTCCAAATCCTCGGCCACTCTGTGTTCGAGTTCGCTCATCGGTCCGGAATCTCGTTTAGCGATTAGATCGAGTTCGACCGCAAGTTCGTCCAATTCCTCGCCGCCCGCCATCATCTGCAACAAATTTTCGCGATGCGTATCTGCCTTGCGGAAAGTGCCATAACTCCGACCACGGTTCAAAACGGTGAAGGTGTCCCCGACCGCCCAGGCGTGGTGGACGTTATGAGTGATGAAGATGACACCAATTCCTTTGGCCTTGGATTGAACGACATATTTCAAGACAACCGCAGCCTCTTTTACACCCAGCGCCGAGGTTGGTTCGTCCAGGATCAGCACCTTGGCACCAAAATAAACTGCCCTGGCGATTGCTACCGCCTGTCGCTCGCCTCCCGATAAAGTGCCGACCGCTTGATCGGGGTCGCGCAGCCGGATCCCAATTTTTCTCAGCTCCTCCGTAGTGGTCTTTTCCGCGCTCGCCGAATCGAAAACTTTGATCGGGCCGAAGGTTTTCTTCGGTTCACGACCAAGGAAAAAGTTTCGCGTGATGCTCATGAGCGGAAGCATTGCTAAGTCCTGGAACACCGTAGCAATACCAAGATCGAGCGCTTGCCGGGGAGAGTCCAGTTCTACCGGACCGTTCAGAAAGCGAAACTCGCCCCGGGTCGGTCGGTGGACGCCCGAAAGTATCTTAATTAAAGTCGACTTTCCGGCACCATTATCCCCGAGCAGGCAATGTACTTCGCCCGGGAATAACTTAAACGAGATATCCTGAAGCGCTGTTACCTTTCCAAAAACTTTGTCGATACCTTGCAGTTCGATGATCGGTTCGTTTGACTTCTCTGTTGTTTGTGAAATGGCCATAATCAATCCTTAAGGCGCACGCAACGCCTGATGCCGTAGATAATTATTTAGTAAGACCGCCGCTAATAACATCCCACCGAGCACCGCTCTGAACCAATCAGTGTTAATCCCGGTGTAAAAAATGCCTTGTTGAACCATACCAAGGATCAACGCCCCGATTGACGCTCCAAAAACCGAGCCATAACCGCCGGTCAAAAGGCATCCGCCGATTACCGCGGAGGCGATCGCCTCCAGTTCCTTTTGCTCGCCTCGCAGCACATCGGCCGAACCGGTGTTGAGTACTTGAATTACCGCCAGGAGCGTTGCGGTGGCAGCGGTCAACATAAAGAGCGAGATCTTCACCCGTGCTACCGGGACGCCTACGTTGCGGGCGGCTAACGAGTCTCCTCCCGCCGCGAAAATCCAATTTCCATACGGGGTTTTGAACAGGATCCAACCCAAAAATATAGTGAGGACTGCCCACCACCAGATGGAAATCGGCAACCCGAGCGGACGTCCGGCGAAAATCGGAGCTAACAGATCGCCTTCGATATAGCCGCGCAGACCCGACACTCGAGTAAAGTTAGTGATCAAAAGCGTGAAACCGATCGTCAGTCCCCGTAGCAAGTAGAGCGAAGCCAAAGTAATAATAAATGACGGGAGCCTGGTTCGCACGACCAACCAGCCGTTAATATAGCCAATCGCCGCCGAGAATAGGAATCCCACGATAATTCCCAGCCAAAGCGGCCATCCAAAAAGAGTGACGGGAATGGCAATGACCATTCCGGCCGCTCCAATCATTGAGCCGATCGAAAGATCAAACTCGCCACCAATCATCAACAACGAGACTGCAGTTGCCAAAATCCCCAGCTGCGCGGAAACCTCCAGATAATTGATGGTGCCTTCAGGCGACAAAAATCCCTGCCGGCCGGCGACAACTGCAAAAAGAATAAAGATTCCGACGGCGGCAATAAACGCACCTAGTTCAGGTCGAATTAACAATTTTCTGAGATTCATAGGCGCCTCCGAAATTAGCTGGGAGAACTCTGGGGGGCGATGGCTGGTGATCGGTGTTAGCGATTAATGGCCACCCCACCCAGCGTTCATTTGCACTTACTAACGGATTCCTTTCTTGCTAAGGTCGATCACTTGTTTCGCAGTTTCTGCGGTTACAAAGCCAGGACCGGTTAACACAACATCATTAGCGGGCAGGAGTCCGTACTTGATGTAGTTGGCCATGATCATCACCGACAAGTAACCTTGCAGGTACTGCTGTTGATCGATCGCAAACTCCATCTCCTTTTTGTCAATTGCTTGCAGAACAGTTGCGGATAGATCGAAAGTTCCGAATTTGACTTTCCCAGCCTTACCTGCCTCCTCGAGGGCTTGCAGCGCCGGTTCAGCACCAGCAGGGCCGAGTGCGAGAATTCCCTCGACATCAGAGTTTTTCTGCAGGTAAGCCTTGATCGCGTTTCGAGACGCAGTAAAATCCATTGTCACTGCGACTACCTCGGCACTAGTGCCAAGTCCTTCCGAGAAACCTTTCGCGCGCAGGTCAAGTGCAACGTTTCCTACCTCTTGGTTAATAACGGCTGCTTTCTTGACTCCCTCTGCCTTCATGCGTTCGCCCGCTCTTTGACCGGCAAGTTCTTCTTCTTGTCCGACGTGGAGCAGACAACCCAGTTTCTTGGAAACATCCGAGCCGGAATTAATCGAAATCACCGGGATCTTGGCAGCGACCGCCGCCTGGATTGATTTACTCAAGGCCGATGCATCCGCGATCGACACGATCAGACCGTCAGGTTTCGAGGCAACGGCGGCGTCGATTAATTGCGACATGGCAACCATATCGAATTTTTCCGGCGCCCGGTATTCGACAGTACTGCTTGTCTCCTTGGCCGCCGCCTCAACACCGTTTTTCACAACGACCCAAAAGGAGTCGGAGACTTGGCCATGGGTAACGACAATAATATGTGGTTTCTTCTGGGCGTAAGCCGAGAACGGAATCGCCAAAGTGGCGACAGCAAGTACTGCGAAAAGACGCAGCTTAGTTGGTTTCATCATTGTATTGGGGGGTTAGGTTTGGAGAAATGAATCAGCGCGCTGTTAGTGCTAAACCGCTGCGGCCAAAGATGCTTCCGCTGAGGGATCGGAATCAGTGGCCGCCACCCGACAAGCAATCCCACGCTCGGCAAAGGTTTCCAGGAAATGAGGCGGGATACCGGGATCGGTAATAATCATCGCGACCTCATCAAGCCGCGCATAATTGGCCAGACAAGCATGGCCAAATTTCGAAGCGTCAGTTAACACGTAGGCCTCGTCGGCAGAACGAATCATCGCGCGCTTGACCTCCGCGTCCAAAGGGTTCGGCGTACTGTGGCCATGGGCGATCGTCGTACCGGAAGACCCCAAAAAAGCTCGGTCCGCGTGATAACTTTCTAATGTCCGAACGGCAGCTCCGCCGATGAGCGCTAAGCTATAACTACGAATCTGTCCGCCCACGAGCAGCAACTCATAGCCAGCTCGGGCCAACTCTAGCGCGGCCGGGACCGAACTGGTAATGACGTAGAGGGATTGGAATTTGCCTACCAACGCCGACGCCAAAGAGAGGGTGGTGCTGCCGGCGTCAAGAATGATGGTATCACCCTCATGAATATGTTCCAGTGCGGTTCGAGCGATCGCTTCCTTCTGGGCCGCCTGCAAATTCACCTTGTCCATGAAAGAGATGTTGAATCGACTTCGGTGCGAAAAAACCGCACCTCCATACGTCCGCTGCAAAAGCCCCTGTTGCTCCAGGTCGCTCAGATCCTTCCGGATCGTGACCTGACTAACTGTGAAACGATCGGAGAGGTCCTCAACCTTGACGGTTCCTGCTTCCTCCAGCAGATGGAGGATCTTACGCCGTCTCGCTTCCGCATTCATTCCAGGTCCGTCCACGTAGGTTTACTTGGTTCCAATCGGAACGGAAATCGGATTCCCATTCCAATTCGACGCCACCCAATCGTATTCCGGGTCGTTCACGGCCGAGATACGTCGAACATCACCGGCCAAAAAATTCAAATAGTAAGCGTTGGTGCCCGGAGCCTTGACCACCGGATGGTAGCCTTCGTGAATTAACACGAGATCCCCGTTTAGCACTGGTATGGCGACATCGAGCTCGGTATCCCGAGTGTAGATGCGCTGGATGGCGAACCCGTTCTTCGGTTGAAATCGGTAATAGTAGGTTTCTTCGTGATAAGAAGAGTGATCCCGGGTGTCGTGTCGATGTGGAGGGAAGCTCGACCAGTTGCCGCTCGGGGTGTGAATCTCGTAAACAGTTAGTCTTTCGGTCAGCTGATCGGAATCCGCCAACGCGCTGACGCTGCGTTTGACGTTGGCGTCGCCGCGGACATCGACCGAAATTTCGGAGTGCCGAATGACCCGGGCCGGTAGCCGACCTTCCGCTGGCGCACCGCCTATCGCCAACTCCGCCGGTTCGCTTGCCTTGATTGCGTATTGAGTCCTGGGCGGCAAGTAAAAAATGTCAGTAGGTCCGCTAAAAACAGTGCTTCGCGCAAATGGGTTGTCTCGACCTCCAAAAGTACAGATGCCTTGGCCGGATAACGGCACGATGATCACCTCGTTGCCGGCCGTACCGAGTTCTTCGCTGCTTCCCTGATCAAGCGCTACCACTCGAAATGAAAGATACTTCCACCCAGCTGTTTCCGCTGTGACGTCGATTCGAGTTTGGCCGGTCAGGGCGGGTCGATAGTGACGCTTCATGCAGCGATCTCCGAAAGCTTGATCGAACGCTTTTCTCGCCAACTGCGAGCCGCCGCGATCGCAAGTCGCAACGTTTCTAGCGCGTCTTCGGCCCCAGGAGTTGGCAGTTGGCCCTCCTGCAGCGCCTTGAAAAATGCTTCCAACTCGAGCCGGTACCCAGCCGCGAATCGATCCGGGAAATTCTCGAAGTGATCAAAAGTCGCCGTGAAGTTGCGGGAGAAGACGGCCGGAGTTTTCTGGACTCCCTCGACCACTACTTTTCCTTCTGCTCCAGCGACCTCCGTCCTGATATCGTAACCCCAATTCGAACGGCGCGAGGTTTCGACCACCCCAAAGGCTCCGTTGACGAAGCGCAAGAAGGTTACCGCGGTGTCGGCGTCATCGGCCTCAGCAAAGCGCGAATCGATCAAAACCGTGCCCCAGGAGTGAACTTCTTCAACTTCACCGACCAGAAACCGGGCGAGATCAAGATCGTGGACCGCCATATCGAGAAAGAGTCCGCCGCTCTGTCGAAGAAATTTGAGACTCGGTGGATAAGTATCTCGGCTGAGCGCCCGAAAGGTTTCGATCCGACCGAGTTCTCCGGCATCGATTCGTTGCTTGGCCGAAACATAGCCTGGATCGTACCGGCGCATAAATCCGAGTTGGACCGGCGCCTTCGATTGGCCGATGAGATCAACCACTCTCTTGGTTTCCTTGAGATCCAAAGCGATCGGTTTTTCGCTAAAGACAGCTTTACCGGCCCGCACGGCCAACTCAATTAGCCGAGCATGTGTATCGGTGGGAGTTACAATCACCACAGCGTCAACCGATGGATGGCTGATAGCCTGTTCTACGTCGATGGTGGCGATCTCCGCTCCCGAAAGCCGTTTACCATATTCGGCTGCTTGTAAATTAGGATCAGCAACGACGATTACTTGAACGTCGGACAAACCACCCAAATTGCGAAGATGCGTTTCACCCATGCGACCAACGCCGACGAATCCAACACCAATGGTAGAGCTAGGTTTCAACTAAGATCCTCCTTCTTTTGGAACGCGGACATAGGTGTTCGCTGCGTTTCCTTGGATAACCGGCTAATCATGGCTCTCATCGGACTCAGTCGATCTCTTCGAGTTTCACGACTCGCCTCAGCTTTTGGCTGCTGGTACCAGCCAACCCGATCCGCAAAGCGCCCAGTGCGTCCGCCGCACCTGGACTAGGTTTCGTCCGCTCCAAGACCGCGGTAAAAAAAGCCTCCAGCTCTGCGCGAAACGCGTCGTGGAAACGATCCATAAAGAAATGATGGTGGTCTTGTTCCGGGCTTCCGCATAGCCGGAGTCAAATCGTCGTTGGAATCCAATTTGAAAGGGAACACCACTTTCCTCCAACACCCGAAGAGCCTGTCTCGTTCTTTGCAAATCAAGGGCAACTGGTTTTTCGCAAAAGACTGCTTTGTGGGCACGAGCCCCCTCCTCGATCAGCAGCGCGTGACTATCGGTCGGAGTACAAATGATGATTGCGTCGACTCCACTGGAAGATAAAATCTCCCGGCTCTCATCAGTCGCAACCGCGCCCGGTATGGTGGCAGCTGTCTGCCGGGCTGCTTCCAGCCGCGGATCACAAACCGCGACCACCTGCACCCGCGGGTCGGCAATCAAAGTCCGA
>DATNNZ010000330.1:0-8386 GCA_035601575.1 Chthoniobacterales bacterium
AGCGGGTGCTGCTAGTTGTCGGCTCATGTCATCTTCAGCCTGGGTTGCTTCATTTTTGACGCATGAGGTCTGAAGGACCGCGAGAAAGCTCGGCGCGGCGACCCACCAAGATTGTGGATCACGAACCCAAACAGAATCTTAGGGTTTGCGTTCCAGACGGTCCTTCAGACCGGGCACGACCATTAGACATGCAAACCCCAGGCTTCAAGCCTGGGCTAAGTTCCCAAGGGCCTTCGGGCCGGCGCTACCCGACTTCGCCCTCGTTCGAAACTCCGGAAGCTTCCTCCTTCGCTAAAGCTATGACGGCCACGTCGTCGGGCAAGCCGGCGTTCCCGGCGTTAAGATCGCATCAGGTTTTCCAATCGGCCAAGGCTTGCTGAGCAAAGGACGCGAGCTCGTCGGCCATTTCGATTGGGTCAATTCGCTCCGCTTGATCGATGCGCAAGCGCAATCTTCCCTGACCTCGAATCATCAGGAGATTTTGGATCAATGCTTCTGGTAAGCTTCGCAATTGAGTAACCAAAGCCGACGGGAACTCTTCCTGGGTCAGAGGTCGCGAAGACGAGAGCACGTAATCATGATCGAAATCCGGAATGCCGGTTAATTGCACTCGAGCATGTAACCAGTCCGCCAGCCAATCAGGCTGCGCTTTCCCGGTAAACATCGTGGCCAGCAGTTTCATTGATTCTTTTCCCTGACGTTCCCGACGAGAAATGAAACACCAGCCGTCGAACTTTCGCTGGTCTGGAAACGCCAATTCAAAATAGGGAGGGGACTCGCGTGCATTCCATTCCGCGCTCCAGCGGAGACCAGCGCTGATTCCTTCGATCTTGTACCACAATCCAGCGCGATCTTCTTCGAAACGCCAGTGCTTTCGCCGGGCTTGCAGTCGAACGCGAGAATTCGGCGACTGTGTGACGAACCAGACCCGCCAGAGGAAAATGGCGAGTATTCCAAAGGCTAAAGTGACAACCGTAATACTGCTCACCGCGAGCTAATCAATATTCCTAACAAACACCACGCAATGCAGGTTTTGCAACATTTCAGTCACAATGGCGCGTCGATAACGCCGGCTTGCCCGATGAGAAATGTAGTCACCCCTTCCTCGGCCAAGTTTATGTGAATTTGCGTTTGCAGCCTATTCGAACGCTTTGCGAAGCGCAGCCCCAGTCCGATCGATGAGAACCCGCAGACATTCATTGAAGACGTTGTGGTTATCTTGAAGCTTTGCGCGGTTTCTTTGGAAGAAAACCGCTCTCAGAACAAACAACCGTGGGCTTGAACGGCTCGGCACTGCGCCGACCCGGGGCAGACCGCGAACAGGACTAGCGTCCCAACCGACTAATTTAATCGAGCGGTTCACTTTCCGAGCCACTCAACAACCTCATCGTGCTCGCCGGTAGCCTTTGGGAATCACATCTCAGCTCCTGCGAGTTCGTAGCAGTTGCTGCCGTGCGAAGGCTCTCAGTCAGAAGCATTATACCCAGGACCGCACCGTCGAATTTATGGCGGGCGTTGGCAAAGTTTGATTCCGCGTTACTCTCTGGATATATGCATATGGGAGAAAAAAAACTCGGCATTTCGTCCAATAACGGACCGCTTGTTTGGTTCGTAACGGGAACGTCTCAAGGCTTTGGGCAGGAAATTGTGCGTGTTGCGCTTTCTCGAGGGGATTATGTTATTGCGACTTCTCGCAATCCAAAGAAAGTCGCGGAGATGTTCGAATCAACGTCGGATCGATTGCTGGCCATTTCTCTTGATCTTAGAGATGACCAGCAAATTAAAGGAGCGGTCGCTGCTGCTGCTAAACGCTTTGGCCGGATTGATGTGATCGTTAACAATGCCGGACACGGTCTGCTCGGAGCCATAGAGGAGGCGCAGGATGTGGAAATAGCGAGCGTCTTTGAAACAAATATTTTCGGTTTGCTGCGCGTGACGCGGGCCGCCCTCCCGTTCCTGCGAGAGCAGCGGAGTGGCCACGTTGTCAATCTCTCGTCTATCGGAGGATTGGTTGGTTTGCCGGGCTGGGGCATCTATAACGCAACCAAGTTTGCGGTCGAAGGAATATCGGAAGCACTAGCAGCCGAGCTTGCGCCTCTCGGGATCGGGGTTACGGTGGTCGAGCCTGGACCCTTTCGGACGGATTTTCTTGGTGGGTCGTTGGCGACGGTCGCAGGAACGATACCCGATTACGATCAGACTGCCGGTAGCACGCGAATCTATCGCGATAGCAATAACGGTGTTCAAGCGGGAGATCCCCGTCGTGCGGCGGAGGCCATTGTGAATGCCGTTGTGACAAAGACAGCTCCATTGCATTTGCTGCTCGGAAAAGTGGCTTATGACCGTGCTACCAAAAAGCTAGAGGCATTGCGTGACGACTTTGAAACTTGGCGCGATATCACACTATCGACCGACTATGCGAAGCCTTAACCTGCTCCTACGGCGGCTGCCACTCTCGATAAGCTTAATGAAAAGTTGGCAGCTGCCAACTTTCTCCTCCCCTAGTATAGACGACAATATCAGTCCCAGATACCGGAGACAACTCCGGAAGCTTGGCGCTTACTTTACCGCGCCGAAGGTTAGCCCGCGCACCAGTTGCTTCTGCGTCAGCCATCCGAGCACCATGATCGGTGCAACCGCCAAAAAGGAAGCAGCAGAAAGCTTGGCCCAGAATAGTCCCTCCGGGCTAGAATGGGATGCGATAAAGACAGTGAGAGGGGCTGCGTGCGCGCTTAATACCATTTTAAAAGTGCGGCTTAAGCGGCCGATTTACTTGAGGCTCTGCCCCAAACCCCGGTTCGGGGGGAACAATAGGAGCTGGCGCCCCAGCAACTTGTCACCAATCATCAATCACCTCTCAGGAATCACCGCTCACGGCGCTGGCGGCGTTATTTGTTATTGGCTCTCGTCGCGGGCTGATGCTAGTAACCGCAACATACGGTGGTGAAGAAGATAGACCTGCACGCGATCGTTTCGGACCATTACGCCGCTCTTTACCGGTTTGGTTTAGCTTTGGCGAAAAACGAGAGCGAAGCTGCTGATCTTACCCAGGAGACTTTTCTCATCCTGGCTAAGCACCAGGAACAAATCCGAGATCCCGAGAGAATCAAACCCTGGCTTTTTACTACACTTCGCCGGGAATTCCTCCGAAAGGTACGCACTCATGTGGCACATCCGGAAGTGGAATTTCGGCCGGAAGAGCACGACGTCTCAACTATGGAACCAAGCGCACTGCGCGCGATCGACGCCAGAACCGCGTTGGGTGCCCTCGAGATGGTCGATGAAAGTTATCGGTCCGCTCTGGAATTATTTTACCTGGGCGATCTCTCTTATAAGGAGATCTCAACGACCTTGGGAGTTCCGATCGGCACAGTAATGTCGCGGCTTTCACGGGGAAAAGAACAATTGAGACACGCATTAGCAACAGCATTAGAGAGCGATCGCCAGACGATCATCCCCCTGCCAAAGAATCGGAGCCCAGAGGCTTGATATGACCAGAGAACAAGCCAAAGAATACCTGAGTGCCTTTCGCGCTTACGAAGAGGATGAGGCGGACCCGACCTTTCAGCAAGCGTTAGAACTTGCCCGGAACGATTCTGAACTCGGCTCCTGGCTGGCACGGCAACGCGAAATTGATAAAATCATCATTGAAAAGCTCGCGTCGATCTCTCCACCCGAAGGGTTAAAAGAAACCATTCTTGAGTCGTTGGATGGAACCGTACGCCCGATTCAATCCTGGAGAATGGGTTGGCTTGCACTTGCTGCGACAGTCGTTTTGGGCGCCCTCTTGCTTAGCCAAAAAGTCGATCTTTTCCGCGGTTCGTCCCAAAAGCTCCGGAGCTTCCGCTCCGATGCATTGGCCATGGTTTCGGTGAAGCCGGCGCCGATACTTGATCTCGAGACCCCCAGCCTCGGAACCACACAAGCTTTTATTGCGGCCCATGACGCTCCTTGCCTGCAACAGTTTCCGCTAAAACTCCAGGCGATGGCCACCGCCGGTTGTCGTGTTTTTATTTGGCAGCAACATCCGGCCTCACTCACTTGCTTCCATCTTCCCTCCGGCAAATTCCTGCACGCAGTCGTCATTCGCGCGGACGCGGTAGGAAACCCCGATGTACCCTCTGGACCTTACTTGGAAAACGGATGGCATGTGATGTTTCAGAAAAAAGCGGGTATGCTCGTGATGTGGGCCAGCCAAGCCCCGATGGAAGAGGTAAAGCAACTCATCGAGACCTGAGCGGGGCAATAGCGGATAGCAATAGCAAATAGCGGATTGCCAAAATCGGCTATCGGCTATTGGCTATTGGCAATCTTCCTCCCCTCTATGCCTGAACCTCGCGCCATAATTCTCATGGGAGTTGCTGGCTCCGGAAAAACCGCCGTCGGCTCTCGGGTGGCAAAACGTCTCGGCTGGCTATTTCTGGATGCGGACGATTTTCATCCGCCCGCTAATGTCGAAAAGATGAAACGGGGTATCCCCTTGGACGACAACGATCGGGCTCCCTGGTTAGAACGAATGCATTCCGAACTGCGCCGGCAGATTGACGAAGGTCACTGTGTCGTATTAGCCTGTTCGGCGCTGAAGGATTCATACCGACAGACCCTCCGGGACCACCTGCCCGAAGTGAGATTTGTCTTCCTCGATGTTGATCGGAGCACAGTCTTGGAGCGACTGCAAAAGCGCCAGGCTCATTTCTTTCCGAAGGAACTATTAGATAGCCAGCTAGCGACTTTGCAACGACCTCATGGTGCTTTTGTTGTCGATGCCAATAGGCCGATCGACGAAGTCGTTGATTCGATCGTGGAAGCGGTTTCGCAAGGAAAGATTTGAGGTCGGGTCTCGCCCTTCCATCACTCCAATTCCTTTCATTACCCTTCACCTACGATGCCCCCCGAACTTCAACCAATCCTCGCTGCCGTCCTATCCGTCGTCGCCCTTATCGTGCTAGTCACGCGGCTCCGTGTTCATCCGTTTCTTGGTCTGCTGGTTGCTTCGCTGATGCTCGGCTTCCTCGCCGGCCTGGTTCCGGCAGACATCATCAAGAATTTTGGCAAAGGATTTGGCGATGTGATGGGCTCCGTCGGAATAATCATTGGATTAGGTACGATGCTGGGGGGCGTCCTGGTCTTATCGGGAGGAGCAGATCGCCGGCGACTAGTCTCACTTCGATCGGTGGCAAGAGCTGGGTTCCCTGGACCACCTTCTTCGTAGCGCTCCACATCGGCTTGCCGCGCCAAGGTATCGGATTTGGTCGGAGTATGGGCAACACACGCGAATATTTCGCCATTGCTGCTGGGTTGGGGCATCGCTGCCCTGGTGCGGATCGCGACGGGTTCGGCTACGGTCGCCACGATTACCGCTACCGGCCTGGTCGCCCAAATTGTGGAGCGCGATCCTACAGTGAGCCGTGAATTGATGGTTCTCGCGACCGGCTCGGGATCGTTGATCCTTTCACATGTGAACGATGCCGGATTCTGGCTGGTAAAAGAATACTTCGGACTAACGGTAGTTGAGACGTTCAAGTCCTGGACAGTGATGGAAACTATTCTCTCTGTGCTCGGTCTCGCTCTAGTTCTGATCCTGAGCTCAGTGGTCCATTGAACCTAGTGCATCGTCTCAGGTTGAGCGCGTGACCAGCTCACTTCAGCTTCGCGATGATCTCGTTATTTTCGACCTTGATGGACTCGATTCGATGGATGAACTGCCTTGCTTCGGGCAACCGGGTTTCGATTCCTTTGTTCATCCCGTCGGTCACTGTGTGCTTATAACTTTGCCCGGTGAAAAGCCACGGAAGTCGTTTCCCGTTACCTTCTACGTCAAGATTCTGAATCTTCAGGCTGCCGTTTTCGATAGTTAATCGTGCAGCGATCCGTCCGTCGAAATAGCGACTACGAATCGACGGTAGAAAAGGTACATCCGCCATGAACGAAAGCGGTACGCTGAGATCAGCGACTAACCAATCCGCCTCCGTTCGAAAGCGTAAATGATCAGCGAAATCCGCATTCCGCCCGTTCGCGAAAAACCAAGCGTTTAAATCATTAGCTGAAAAACGAACTTCGGTTGCCTGACCGCGCGTCACCGCCTCTTGAACCGCTTGAATCTTCAATTGAAACGCCTTGTCTTCCGCTGCGCCAGGCACCGGCTCAAAAGTTCGCGGAGACAGCGAAGTCATCTGGTAGGCGCCTTGGTAGGTCGAAATCGCACCCCAGGCAATTGCGGCGATGATCACGAATCCTGCAATTAACAGCACCAAACAGCCACCATTGCAGGAGCCACTCTGCGAGAGGCGCGACCTCTTGGCCGGCCAAAGATTTTTGATCGCCCGCCGTCGGTCGGACTTGGCATTGTGTCGCATGCTAGTGTAGCGGCGGCCCATTTTGAACGCAACGACGTCACCATTATATGTGAGACGGTACACTAGGTTGCATGCCTCGGTTGCAGCGCGTCGCGCCACCAAGGCTCGTTGTTTCGATACCAATCGATCGTCGCTCCCAGACCAGCTTCGAAATCGCGAAGCGGTTTCCAGCCGATCTCCTGCCGAATCTTGGTAGAATCCAGCGAATACTTCTGGTCGTGAGCCGGTCGATCCTCGACGAATTGGATCAGGTCCTCGCTTTTGCCGAGGTATTGCAAAATCTTTCTCGCCACGCTCAGGTTCGGCAGTGGTGTGCCGCCAGCCACATTATAGATCCCGCCGGCATGGCCCTCCAGCAGCACATCGAAAACTGCAGCGCAATAGTCAGCAACGTGAATCCAGTCACGAACCTGCAATCCATCGCCGTAGATCGATAGCGGTTCATTCAGCAATGCGCGAATCGTGAGCAACGGCACGAGTTTCTCGGGAAATTGGTAAGGACCGTAATTATTCGAACCTCGAGTAATCACTACATCCAGGCCATAGGTTTTGTGGTAAGCCAGCGCGAGCAGGTCTGCAGCCGCCTTGCTGGCCGAGTAAGGTGAGCTCGGATTCAAAACGGCGGCTTCGCTCGATGGAATTGCAGACTCATTGGACCCATAAACTTCATCGGTAGAAATCTGAACGAGACGCTTTACGCCGTTGTCTCGGGCGGTCTCCAGTAAAACGGTGGTTCCTACTACGTTGCTGTGAATGAAATCGGCCGGCGAAACGATGCTTCGATCGACATGGCTCTCGGCCGCAAAGTTGACCACTGCATAGTAACTATGCCTGGAGATGATCTCCTCCATCGCTTTTCGGTCGGCAATATCGGCTCGGATAAACTCGTAGCGTTCACCAAAGCGGAGCGGGAAATCGGCGGTAGTAACGAGCGCGCCGGCATAGGTCAAAAGGTCGACGTTGGTTACACTCTCGGGCTGATAGTGCTCGAGTACGTAGCGTATGAAGTTACTGCCGATAAATCCGCACCCTCCCGTAACAAGCAATCTCATCCCTCGGCTCTTAGCATAGCCAATAGCCGATAGCCAATTACTTGCGAACATTGACTATCGGCCATTGGCTATCGATCATCTTTCTCCTGCCATGAGTGACTTTTCAATCCGCTTCGCAACTCCGGATGACGCCGAATCCGTTTTCCGTCTGGTCCAGCAGTTGGCTGCATACGAGAAGCTTGCTCATGAAGTCATATCTTCACCGGAAGTTTTCCGTAGTGTGCTGGCGCGGCCGGAATCAACGGTTGAGGTTCTTTTGGCCGAATCGAGCGGACGAGCGGTAGGATTCGCTCTCTTCTTTGAGAACTTTTCGACTTTTCTTGGCCGGCCGGGGCTATACCTAGAAGACCTGTTCGTGTTGCCGGAGATGCGCCGAATCGGTGTCGCTACGGCCCTTTTCGAACGTCTGTTTCAGATTGCTCGGGACAGAGACTACGGCCGCATTGAGTGGGCGGTGTTGGACTGGAACACACCAGCGATCGAGTTCTACACGAAGAAATTGAAAGCACAGCTGCTGACGGAATGGCGTGTTTGTCGAGTAACGCTCAAGGGTAGAGTGATCGAGTGAGGGAGTTGCAGCGTATCCGTCCCATACGACTCATGTGGCCGCCAACACACCGAGACGCTTTCTGCCCTTCCCGCTTTCGCGCTAAAAACTTCCCATTATCGGAATGGCTAAAACATCCATCCGGTCAGGATGTTCGGGTAAGAGCGCGAATCAATTTTCCAAAATTATTTCCCCTCGAGGAATGATCCGATCTGCCTTGAGAGAATAGCGAGTCAATCAGGGTTGGGATTCGCCCTGCATAATAGAAAAACCGAGCGACAAATCGCTCACACCAACAAAATCAAATCCAACCCAAATGAAAAAATACTATTAACTATCGCCATGCTGGGCGTTGCCTTGGCTTCCACTGCCAGTGCCCATCCTCACGGAGGATGTTATCAACCTGGCTGCCACTCGTACTGGTGGTACCC
>DATNNZ010000331.1:0-4151 GCA_035601575.1 Chthoniobacterales bacterium
ATTTCGGCTTTTCAGCGTTTCCGCTTTTAGCGTCTTAGCATTTCGTCCCGCCGTTTCATTTCAGTTTTTCCGTTTTTCAGCTTGTCAGCTTTTAAAAACCATGTGCGGCATCTGCGGCCAGTATAACTTCATCCGGAACGACCCGGTGAAACCGGAAACGATCCGGCGAATGACCCAAACGATGGTCCATCGCGGCCCGGATGATGAAGGCTACTTTTTCGCCGGCCCGCTTGGGCTCGGCTTCCGGCGGCTTTCCATCATTGATCTGGCCGGCGGCCACCAGCCGATGTCTGATGTCGAAGAAACAGTCTGGATCATCTTCAACGGCGAGATTTACAACTTCAAAGAGCTGCGCGCCGAACTAGAAAAACGCGGTCATCGTTTTCGCACAAAGTCGGACACCGAAGTGATTATTCACGGCTACAAGGAATGGGGCACGGAAGTTTTTGATTATCTCAACGGAATGTTTGGTCTAGCCATTTGGGATGTAAAAAACCACCGATTGGTGGTGGCCCGCGATGCAATGGGGATCAAGCTGATTTATTACCGGATCGCAAATGGCCAGCTGACCTTTGGGTCAGAAATTCGTCCGATACTTGCGGCTGAAACCTCCAAGCCGGAAGTTGATCCCGTTGCGCTGAACTTGTTTCTGCGGTTCCGCTACACGCCATCTCCTTTGACGATATTTCAAGGTATCCGGAAACTGGCTCCAGGGACGATGCTGGTTGTCGAAAATGGCCAGTGTCAAGAAGAGCGTTGGTACAACTACACGCCAACTCCTTTTTCAAGTCCGAAGGAAGATGAAGAGGCCACACATGAACTTCTGGAATTGTATCGCGCTGCGGTTCGACGACATCTCCTGAGTGACGTGCCGGTCGGAATACTTTTGAGCGGTGGCCTCGACTCAGGCCTTCTCCTGGCATTAATGAACGAACAAGGTGGGCCATGGCCAGCCTACAGCGTAGGTTATGGCAAGAGCTTCGAAGACGACGAGCTAACGGATGCCGCGGAGACGGCAAAGATCCTTGGCGCCAGGCATGTGCCGGTAAAGCTCGACCGGGCCGAATTCGAACGCTCTCTCCCGAAAATCGTGGCATGTTTGGAGGAACCTATCGCGGCATCCTCGATTGTTCCGATGTACTTCATTTCACAGCGGGCACGGCAGGACGTGAAAGTCGCGTTGATCGGACAAGGACCGGACGAGTTGTTCGGCGGCTACAAACGGCATTTGGGTGTTCACTACGGTGACTGGTGGCGTTGGCTGCCAACCGTCATCCGTTCTTCGGTCAGCTTTGTTGTCGATCGATTGCCTCGTAACGAAACATTGAAGCGTGGTGTCTCTTCGCTGGGAACGCTGGATAGGATGAAGCGCTATCAGGATGTTTTTTCCCTGGCGCCGGCGGGTGTCATAGATGGACTGTTTCGGGGCGATATACTTCCCAACCGAAATGGACACGAGCTGGTTAATTACTGGCATAGTCTGATTCCACAAATGGCTCACACGGATGAACTGGGTGGTTTTCAGCTACTCGAGGTCCGCTCTTCGCTGCCCGACGAGCTTCTCATGTATGCGGATAAATTGTCGATGGCCCATAGCCTTGAGGTCCGTGTGCCTTATCTCGATCGAACGGTCGTCGAGTACGTGCAGCGACTCGCGGCAGGATTCAAGGTCCGTAATGGTAGTCGCAAGTGGCTGCACCGCCGAGTGTGCGAACGTTACTTGCCATCTCATATCTTGAAGCGAAAGAAGCGCGGTTTTGCCGTAAACGTGGTGGACGATTGGTTTCAGTCATCGCTTAACGGCCAGCTTCAGGAAGTGCTCCTGGATGAAAACTCACTTATGTTCGGGTTACTTAACCCTAAACCGGTGCGACGACTCCTCGAGGGTCACCAATCCGGTCGCCAGGATAACCACAAACTCCTGTTTAGCCTGGTCATGATCGAACAGTGGTTGCGCGGAGCAGGCGTGGACGGAAAACTCGTAGCACCAGCTGTCTTCCATGGCTCACCGCTTTGAAAAAGAGCACTGAGAGCTAAAAAGCATCCCGCAATATCCTCTTTTGTGAAAGCACCTCAAGAATTGACGACCTTCACACGCGAAAGGCTAGTCGGTGGCCGGCCCGTGCAAATCGAATGCTTCCCAATCGCTGGCCAGACCTTTTCGACCGACCGGGAACTCGTTACTGTGGTCAGACTAGAGGACGAATGGTACGAAGACGTGATGGATCCTGAGGCAGTCATCAGGGCGTTACGCGATTCTGAATTCAAGCCGGACATTTTCACTTTCTGGCAGCGGCTGCCCGACGTCGAGCCGAAGTATTCTTATCATATGGAATGGGAATCCATTGCGGCTTTGCCTATTACAAGTTACGACCACTGGTTTGACAAGCAGATTTCGTCGCGCACGAGAAATCAGATTCGCAAAGGTAAAAAAGAGGGCTTGGACGTTCGCGAGTCACGATACGATGATGCATTTGTCAGGGGCGCGACGGAGATCTTCAACGAGACGCCGATCCGCCAGGGACGCCGCTTCTGGCATTACGGCAAAGATTTCGAGACCATCAAGAAGCAGTTCTCAAAATTTCTTTTTCGGGAACAGCTGATTAGCGCTTATTACCGCGACGAGATGGTCGGCTTTGTCATGCTGGGAAATGCCGGCAACTATGCCATTACCGGACAAATTATTTCGAAGATAAGCCATCGCGACAAATCGACGAATAATATCTTGATCGCGAAAGCAGTCGAAGTCTGCGCTCGTGAACAGTTGCCCTACCTCGTGTACCTCTTCTGGACAGATGATTCCTTGTCGGAATTCAAGCGCCGCTGCGGCTTCGAGGAAACCAAGGTTCCACGCTACTTTGTGCCTCTAACTCGTAAAGGGAAACTGGCCTTGAAGTTCGGCCTTCATCGTGGGTGGAAAAAGGCTGTTCCAAAGCAAATTAGCGATCCGCTGAAGAAGCTGAGAAGGCGCTGGTACGATTTGCGTTCGCCCGCCTAACGAACGCGCCACAAATTCTCAAACCGGATTTTTTCAATAGTCGGAAACCTAATTACAGCCCCTACACCTACCTGCATCCTCTTGTAGGGCCGGCCCAAACCGCCCCCCACATATCGTCTCGGCAAACTCGGACTCTATCGTTCGAGAATGCTATCAGCGGACCTCGTTGGAGATATGCCACCTGATTACTCTCCCTGACATACGTCCAGAGTAGGTTTTATGGGGAATCTGACATCCTGGCCGAAGACGGCTTTTAGAAGGATGGATGAAGCGGAGCTGTTCGGTCGCTTTGCTGCCACGATAGTCGCGCTGGCGCTCATCACGAGGCTGGGAGTGCTTCTCTGCTTTTGGCCCACCTGGGTTTGGCACACGGGAGATGTCCAGGACTCCTGGAACTTGTTGGCAATCAACTGGGTTACCCATGGGACTTTTGGTTTTCAGCCGAGCGAGCCAACCATTCAGCGAGGCCCGATTTTCCCGCTCTTGGAGATTCCTCTCTATCTGCTGTTTAGAGAGAACTATGCCGCGTGGAGCATCGCGCTGCTTCTCTTCGACACCGGTACTTGCCTGCTGCTTGTTCTTCTCGCCCGGCAACTTTGGGGCAACAGGGCAGCCTTGCTAGCTGGTCTGTTCTACAGCGTTCATCTACCGACCATCTACTATGGCGCCATGATACAACAATTCACGAGCGCCCTGCCACTAGTCTTCCTCTGGTTCTATCTGTTCTCCTCCTGGGATCTGGGTCCCCTGAAGAAGTGGATTCCGTGGGCGTTAGGACTCGTATCTGGCCTCCTTATGCTTAACAAAACCGTCTATCTTCCGGTCACACTTGCTTCATTAGTCGGGATAGTCTGGTGGAAGCGCAAGGGGCCTCAGTTCAAGACAATTCTCAAACAAGCCTCGATCGTTCTCGTCACCGCAGCTCTAGTAGTCGCGCCTTGGACGTATCGTAACTACGTTGTTACCGAGGGGGCGCGCGTTCCTGTTCAGGCTTACGGCTGGCAACTCGTGTGGCAGAAGTACGTGCTCGCCGACCTAGACGCAAGGGAAGGAGCGGACCGCTCCGATGGTAGGACCCTCGAGTACATCCTATCACGACGGGCGGAGCTATTTGACAGAGTAGAGGAGACATCCGGAGTAAAACTGACCGGTC
>DATNNZ010000332.1:0-6686 GCA_035601575.1 Chthoniobacterales bacterium
CGAGGTTTCCGGAACAGGCAGACGATCCGAACAAACTTTTGCCGAATCGGGCCCCTTCCTCATCAGCCCAGTCGACAAGCCGCACTGTGACCGGAGGTTTGCCCCCGTACTGGTCGTTGATCCGCCTGAGGATCTCGACTCCAGCCAGCAAGTTGAGGCAACCGTCCAACCAGCCACCGTTTGGGACAGAATCAATGTGGCCACCGATCAATAGTGATCGCTCGGATTTTCCGCTGAGTGTGGCCCAGACATTGCCTGCAGGGTCGGAGTGAATCTCGAGAGGCAATGACTGCAGCTTTTCGCGAAGCCAGGCGCGGGCGCGACTCCAGGTTTCGGTGAAAGCTACCCGTTGCGCTCCATTCTCGTCCCCCGTCAGTGCGCGTAGTTCTTTGAGCTCTGCAACTGTTCGTTTTGGATTCAGCATATGTTGTGGAAACGCCGCCGCCGGCCCATTTTTCAACGCAACCCTCGGGGCCGCGGCCGGTTGACTGTTTTTCCGCGTTGCTCGCTCCTTACGTATCAATCTAGATATGCTCGTCGCTCGCGCCTTGAAAAACAGTTAACTGATCCGGCGTCTGCCCATGGGCGTCAACATAAGGCTCGTATTGGTGCACATCATCTTCTCCACCAAAAACCGAATGGCATTCTTGCAGTCGACCGAGCTCCGATCAGAGGTGCATGCCTATTTGACCGGAACCTTACGAGGCCTGCAATGTGAACCGCTGCAGGTGGGCGGGGATGGAGGATCATGTTCATATCCTTAGCGGCCTTTCCCGAACCACGTCGCTCGCGGAGTTGGTCAAGAAGCTCAAAACCAGTTCGACAATAACCGTAAAGGCTAAAGGTCACAGCCATTTCAGCTGGCAGAGCGGCTACGGGGCTTTCTCGGTTAGCCAATCGGCCAAAGAATCGGTCATCGCCTCTATCGCCAGCCAAGAGATCCATCATCGCAAGATGACGTTCCAAGAAGAGTTTCGTACCTTTCTCAAGAAGCACGGAATTTCGTTCGATGAGCGTTATGTGTGGGATTGATCAAATCAAACCTTAGGCCCCTTCAGGGCCAATCGTTTGATGGATTGCGCATCCGGGGTTAAAACCCGGTTAAAACCCCGGGCTGAGTCCTTCTGCCCCTTCGGGGTAGGCAATCATCCCAAAAAGTTAGCGCTTATGCGGCTTCGCCCTTGGGCCAACACTCGCTAGTAGATCACAGCCCCGACATGCAGCACTGGGCTGTACGACGTACGACGCAAAACCGCCCGGACTGTTTCGCCCTACTCCCAAAAAAGAGGCAGGCTAATTGCCTGCCTCGGGTAAGAAACTTGAAGAATTCTTGCTTTAATCGTCGCTTTCGACCTTCACCTTCCATTTTTTCCCAGTTCGTCGATCAAGGTAAACCTCTTTGTTCTCCTTCTTCTCGATCAGTTGGAATCGAGCGGTATCCAAGGAACGAACAAATGTGTCAACGGTCGGATATTCAGCATCTTCCGTCACTGTCTCGGTTACGACCTGCCGATTGACTGGTTGGGTAAAACCAACGGCTTGCTGGCGGACGACCCGTCCGTACGGATCCACATAAACCACGTCGTTATCGGATTCGCGACGGACAGTGACTTCATACAAGCCATTCTCGTCGCGCACGACTCTGGTTACCCGCGAGACGTCGGGGATTCGAGTTTCCCGAATCACAGCAGTTCTGACTGTCTCTGGCAATGTGACAAACTGAACATCATCTGCCAAAGCCGCTACCATTCCACTCAAACCCAAGGCTCCAGCTACAACTAGGAATTTAGCTTTCGTAGTCATTGGCGAGTGAGACGGGCCTTTGCCCGATCATATTCAAACATATTTGCCCATTCGTCGTAAGTAACTCGAATAGAAGCAGAAACGCTTTTAATCTGCCGAGCACAAGGAATGACGTTCGGCTTCCAAAATATTGCGACCCCACCAACCAATTCCGACTTTTTCGGTTGCATCATAGTCGTTTTTCTCCGATTAGGTGCTGCGCGTTTGTTTTGATCGTAGCACGGAAGATCGTCAGTTGAGATAACTCAGTGGTGATTTGAAGCCCGATGAGCGGGTACGGCTCTGACCCTGACATTCGTTCTCAATTGTTATGAAATTGTTTGTAGGAAATCTCTCGTTCTCTACCACGGAAAACGACCTTGAAGATTTGTTCTCTCAGTACGGTACCGTGGCCGAAGTAGGCCTCGTCACCGATCGAGCCACTGGCCGGTCGCGCGGATTCGCATTCGTTACTATGGGTAATGCCAGCGAAGCGCAAGCGGCTATCACCGCTCTTGACGGAAAGGATTTTGCCGGTCGCAATATTGCAGTCAATGAAGCCCGTCCGAAAACGGATGCCCCGCGATCGGGTTCTCGACAGAATACCTTCAGCCGTCCCCGACGCTAATTCACCCCATCAAAACGAGTGCGCAGCTACGCTGCGCACTCACCGCTGAGCGAGGAAATATCATTCAGCGGCGTCGATTTTCGCGGAATCCTCAGGCGAGGCTTCGTCCGATACTGACACTCAGGAAAAACGAAACGAAGAGCGCAATCGCCAGCCACCAAACAATCCGGTAAAACGGAGCAGACATCGTATTCAAGTCAGATTCTGCGGATGAGACGCCGGCACACTCTACGATTGCATCTTTTCTTCGTGTGCTAGTCCTTGCGTCCCGGGCGCGAGCTGGGATAGGTCTCAGACATGAGCGATTCTGGTCAGCTCGATGTGGATGCCAGCCAACGTGCTCAGGTTCACATTCGCAGTTTCGATCCAACTTCGGATCTCGAGATCTGCGAAATGATTTATCAGATTACTCGAGCGACCGCTTTTTATTGGATCGATCCCAAAAAGTTCCGCCCGAAAGATTTTTCGGCCGACATCAAGGGGGAATTCGTGGCGGTTGCAGAGGAATTCAATCGCGGGGTCGTAGGATTCATCGGAATCTGGTTCCCGGAGCATTTCATCCACCACTTATATGTTTTGCCGGAACGACATCGTCGCGGTATTGGAAAAGCCTTGCTCGACCATGCGTTGGCTCAAATTGGGCGTCCAGCAAGACTAAAGTGCCAGCGACGAAACCGGAACGCGTGCGAGTTTTATAGGCACCTCGGCTGGCGCTCAGGCGAGACCGGCTATGACTCGATCGGCGATTGGATCGAATTTGTTTTCGATTGAACAAAACGCCGAGAACACCGCCATCGCCGGGAAACTGGGCGTGCATCCGGTTTGCCTCCGCTGCGATCCTGCTAGTTGCATTTGCCTGGCAACGATTCATATTTCAGTATCAATTGAAATATGGAAGGCAAATATCCAATCGCCGAAACCGCCTCTTTATTCGCCGATCCAGCGAGAGTCGCCATCCTCGTAGCGCTGCTGGATGGCCGAAGTCTTCCCGCCTCGGAGCTGGCCTTCCGAGCCAGAGTCTCCGCCCAGGCGGCAAGCATGCATCTGGGAAAGCTTTTGGGCGGGCGTCTGGTCACCGTGAGCCGGTTCGGACGGCACCGTTACTACAGTTTGGCCGGTCCTGACGTGGCGGCCGCCCTTGAGGCAATGGGTACATTGTGTAATGCGATTCGACCGCTTCCACCACCAGCGGACGGTTCAATTGTTCCTATTCGTATGGCGCGGACATGCTACGATCATCTCGCCGGCAAGGTGGCGGTGCAAATTTGTGAGTCACTGCAGGAACGTAAGCTCTTGGCGCCGGTAGACGATAGTGTTCGTGTCACGCCCCGAGGAGAGCGTTGGTTCGAGGACCTCGGGATCGATTTGAATAGTTTGCGCGCCAACCGTAAGCGACCCCTTGTGCGCAAGTGCCTCGATTGGACCGAGCGTAAATTCCATGTCGCCGGAACCGCCGGAGCGGCTCTGCTTGATCTTTTCCGCAAGCGGGAGTGGATCAAGCAAGAAGTTGGTTCTCGCGTCGTGACAATCACCGGAAACGGTAGAATCGCCTTCAAGATGCATTTCGGGATCATGGTCAAGGAGTAATCCAGGGATCTAGTGAACGTGCCTGGTAAGAGATGTAGTGAAGCGAGAGGGAGAGAGGTTTGTCGATAGGCGTTCACCTATCACCCTCTAATCATTAGCCTGGTGGCCGGACCTTCTTCGTAGATGCAGTAATCCACGAACCCTAAGCTTTGATAGAGACCACGAGCGGCTTCGTTATCGGGACCAACATTCAATCCGATAGTCGAGATGCCGCGGTCGGAAAGTTCCTTCACCACCGCGGTAAAGACTGCGCGTCCCATTCCCTTGCCACGGTGCGAAGGATGGCAAAAAATGTTGCCAACAGCAGCGACACCCTCCAACTCATTGACCAAATGAGTACCGGCGGCCGCAACTAAATGGCCGCTCTCCGAAGTCCCGTAATAACATCCACGACGAACCATGATCGGGTCAAAAAACACGCCGCCGTCTATACCGACCCGCCGTTCAGCGTACAGTTTGATCAACCTCGGAACGTCGAATTCAGTCAGCCGGTGCACATTGTTCGATTTACTATTAATCTTGCCCCGAAAAATCATTCGTGCCATCGGGTAAGTCTCCAGCAGCTCGAAATGAGCGCGAACAATTGAAGTGACATCCGGCCGGACATGGAGATAGACCTTAGCCGGTATCGGTCTCGTGTGTAGAAGCGCTTCTACATCGGCCGGCTGACCAACGGCAAAAAGCACTGGAACGGTAAACCGGTGATACAACAGAACTACCGCCTGCTGCGGTCCGCCTTTTACCCGCCAATCACAGAGCGGATATTCGTGCAGGTCGAGATCACCCAAAGCATAGAGGCACCAAAAGGGATCGCGATTCAAAATCGCTCGGATCTCAGATGAGTCTACTGTCATGGGCTCAGCCAATTCTAGCGCCACTTCGCTTCAGCTCAATCGACGCAGATTTCGTTACGGAAATTCTTTGCTTCCGCTAAAAAGGGGCCATGTTTCTTGGCTCCTCTCATCCAATTGTGACGCCTGCATCAAATGAGCCTTCCGGTTTATGGCCGTATCCGACTGAGTTCCCGGATCTCCTGCTTCGCACCCTCCAAGAACAAGACGCAGAAGAGCTCTTCACGGTGACTGACCGCAACCGCGCGCATCTCGTACGATGGTTGCCATGGGTAGACGCTACTCGCACACCGAACGATTCCTCTCTGTTCATCCGGCACGCAAGTGAAGAACAGGCGTCGCTGCGGGCGGTTCACTGTGCTATTACGCTTCGGAAGGAAATCATCGGCGTTATTGCGTTTAATGCCATCGATCACTTCCACCGCAGCAGTACGATCGGCTATTGGTTAGCACAAACCCACACCGGAAACGGTTATATGACTGGAGCTGTTCGCGCCTTGATTCAATTGGGCTTCAAGTACTTGAATCTCAATCGGATTGAGGTCCGCATCGCGCCGGAAAATCAGGCCAGCCGCGCCGTTTGTATTCGGTTGCAGTTCCGCCACGAGGGAATTCTTCGCGAGGCGGAATGGCTTGGCGATCGATTTGTCGATTTGGAAGTCTACAGCCTGCTGAAATCCGATTGGACGGACTCCACGCAGGACCACCGGAAAGCCGAATCAAGGGCTTCGATCGCAATCGGCGGTCACGGAGAGATGATCTCGCCCTAACCGACATATTTGGACGAGCGAATTAGCGCTCCAATGCGAACGTGGCTACGAAGTTTTCCCTGCGCCACCGAATATCAAATTCCTGTGAAAGCGAAACTATGGTTACCGCCACACCCAACTTAGACACCGTCAGCGCATTTGGTCCCGCGAGAGCCACCGCTCAAGGAACTCCTCTAAGCCCAGAAGAACTCCACAACATGCACGCGTATTGGCGGGCTTGTTGTTATCTTATCCTTGGAATGCTTTATCTGCGAAGTAACCCGTTGCTCAGAGAACCGCTCCAGATCGAGCATATTAAGCGCCGCTTATTGGGCCATTGGGGATCGAGTCCGGGGCAGTCCTTTATCTGGACACATCTGAATCGCGTGATCAGGAAATACGATTTGAACATGATGTATGTGTCGGGTCCCGGACATGGCGCGCCCGGGGTCCTCGCGCCGGTATATCTCGACGGAAGCTATTCTGAAATCTACCCAGATAAGAGCGAAGACGCAGAAGGGATGAAAAAGTTCTTCGGACAGTTTTCGTTCCCCGGGGGCATCGGCAGCCATTGTACCCCAGAAACACCCGGCTCTATTCACGAAGGAGGCGAGTTAGGTTATAGTCTCTCCCATGCTTTCGGAACGGTGTTCGACAATGCGGATCTGATCACGGCTTGCGTGGTGGGGGACGGTGAATCTGAAACTGGCCCCTTGGCTACTTCCTGGCATTCCAACAAGTTTCTCAATCCGATTAGGGATGGAGCGGTCCTGCCAATTCTTCACCTGAACGGCTACAAGATAAACAACCCGACGATCCTGGCGCGAATCAAGCACGGAGACCTTGAGCAACTCTTTGTTGGTTACGGTTACAAACCGTACTTTGTCGAAGGTTCGGAGCACGACAGCATGCACCAAGCGATGGCAGCGACATTGGACGAATGCGTTGAAGAAATCCGAGACATTCAGCGGAGGACTCGGACCACGGGAGGAGCTACTTTTTCTCGCTGGCCGGTAGTTATTCTACGTTCGCCAAAAGGCTGGACGGCGCCCGCGGAAGTCGATGGGCACAAACTGGAAGGCTTCTGGC
>DATNNZ010000333.1:0-3695 GCA_035601575.1 Chthoniobacterales bacterium
AGGTGAAACTTTCTTTTCGCCAGAGATTGGACTAAAGCTTGCAGAAGCGTTGTCCTATCCTGAACTCTCGAAGCGAGAAATCCAAGTCCTTCAGCATTTGGCTTGTGGCAAAAGCAATAAAGAGATCGGTTGCGCTCTCTATGTCTCTGAAGGCACCACCAAGTATCATATTAGGTCCATTCTCAGGAAATTAAACGCACTTGGACGAGCCGAAGCCATTGCCATTGCTGCTCGGCGTGGGCTGCTACAAGTGGGTTAGCATTCGCAATGCCGCGTAACGGTTACAGATTTTCGCCTGCGTTGAGCTTGCGAGGCCCAGCGATCTTTACGAACAGCGGTCGCTCCAAAGGGCTATTCCGGATTATCTAGTCGGGTGACAAAGAAACCTGTCTTTCTACGCCTAGCAATTAACGTCCTGTAGTGATCATTGTTTGGAATGGAAAACGAGCAGCTGTGCAGCACAGACTCTCTGCGTGGCATTGATGTATCGATCACAAAAGGCAGTCAACGTCATTACTAACGCGAGAGGACGCATTTCAATTCCATGAACATTTTAGGCATTTCTGGCGGGCTCGATCCCGCGTACCCGACTGAGGATCCGCTGCTTGACGTCCGACTGCATTATCCATGGCATCATGGGCACGACTCCACAGCGGTTATGGTGTGCGATGGCAAAGTCGTGGCCGGAATCGAAGAGGAACGTCTCAGTCGCGCGAAGCATACAAATAAGCTCCCGGTGAATGCGATTCAGTATTGCCTTCGCGAAACCGGTCTTTCGTTTGACGACATCGATCGGCTTGCCTACTACGTTGACGAACGGCATGCCGATGGGATTGCGCGCACCTATGTGCTTCAGAACCCACGGACGCGGGCGTTTTCGTCGGGCAGGGAGTTCATCATCGACCTGTTGAATCGGCATTTGAATTGGGATCTGAGTCCCGAACGCTTCGTCTTTGTTGAGCATCACCTCGCGCATGCGACGAGCGCATTCGCGATGGCCCAATATAATGAAGCACTCGTTGTGACCCTCGACGGTGTGGGAGACGGTTTAGCGGGGACCGTCTACGTGGGCGAAGGTTGTCAACTCACCAGGACATTCGAACTGCAGCGAGCTGATTCTCTCGGTCTCTTGTACATGGCCGCTATCGAATTCCTCGGGTACAGATTTTTTGATGAATATAAGGTGATGGGACTGGCTCCGTACGGTGACCCCACCCGCTTTCGGCGCATTTTCGAACAGATCTGCGTGCTACAGCCAGAGGGGAAGTTTTCTGTTAATTCGGAGATGTTGCGGCTCCTGGATGCCCTTGGAGCACCTCGGAGAGCCGGAGAGCCGTTCACACAGGTGCACCGGGATATAGCAGCCGCTTTGCAGGAGTCGATCGAGCGGGCAGTTTTTCATCTTCTTAGACACTACAAAGATCAAACGAGATTAGGAAATCTCTGTCTCGCGGGCGGTGTGGCTCACAATAGCACTCTCATTGGAAAACTTTTGCATAGTGGCTTATTTGATTCAGTATTCGTCCAACCCGCAGCTCACGATGCCGGCTGCGCGCTAGGAGCTGCACTTAGCGTTCACAGAGAGTTGGTGCCGGATAGGCCGATCGAAGCCCTTTCGCATTTGTATTGGGGCACTGATTTAGGGACTAGTAAGGCGGTCTTAGAAAAACTTCTGCAATGGAAAGACCTGATCGAAATTCGTCCAGTTCAGGACCCATCGACCGAGGCGGCGAATCTTATTACAGATGGCAAGATAATCGGTTGGGCGCAGGGGCGATCCGAGTTTGGTCCGCGTGCGCTTGGGAACAGAAGTATATTGGCTGATCCTCGCCGGGAGGAGAATAAGGACTTAATCAACGAGATGGTGAAGAATCGCGAATCGTATCGGCCCTTTGCCCCTTCTGTGCTCGAAGAATATGCTGACCAATTCTTCGAGGTGCCGGACGGCAGCTCACCGGCATACATGACCTTCACAGTGCCGGTTCGGGAAGCCATGCGTCCGAAATTGCCGGCAATCACGCATATCGATGGAACGGCTCGAATCCAGACGGTTTCGCGAAACACCAACGAGCGCTATTGGCGGCTGATCGAAGCATTCCGGCAGCGCACCGGTGTGCCCGTGGTACTTAACACCTCTTTCAACCATAACCTCGAACCCATAGTCGATTCGGTTGAGGATGCGATAACTTGCCTGCTGACGACGGGACTCACACATCTTGTCATAGATAATTACCTAATAACCAAACGGCTGGTTAAGCCCGCCATCGTCTCGCAGCTGTTCCCGACGCTACCCGAGCATGTGCAATTAGTTTACTGCCAACAAGCTGGTTCCGGTAAAGGTTTGAAACACCTTTACCGGCTTGAAAGTACTGATGGCAGGAATACCAGTCGGCCTATCAGCGCCGCGACATATAAAACTCTAACATACGCAATCGGGCGGAACTGTTCACTCGGGGCAGCTCTTGCTAGTGACAGTGCTGCGTCCGGCCATGATGCAATCTGCGAGGAGTTATTCCAGCTTTGGGTTGAACGGCAGGTTCACCTTGTGCCTCAGTCGAAGACTTCTGTCAAAGTTCAGAAAACGATTAGATTAGACAGAAACAAACTAAATCTATCCGTTTCCTAGTTCAATCGTTGGTCGAGGCTTGGAGTCTTTGGTTCGCTGCTCTTTTTCCTTACAATTCACCTGAGCATGAGTCCGATTTGGTTGTCTCCAACAAACTCAGTTACACCCAGCCAAGAAAACCGATCAGTCCGGCCAGGGCGACGATGATGAGGGGATTGGTCCTAGTGAAAATGAAGATCAGCGCGCAAAGGCTGGTCAGCAGAAGAGCTCCCCGGTCGTAGTCAATCGACTTGCCCATGATGTAGGCACTCGCGAGAATTAATCCAACGGTAAGTGGAGCAAACCCATTTTCGATCTCGTGACGTAAAGGTGATTTTTCGGCGTGCTGCCAGAAAAGAGTGACTAAATAGACCACAATAGCGGCGGGTAAGATAACCGCTATCGTTGCCAGTACACCGGCGAGAATGCCGGCCGCTTTGTAGCCGATAAGAGTAACAATTAGAATGCTGGGACCGGGTCCAGCCTGAGATATGGCGAAAACATCAGCGAATTGATTGTCGGTGAGCCAATCATATGTCCCCACTGATTGGCGGTGCATCTCGGGGAGGACTGAATTACCTCCTCCGATCGAGAGAAGAGAGAGTGAACTGAAGAGGAAGAAAATTTGGACCAGCGTCTTCACCGCCTTTTACTTCCTCGGCCAAGCCCAAATCAGGCTCAGCGGGCCAACGACTGCCAGGGTCAGCAGCAACGGCCAACGAAGGAGACCGTTCATCGTGAGGAGCGCTTTGAATTCAGCATCACCTGGACCACCACTCCGGAATTCCTTCGATCGATGACGGTCTGGATCAAAGAGGGATCAGTAAATGTAAATTGTTTGATCAACAGCGATTGTTGCGCGCTTCGGATGAATTCGCGAACGGGAGTAACACCGTGGTCGGGCTGGATGATCAGATACGGGATGGTTAACGACATGAATTAGAGCGAACTAGTGCACCAAGTCTGAGGCTCATATAGCAGCGGGAGCGATTCTATGGGCGACATTTTTATAGATCCAACGGATGGGTGTCGCAGTTTTGTTATAGTTGCGGATGTAGCGCATAAGCTTGCGCGCGAGATCCTTTACGGA
>DATNNZ010000334.1:0-8619 GCA_035601575.1 Chthoniobacterales bacterium
CGGGGGAGTTGCTTCATGACAAAGTTCTCGAGCTTACCGGATGCATTTTCCGCCAAAACATGTGCCGGGATCGCTCTTTCGATTCTTACTCCGTGCTTCCGATAACATTGCAAACCCAGTCTGCTGCTTTTGGCGAGCTTAAGGATGTGTTGACACATTCCTAAGCTTGCGTCCGTTCCGCCGTTCAAGAGCGCGTCCGTGATAAATAATGGCACGAAGTAAAGCGCCATTTTTAGGTGCCGCAAGTCTTGTCGACCGCTCTGATCCATGCGGCACGCGAGTCCTAATTTATCTTCAAGACAGTGGATCGGGTGCATTACCGATAAAACCAAGCCGTGTTTGTCCCATCGGAACTCTTGTTTACGCTGAATGATTTTCTCTGCGCTCAACTGATAGCTACCTCGGAGGAATTGAACAATCACGGCTCCGTCGCTCAATTCGTATCTTAGCAGGGCAATTTCCTGCGAGGCATCGCGCTTACGCGGGAATTGAGGATCAACTTCCAGGGCTTCCGCCGTCGCGGTCACGTCCTTTTTCGATGTTGCGCAAAAGTCAAGATCCCTCGTGGCATAGGGAAAGAACTGTTTTAGCTTAGGAGATCGGTCTTGATAACGGAGCGACCAAAGAGCGCAGGCCTGACCTCCTATAATTACAAACGGGACGCTTGCCTCATTTAGGGCGCGATAGATCGGCAGGAAGTGCTCTGTTTCGAACTTCACCAAGCCTTGGTCGAAACCAGTTGCAGCTCGGACGAGGGCGGAACCAAGCAAGAGAACGCCTGCGCAGTATCCGGCGGCATATTCCACACCTTCTTCTTGCTGCGGCGTTTTTCCGCTAGCAAGTTGCGGTAGGTGTCTTGCTTCTGAGCCATATCTTCTGGTGCTTCTCGTGTTCTCTTGGAGCGGTACTCTCGTTAAATTACCACCTAGAGTCAACGCACAAAACATCCGATCGAATCCGATCGAATGCTTTAGGGGTTAAATCGGCACCCAGCTAGGTGGGTTGAGGGGAAAGTCTTGCGGCATCTTTTCTCTGATCCCGTGAAGCCCGCGCACTCAGGACCAAACTCAGGACCAAAAACGGTCATTTTCGTGCATTTCGGTGCATTTTAAGCTTTACGAGACGATCGCGTATTTCCAGGCTTCTTCGAGAGCAAATAACGCTCAATGAGTCACTTAAGAGTGTTTTTAGACGTTAAATTTGAGCCAGCGACGATCAGGTCCGCGCCTTGAGCGAGTTCGAGCCAGTATTCTGTTTTGGAGGTCTCCTTTTCACAAATACCGATCTTGTGGATGAAGTCATCACGAGATCGTGCTCGACTAGCTTCTCGATAGTTAGCTCCGATCGAGGTACCGCTCTTCGGTAGTTGATATCCAATCAGATCCGAGGCTTTACAGTGAGGCAGCTTTCCAACGAGCTCGATTATGGAAAGGGCAAATCGTTTGGTTCTCGTTTCAAGATCGTTCTTCATTCAACGCTTGGATTTCGAGCTCAGCATGCTGCTGAATTGACCCTCCCCGTTCCGCAAGCCGCAATCCGCGATCCGCGCTTGATCGGCTTGTTCGCGCATTGCGCGCATAAACCCTTCGGTGCTTCTCTTTTTCCTCACGCCACTCCGCGGGGCTTCTTTCTCCGGCTCCTTGGGCTTACCGTCCCCGACATTGAGAAGTGCGTTGACGCCATCCAACGCTAGAGCAGCCGCTGTTCCGTAACCTGGAATCTGGCCGGCGACAGTACTGGCAGCTTTGAGGATTGCCCGACGACTATAGATGGTCGCGGCTCGGTTTGCGGCGATCCGCTCCTGCTTGCTCCTATTCCTATGCGCGGCCCGCCCGAAAGCATTTTTGGCGTCCCACTCTTCTTCTGCAGTTTCAGCGGCTTCAATGGAAATACCTAAAACCGGGACTTTGCGGCCAACACTGTCACCGGCTGCGTTAATCAGTGATGCTTCTCCACTCATAGCCTTCCTTCGATTCTCTCAGAATACATGGGCCGAATGCTAGTAGTTGTCCCAGTGGATGGCAAGAACAAAACACAGAAAACAATGACGTTATTGACTTCCGCCTACCGCCTATTCGCAATCCGCTATACCGTTACGCCGGCTACCCATTCCGCAATCCGAATTCCGCATTCCTCATTTTCTGCTCCGTCCGCCGCAACACACCGTCACGGACGATCGACGCACGCAACCCGCCATTTCCCTTCAGCGCCGTTTCGGCGCCTGGGCCGAAAGCCCGATCCATCCAATAACATGGTCGAGACTCTTCCCGCCCAAAAAACTGTACCCCCTGAACTTCGAATGTCTGGCCGATTAAATCGTTCAAAGCTACGCCGCGGGTAATTACGTTACGGCGAAACACTCCAGGCGGGCGATCCCAAATACCCAGCTTTGCGCAAAGCTCATCGTAAACCTCCTCGGCGAAAAAAGTAATTTGGCCTTTGTAATTTTCGCGAAATCCGAAAAACCGGTCCCCCTTAATGCCTTCTCCGGCAACACAATCAATTCGGTCGACTTCCTGGATAGGATGATTAGACGGTTCTTTCCCGTGATGGCCAAAGAAATTGTGACCGGGAGAGATGTAAAGATGCGGAATATCGAATTCAACTAGGACCACATCTCACAGTAAACGGTTCGGTCCGACATGCCAATTGGGAACGCCGTTATCGTCGGATCGCCGGGATCGCCGACAGCGCGAGTGAAGCTGGAAGCGCAGCGAAGTGGTTTGCTTGTTTTTCCTGCCTCTACGAGACAACCCAATTTTGCTCGCTTCGCTTCTCACCTATGACGTTTTGAAGTTTGGTCCAGCAGCCGGCCAGTAGCTGCCGGTACGTTCCCGGCGCTGTCGGCGTTCCAGCCCGGCGCTTTTCCTGACCCCGTTGCAGACCTCAAAAAGGACAGCTATGGTTATGAGTGGCTTCACCTGAAGACACTATCGTTGTAGGATCGAAACGGCTTACTATTGAACGCGTTACCGCGGATCAACCGCCGCAGTGCGCCAGCGACACATTGACGATCGAAGAGCCACTTGAGATCCGTGTTCGCTTCCGCCGCGGCCCAAATGTAGTTCAAAAGCCGGTTTCGGTCACGATGCGCACACCGGGATCGGACCGGGAACTTGCGGTCGGTTTTCTGTTCACTGAGGGAATCATTCATGAGGCTTCTTGGATCGAAGCGGCCGAGCTCAAGAGCGACAACGAAAATTCGATACTGATAACCTTGAGTCACGAGGTCGATCTGAAGCGGCTGGAGCGCCATTTTTACACCTCGTCGAGCTGCGGGGTGTGCGGCAAGACTTCGATCGAAGCGCTGGCGATTAACCGAGAGATTTCCCTTTCGCGACGCTCGCCCCAAGTGGACGCCAAAACGGTTTTGGCTCTTCCAGAGCGCCTTCTCCAGCAGCAAGCTCATTTTTCCAAAACGGGAGGATTACACGCCGCAGCATTGATCGGCTCAGAGGGCATGGTCCGCGCGATTCGTGAAGATGTCGGGCGGCACAACGCGGTGGACAAGGTGATCGGGCATGCGCTGCTGGCGAACACGATCAATCTTTCGGACTCCATCCTCATGGTTAGCGGTCGAGCTGGCTTCGAGCTGGTTCAGAAGGCAATCATGGCCAGCATCCCGATAATGGCGGCGGTTGGCGCCCCCTCTTCATTGTCGGTGGAACTTGCTCGGCAGTACGACCTTACCCTGATCGGTTTTCTGCGCGGAAATCGCTTTAATCTTTATTCTGGCCGAGAACGGATTAAGTCGCTTGAGCTTACGGCCGCGGCGGAATTCGTTACCAGTTAGAAGGAGTTGGCATTCACACCGTGGATTAACGCAATTCATCTCTAATCATTTCGAATGGAAGAGACTAAACGGCGTCCGATATTAAACAAAGGATCCGATCGTGATCTGGCGCCCGCTGGCTCCGTTCCAGGGGCACAGCCGCCGATAGAAACCGATCCAGTCCGGCAAACGAAGAGCCACGAGACTGCGGCAGGTTTTCCGGCCATCGTACGGACCGTGCGTTACGTGACGGGACGAATGGGGCTAGCGCGCGGCGCTTCGGCCCTGTTCGAGGTCAATAAGCTTCATGGCTTTGATTGCCAGGGCTGTGCTTGGCCAAGTCCGGATGATCATCGCCACTTCGCCGAGTTTTGCGAAAATGGCGCCAAAGCGGTTTCGGACGAAGGTACTTTCCGCCGAATCACGCCCGAATTCTTTGCGAAATACAGCGTACACGAGCTTCTGCAGAAATCCGACTTTTGGCTCAGTGAGCAAGGACGATTAACGCACCCCATGATTTTACGGGACGGTTCGACGCATTATGAACCGATCTGTTGGGATGATGCATTTTCTCTCCTGGCCGAAGAATTGAATCGACTGGATTCACCCAATCAGGCCGCGTTTTACACCTCGGGAAGAACCAGCAACGAAGCCGCTTACCTTTATCAACTCTTTGCTCGCCAGTTCGGGACGAATAATCTTCCGGATTGTTCTAATATGTGCCACGAGTCGAGCGGAGCCGCGCTGTCAGAAACGATTGGAATCGGTAAAGGCACGGTCACTCTACACGACTTCGATCTGGCCGATGCGATTTTCGTCATCGGGCAAAACCCTGGAACCAATCATCCGCGGATGTTGGCTTCTCTAGAGCGGGCCAAACGCAATGGTGCCAAGATCGTCAGCATTAACCCCCTGCCTGAGACCGGCAATCTCCGATTTAAGAACCCCCACGATTTCAAAAACCCGATTACCGCGATCGGCGGTGGTATCCGGCTTTCTGATCTCTGGTTGCCGGTAAAGGTCAATGGAGATCTCGCTTTGTTCAAAGGCATCATGAAAGAGATGCTGGCGGCCGAAGACCAGCGGCCCGAGTCGGTTTTTGATCATGATTTCATCACGAAATACACGGCCGGATTTGAGCCTTTCATCGATTCGCTCAGAACCGCATCTTGGGAACCAATTCTCGCTAGCTCCGGATTGACGCGAGATCAGATCCGGCAGGCGGGCCAGGTTGCGATGAACACCAAGAGTCTCATTTGCTGTTGGGCCATGGGCCTCACCCAGCATCGCAACGCGGTGCCTACTGTGAGAGAGATCATCAACTTTCTTCTGTTACGAGGGAATATCGGACGGCCGGGCGCCGGGGCTTGCCCGGTGCACGGCCATAGCAACGTGCAGGGTGACCGGACAATGGGTATCTGGCAGCGGCCCTCGCCCGAACTGCTCGATCGCTTGGCAGAACGCTATCATTTTGAGCCGCCCCGGGAAGCCGGTACTGATGTTGTTGATACGATCAAGGCAATGCACCGCAGCCGTATCAAGGTGTTCTTCGCCATGGGTGGAAACTTTTTGTCCGCAGCACCCGACACAGAATTCACTGCCGAGGCTCTCCAGAATTGCCGGCTGACTGCTCACGTATCAACCAAGCTAAACCGTGCGCATCTCATCACGGGCCGGCAGGCGTTGATCCTCCCCTGTCTGGGAAGATCGGAAATCGATAAACAGAAAAGCGGTCCGCAATTTGTGACGGTCGAAGATAGCATGGGAATCATCAATCGGTCGCGAGGACGGCTTCCTCCCGCGTCCGAACATTTGATGAGCGAGCCGGCCATTGTCACTCAACTCGCCCAGGCAGTGCTCAGGGACCGAAGCCTCCTTCCCTGGCAAGAATGGATGGACGACTACTCACGTATCCGCGACGAGATCGAGGCCGTTATTCCTGGCTTCGACCGGTTTAACGAACGAATCGCGGAAAACGTCTTCTATTTGCCCAACGGCGCTCGAGACAAACGCGAATTCCAAACCAAGCCCGGGAAAGCAAATTTCACGGTCAATGGTTTTGAGTTATTCCATCTCCCTTCGAATTATTTCGTTCTAACAACCATCCGAAGCCAGGACCAATTCAACACTACGATCTACGGACTAGATGATCGCTATCGCGGAATCTACAACGGCCGCCGCGTTCTCTTTATGAATCCCGAGGATATGCGGGAGGCAGGCTTTCAGCAGGGTCAACCGGTCGATATTACCAGTCACTTTGAGGGTCGGGAGCGTGAGGCACAGCATTTCCAGCTAGCTCCCTATTCAATCCCGCGCGGATGCGTCGCAACTTATTTTCCTGAAGGCAATGTGCTCGTACCGATCGGGAGTGTCGCGGAAATAAGTAATACGCCGACTTCCAAATCGATTATCGTCACGCTGACTCCGTCACCAAACGTCGAAACGGTTCGCACCGAATTGTTCGCCAAGGTGGTAGACACGAAACGGCTACCGGCACAAATAGTCGCCGGGACAGCGAAGTTGATGACGGATCGGTAGGAATGCGCTGCCTCCTTGGTCCAGGGGCGGGCGGCGTTCACAACAACTGGGTCTGGAAATTTTGGATAGAACGGTAATTTAACTCCATGCGGTGTTCGTTGTTATTAGCCCTCGCAACCGTTGCCAGCTCGTTTTGTTTTGCCGACCAGCCGAGTGTCGATTCGCTCCCGGCCCCCGTGGCCAACACGCTGAAGGCGGAGGCGAGCAATGGGACTGTCCGGAACATTGAAACCTTCCAATGGGGCGATGCCACCATCTACAAGATCGCTGTTGATCAAAATGGACAGCCTTATTTGGAATTGGAGATCGCAGATACCGGTCGGCTAGTTCGCGTTGACCAATTGGCCCTGAACGAAGCCGACGAAGAGGATAACGTCGATGCTTCGCCCACACCGTCTCCAAGCGCTTCTCCGCGGAGGTAGGGCGATACAGGCCGGTGGGTAATCGCATGGCAGCACGATACAATCAAACACCGGCCTGTTAGCCTTGATCACACCCGCACGCACCGCTCACACATCGTCTCGCTATCGCTCAACGACGTGTTTCGCCCTACCGCCCTATGTCTGAAGGTCTATTCCAATTGGCGAACAACGGGAGCTCTTCGTCCAGAACCGAATATTCGGCAATGAGATGTTCCCTTAAGAGACACCGAATGAAATCCTGTAACCGTAGGCGTCCTTCCGTGATTTGGCCGATGGCCAGATAGAGCGATTTTCTCGGGTAAACCGCAACCAGCGGCTCATAGTGTTTACCAAGTCTGGGTACAATTCCCTGACCAGCACGACATTTTCCCAACAACTTGAGCAAGATTGGCGTTTCGATCCGGGCGACGTCAACGGCCAAGCAAAGCAATAGATCACTGGTCATCTCCCTTAGACATGAAGCAATGCCGCTCAAAGGGCCTGCGTCAGACCATTGGTCGACAATTATCTTTGCGCCGCGCAGATCGTTCACTCGCATTGGACCCGAGTAGAACAGCTCCTCCGGCTCCAAGCTTTCCAAAATCCGGAGCTGCCGCACCCGAAGCGGTACGGTTTCGTCTCCCCATCTCACTGCAATCTCAGCTTTATCACGGCCCATGCGAATCGATCGACCTCCAGCCAATAAAGCCGCAGAGAAATTGCCCCTGAACCAGCCGCCGGTCGGATTTGAGTGCACAGGTGAACAGTAGCTTGCGGCCCGTCTACGCGGGCCATTTAAATTCGCCAAAATCGACTCCGGCCGACAGCCGCCTAACGGCGATGGCCATACCACTCAAATCCTCCGGGCTAATAGGAAAAAACTTTCGCAAGAATTCCCCTTCTGCTTCATCGTGCACGCATACGTCATAACGCCAGCCGCCGTGAACCTTATGCAAAATCGCATCGATGAACAGTTTGAGGCACTCCGTCAAAACCGACGAGCGGGATTCACCGCTTATATCACTGGCGGAGATCCTAATCTGGAGCGCACCATCGACATCGCCGTCGCATTAGCTGAAGCAGGAGTTGATTTCCTGGAACTAGGCGTACCCTTCTCCGACCCATTAGCGGACGGCATCGCCAATCAGTTGGGAGCGCAGCGCGCACTCGCGTCGGGAACAACTCTCCCCAAACTGCTCTACACAGTTTCTCAGATTCGCTGCCGGATCGCGATACCAATCATTCTCTACAGTTACCTCAACCCGATTTACCAATATGGGTTCGAGCAATTCGAGCAGGACGCAGTAGCGGTCGGAATTGACGGATTGCTACTCCTCGATTTGCCTCCGGATGAGCACTTGCTTTCGGACCGAAGTAGCTTTCTTCATCGGATCCGTTTAATCGCGCCAACCACCAGTGAGGATCGAATCAAAACTATCGTAGCACGGGCAAGCGGCTTCATTTATTACGTTTCCCGGGAAGGGGTTACTGGGGAACAAAGCAGTTTATCCGATTCGATTGCTGCCCAAGTCGAAAAAATCCGGCGTTATTCTGCTCTACCGATTGCCGTCGGATTCGGCATCTCCAATCCGGAACAGGCCGCACAAGTGGCCGCGTTGGCTGACGCTGTCGTGGTGGGAAGCGCGATTGTCCGGAGGATCGGGGAACTAGCGAATGACTCAGAGATTGGCCCCAAGCTTCGAGAGCTCGTCCGTCCGATGGTCCAAGCTGTGAAATTGATATCGAAGCCTCAGCGCTGACCACAAAAACGGCGGCGCATAAGACTTATGCTTCTCATCGGATCCATGAGTCCGATTTCAGGGCCGCCAGCAAACACCACAAGCCGTCGACCAGCTAGCCTTTCCGTCCAAAGAGAATTACGCGACCAGGTTCGGAAACCACTTTTTC
>DATNNZ010000335.1:0-5085 GCA_035601575.1 Chthoniobacterales bacterium
AACCCAACCCTCCGGGCCGCGGCCGGTTGGCTGTTTTTCCGCGTTGCTCGCTCCTTACGTATCGATCTAGATATGCTCGTCGCTCGCGCCTTGAAAAACAGCCAACTGACCTGCGGCGACGTCATCATTATATGTGAGACGCTACACTAGAGTTAGATTAGCTGATATTTCGTGTCTGCAGGCGTTGATGGAAATGTTACTCTGATGAGAGGATCTGTTTCGGCGCCTTTGCATTAACATTCTGTCCCTTTGCAGTTCGACTTCCGCTGCTGACGTGACGGATGGTATCACCAGCATGAGGGCGAAAGCCAACACGCGAACCTTCATAGTTGGTCCTAGTTAACAGGGTTAACTGCAATCAAAGACAGCACTTTCTTAGCTCTCAAGTTCGTTCGCTGGAAGAGGAAGGACAGGCCTGATCATGGAAACTATGAGAAATATGAATAAGATTGCAATGACAGGCCTTGAGAATAGGCGAATGGCATAGGCATTGCAATGAAGTTGCCGACAGCTTAGCATCGGCCCGTGAATTGGCAGTTAGTCGGTTCCTTGCCATGGTGGCAGTACACCAGTGGCACCGTGCTTGGTGGCTTCATCGCCCTCGCGTCCTCTGTGCTGGTTACCTTGCGGGTCGAGAAGTTAAGGCAAAATGCTGAACGAAAACGCCTCGCCGCGATAATTGCAGACGAGCTGCGGGCGATTGTCGACTATATTACCGAGGATGACATTGATTCAAAACTAAAAACCGCCGCCAAGGCTGTGCGAGAAGGCTCGACACCGAATGTCGAACAATTCCCTGTTCTGCGGGGCTCTTTTATGGTTGCTTCGGGCAAAATTGATTCGCCTATCGGGATCTTTCCGGAGCGACTAGCCCTGCAAACAGCCTCGCTTAGTACGCTTCTAAGAGGAATAATCGAAGATTTCACCACGCTCCGAGAAGCCTGGCGAGCTAAGTACCGGCCAATTCCGTGGCAAGACAGCGATTATGCAGATTTTTGTACCGAGTTAGCTGGACGTATTCGAGAGAGCGTTTCGAAAGCTAGCTCCCTGATCCCGGAACTTCTAGAGGAATCGAAAGAGAATCGGAATCTGTTTTCTTGAAGCGGTAGCGTGGCCCAGAAACCCACTTTGGCAGCAAGTCCGCGCGGTCCGCTCAACCCTATCAAGTCGCCTCGTTTCTTTCCTCAGAGGACATCGCAACGCCCAGCAATTGTTCTGAACTCTCATCGTTTTCGTTACGTTCGTCATCGCAAGCAGCGGTTCATATCGATACTACTTCCCGCTCCGAGTCGCAAGACCTTGCCCCTACCGACTCCTGGTCCAAATCTGCATTTCGCCGGCTCCTCGATTCGCCCATGCGTAATAAGGTATGGCGGTGATCTCGACCGTTTCGGTGCTAGGCGGTTGATCTCTGTAGAGACTCTGATTCTCGGGCGGCTTCTCCTGTATGGCGTGCCCGCGCAGCGTGACTACTCCATTCAACAACTGTTCTGATTCGACTGGCCGAAAATCCTTCTCCACCGGAATGATCAGCCGGTCGAGCTGGGGCCCGTTATCTACCTGTTCCAAACAATAAACTAGTGGTCCACGCATGAGTGCCATTCTTCCCCGATCAGCATCCACCTCAAACCGAGCGAACTTCTTTCTGATTGGCATGTCGAAACGCAGGTCGATTCGGTCACCGGTTTGCCAGGTTCTACGAAAAAGGAAGTAACCGTCGGAGCTCTCCGGCCGCGCTTCCGCGCCGTTTAACCAAACGGTGATTTGTCCGGCCCAACCCGGAACCCGCAGCGCGAGTGTTCTTTCGCGTGGATCATCCGTAGTAACCGTGATGCGGGTTTCACCGGAAAAGGGCAATCCGCTTTCGACCTGGAGACGAACGTTGTCCAGTGTAGCCTCGCCGGTTACGTAGTGGTGAATCGCAATGTCTTCTGCTCTTGCACTGATCAGATAACCGGAAAGCGAATTGATAAGCCGAGCAAGGTTGGGCGGACAACAAGGGCACCACCAGGGCCACGGAATCCGCCGATGCTGACCGTGACTGGCCAATGGGTTGTCATAGAAGAAGGTTTTACCGTCGAGACCAATGCCGGACAAAATGCAATTGTAGAGCGCCAGCTCCATCACATCGCCAAATTCAGACGACAGCCGGCTCTGCAGCAGCCGATGAGCGAACAAGAATAATCCAATCGAAGCACAGGTCTCGGCGTATGCTCGCTCATTCGGTAGATCGTAATCGCGCGTGAATCCTTCATTTTCCGATGCGGAACCGATGCCTCCGGTAATGTAAAGTTTGGTATCGATCACATCACGCCAAATCCGCTCAGCCGCCTGAAGTAGACTCGCATCCGTCGTTTCCAACGCGATATCGGTCACGGCCGAGAACAGGTACATGGCGCGGACGGCGTGACCAACCACTTTCGACTGATCGCGAATCGGTTGATGGGCCTGCATATAAGCGTAGGGGGAGCCGGGATGATTCGGACGAAAAGGTTCCGAGTCGAGTCGGGCAGCCGCTTCCAGGTCAAAAAAATTCGGTTCTTGCCCTCGCTGGTTGACAAAAAACCGGCTCAGTTCCAAGTAGCTTGGCTCATTGGTCAAGCGATAGAGCCGGACCAGAGCTAATTCGATTTCGGGATGCCCGCAGTAGCCGGGGGTTTGGTTGGGACCAGGTCCGAATCGCTTGACCAGCAGGTCGGCGAAACGACGAGCGACGGTGAGAAGCGACGGTTTGCCGGTCGCTTCATAATGAACAACGGCGGCCTCAATCAAATGACCTGCGCAATAGAGTTCATGAAGATCCCTTAGATTTTTGAAACGATGCCGCGGCCGCCACGTAAGGAAATGACTATTTACGTATCCATCGGGAGCTTGCGCGCGTTCAAAGCGCGCGATGATATCGTCCATCGCCTGCTCCAGGCGATCGTCTTTGTTTTGCTCGAGATAGGCCGATGCAGCCTCCAGCCACTTAGCGAGATCAGAGTCCCAAAAAATACTGGCTCCCCAATACCAACCGTCACCGAGTGACCGGCCACGGTGCATTCTTTGATCGAGCTCAAGCGCGTCGATGTGCCCCTCTCCGCGCATTTCTTCAAGTTGATGCATTAGAGTGACGTTCCCGATCAAGTCTCGCCATTTCCTCCAAAAGCCACCTTGAATCGTGACCCGATTGCGCGGTACGGGTGACCAACCAGTCTCCATAGTCCTATTTTCTATTGAAGGTCCGGTAGATTCACAACTAGACTGGAACGTAGAAAGGCGGAACGATTCCGACTTTTGCCATGTCCCCCGAAACAGAATGTAGTCCGACTCAGATACGAATCAGCACCGAAACTCGATTGTGCGCTGCCAATGCTGGACTTTTTGTAGCTCCTGGAGCTCGCTCGCATCCTGAGCGGTGTATCACAACTTACGAACTTATTTTTGTTCGCACCGGCGTACTTCGCCTGTGGGAGGAAAAGCGCCAATTTGTGCTCCCGCCTCAGCACACACTGATCCTGTGGCCGAACCGCAGACATGGTCCAGCGGCGCCCTATGAACCCCGAACTTCATTTTATTGGCTACACTTTCATCTCGAAGCTGAGGATATGTCGGCCGACCATGTCACCGTCCCGCAAGTAGGCAGAGTGCCACAACCCCTGCGTCTGGTAGAGCTGTTACGCCGCTTTCTTGATGATCAGGAAAACGCGCGTCTTGAGCCTAATTACGCGAGTGTCTTGGTGAAATTGATGCTCCTGGAAATCGCGAGCCAGGTTGGAGACCCTCAGAGCGAAGCGCCCCAGCAGCGTCGAAAACTCGCGGCCATTGCGCAGACCGCGCTTGGTAAAAGGTTCCGCGAACCGATCACTACCTCGGAAATTGCTCGGACGCTGCACTGCAATCCAGACTACCTCGGGCGGGTCTACCGGGAAACCTTCGGCTACAGTTTGACCACCGGGATTCATCGTGTGCGAATGCATCATGCGAAGAACCTGCTTTTGCTAAGTTCATTGACAGTCAAAGAAGTTTCATTGGCCTGCGGGTACGAAAATCCGGATTATTTTCGTCGCATGTTCCGTCGGTTCTTCGACATGCAGCCGAACCAATTCCGGTTGTTGCACCCGCAACAGCATACGAATGCGACCTGAGGCGCGCCGGCGCGCAATGACAAATGACAGATGACAGAATGACAAAAAAGCCCGCCTCAGCATGAGGCGGGTGTTAAACTCGATTTGCCCGATCCCGTCGACGTAATTGCAGTCGGATCGCCGATATCAATTTGTCATTTGTCATTTCTAACCGTCGTCCACTGTCCCGTTTGACAACTTTCTATCGCGGCTAGGACCATCGCCAGGCTGCGAATATTATCCGCCGAATTTGTCTCTGGCATTGGCCCGCCGCGTACCGCTTCGACAAACTGATTCATCACACTGAAATGACCTCGGATCTCCGACGGTGAGGGTTCTTCTTTGGGCAGAATCAGCTGAGTCTCATTCAAAAAAGCGCCCTCCTGGAACTTCACCTGTTCAGCCTTCACTTCGTCATAGCCATCCCAGACCAGAGTCCCTTCCGTCCCGATAATGCGCCACGCTCCATCCCAAGAAGTTCGAAATCCATCCGCACACCAGCTCGCCCGATAAGTGAATCGGATACTGTTGGTCATTCGGAAAATCGCGGCAACGGACGGGCCGTACCGGTACCACGAGTTCTTCGGTACCCATTCGTCGCAGCAGACTGCATCCGCGTCCGCCCTTAGCAGAAAGCGCACAGCATCAAACGGATGGATGGCCATATCCGCTAAAAGAACGTGCGGCATGCTCTCGCGAAATCCGCCGAAGTGCGGACCGGCAAAGAAATCAACGTGAACAGTGGTAACTTCGCCGATCACTCCTGCCTCGAGCATCTTGCGCATTTGCCGGATTCCTCGATTGAACCGTCGATTCTGGACTACGGCGTGTACGCGGGCACTGCGCCTGGCCAGCTCGACGAGATCGGACGCATCGGCAATGCTTAATGCAAGCGGCTTTTCCTCAAGTACGTGATATCCCGCCGCCAGAGCAGCACCCGAGACCTCCTTATGAACCGCCGGAACCGTGCAATCGAACA
>DATNNZ010000336.1:0-7956 GCA_035601575.1 Chthoniobacterales bacterium
GATGCCATCACGCTGGGCTTACGAAGGATTGATCGCCCTCCATCTGAATGGGTCCCGTTATGGAGAAATTGAGAAACTGCAAAAGGTAAGAGCAGACGTGAACGCAGTGTCCAATAGCGCAAATAATTTTAGTAGCGAGAATGACCCTCGGGCTCTCAAAGGCTGGCAATCGCCTATCACGCTCTTGGACACGAGTATTTCAACGATTACGCAAGACGATAATCTTTGGGATACTTTTAGTATCATCAGAAGCGCGATCTTAAAGGCCAGAAACAACACCGCAAACGAGATCAAAAAAGTTCCCATCGAAATGGAAAAAGTAAATTCTGCCGCGAAAGATGAAATCGTTAGCGTGCTTTCTACCGTCGAAAATGCGAACAAGGTTCACATCCGAGAAGGTTTTTTTCATCGGTACAATACCTATCAACTCACATTAGCAGTGTGGGATAACAATCATCTGCACAATGTGAAAGGAAGATCCACCGATTTGCTCCAACGCTACAAATCGCTGCCGTTTGTTTCTGCCAACGATCAGCAGGACCTGACACAATGGTATAATCAGATCCCGACCGAGTGGTATAACGCTTTTGTCCTGGTTTTACTTGGGTTGGGCGCGCTAGCTATCACCCGTGTAATGATTTGGTACGCTCTGCGGTGACGTCGCTGCTGCAGTTATGAGAGACGGCTCTTTCAAGAACGTACGTTTTTTTGTAGCCGGAGATTCTACTTTTGCCGGATTAACAGCGATCGACCTGGCGCGGCAAGGCATTGTTACCAGGCTAATAACGGCACCAGACTCTCTCGCCGTTGGAATCGCGGCTGCGAATGCCCTTCCCGCCGAGCCACTCACCTACTCTGCATTCCTCCCTCAGGTTGGCCTGAGTGAGGCTTCTCATCTGGTGCTGTTCCCGGCCGACCTTTGTGAAATGGTTCTATGGTTGACCAATACGGCGGACTTCTTTGATGCGAAAGGCCGGCGCGGGCCGCTGCAGGTATTTGTTGGAGCTCCGACAATTGAAAGCTTCGCCGCCGTTCGTCGCGGCGCCCTGTCTCCCGAGTTGAATCCCAATCTGCCGATTCGATTTTTTTTGCCCGAGCAAGATATCGCCAGAGATTTCCTCTACGAACATTTCACTCAGAGTAGTCGATCATTGGTGACGGCAGATGGCTTTTTACTGGTCGGGTCCGGTCCGATCGCCGAATCGCTTGCCCTCAAAATCGCTCGCTTAGGCGGACAAATCGACGGGGCCAAACCAAGTCTCGATTGGATGGTGCCTGGCGATTATGCAATGCATATCCGTGCCAGCTATCCCGAACTCAAGGAGGCCTGCGTTTTGACGCTGCACGCCTCCGACTCTGGTATTTGCACGGAGTTGGAGTCCTTGGCCCGTCCGACCAGAGTTCTGATCCTCGCGGAAGGGGCGACAACCCTCCAAATTCTACTCGGTGCCGGAGAGAGCAAAACGCTGAGCCGATTTGCTGGAACCTATGTCGCTGACTTTCAAAGCAAGAGGTTGAATAATATCTTTAGAAAACGATTCGAATGGGGAGCTGATTTGGGAACCATCCGATTTTTTGGCGATCTTTCCTGTATCGCCTCACTCGAGCGATTCCAAGAAGAGGGACGCTTCGGATTACCGAGGTCGATTCATGAGCGTTATTGCCAATCCCGGATGGCAGCCGGCGAATTGGCCGTCGATAATCCCAGTCTTCGCTCGTGGGACCAAATTGGAGAGGATTTGCGTCAGGCCAATCAGGAGCAGGCGGATCACATCTTGTACAAACTCTGCCTGCTGGGCTATGGCTTGGAAAATGACCCGCAAGCGAAAGGACCGCCCATTGTGTTTTCCAAGGATGAGTTTGAAAGCCTAGCGAAACTAGAACACCTGCGCTGGAGTGCCGATCGCAAACTGGCGGGTTGGACCTACGGCCAGATCCGGGACAATGAGCTCCGACGTCATCCCATGCTGGTTCCCTATGAAGAGTTGCCGGAATCCGAAAAAGAGAAGGATCGCCAAACGGTCCGTGATGTGCCTTTTGTTTTGCGAGCCGCGGGACTGATCCCGCGGCGATTATGACTCTCGTTAGCGCGCCCCAAATGATGAAAGTAGGAAATCCGCCAAAATTGCTTTTGGGTTTTGCCACGCTTCTGTTCGCGGTCGCATTGCCGGTGCACGCCGGCGACGACGCGACCATGCCGCGATGGCTTAAACGTCGTCCAGTGGCCAACCCGCTTGGGATCGATCCGATGTTGCTGCTGCAGACCGACAATATCAAAGCCGAACTCAAACTTACCACTGAGCAGAGCGAGCAGATCGCAAAACTAGCTACCGAGTATAGTCAAAAGCTTTCCGAACAGGCTGGCGATACCCGACTCTCCACATTGAGCGATGAGGAGCGCGCCAAGAAAGAAAAGGATCTCCGCCAGGCCGCTGAAGAAATCATGCAGTCCGAGCGCGCCGATGTAGAAAACATTCTGACGGCCGAACAGCTCGATAGTTTCAAGCGCATCATGCTTCGACTAAGTGGATCGGACGCCTAGCCCAACAAAATCACTCGCCACTTGAATCGACGCGCTCATCGCAGGTTAGTGGCCCTCTCGCATATAATGGTGACGTCGTCGCGCTCAAAACGGGCGGTCGGCCAGAAGCTCAATTCCAAGTCCGACGGGCTGCTCTGCAATTGTCTTGCAATGAATCGCGAATGGACACTAATGGACGCGATAAAAATGTCCATGCCTGTTCATTGGCGCGCCCATTTGTGGTTGGCAAACCTCAACTCGCAATTCTTCAGTTTCCGATTTCTCAACCCATGTCTGGTTTTCATCTCGTCCGAAAATTTGGAATAGCCGTTTTGCTATTTTCTCCGATAGGCGTTCTTCCTGCCGCCGACACTGACTCTGTCCCGCCGCCGGATACTGCTCAAATCACCTCGAAGGTCTCATTGGTTCACCTCGGCAGTATCGACTCATTCACGATTACCGAGCAGGGGACTCAAGCCGGGCGCTTGCTGCTCACTGCCTTGCAGAACAAAACCCTCGATGATCCGATGAAGGCCAAGGTGATTTACGAGAAGATCATACCCATCGAGCATTACGGCGGCGAATACACCGCTCTGGAATGGTTTTGCGATTACCTGTTAGGAAGCGACCAGCAACGCCAGGAGATGCTGGCCGATCGGTATCACCGCAGTTTCTTCGAGTTTTTCAGCGCCAACGATTACGCCAATCTCAAGGAATACCTGGGCCGCAAATATCACCTGACCAAATTCTCGGATGCCGATAACGAAGCCGGCCGGGAACGAATCGCATTCCTGGAGGATTTTATTCTATTCAATAATCCACGGCGAGAAGAGTGGGAGAAGACCGGCAAGATTATTGAATGTTTGAAGATTACGCCTGGGATGACGATTGCCGACGTCGGCAGCGGTCCAGGGTATTACACGTTTAAATTTTCCGAGCTAGTCGGAAACACCGGGAAGGTCTACGCGCTCGATACGGTTCAAGCCCATCTCGATTACGTCAAGAACGTGGCGCAAAAGTTTGCCCTCACCAACATCGAGCTCCGCAAAGATCGGCCGGACTCGACCGATCTCCCCGCCAATAACAGCGACCTGGTGTTTATGTGCTCGCTGTATCACATCATCTACGCCACCGCGACCGAAGAGGTCAAAGATCGATTCATCGATAGTATAAAAAAGGCGCTCAAGCCGGACGGTCATTTCGTCGTCGTGGATAATGCCATCGTCCCATCCGGCAAATTGCCATATCATGGGCCGCACATTGCCAAGGAGTTGATCATTGGTCAGCTATACTATTACGGCTTTGATCTGATCGAACAGTACCAGTTCATTCCGCAGCGCTACGTCCTGGTCTTTAAGAGACGCGCCGGATCTTAGTTATCAACAATTTTGAATGACCACATTATCGGTGTCATCGCCGCGCTAGGATCGGCCGCGTCCTGGGCGCTAGGAACTATTCTGTTCAAGGGTGTCGGCGCCGAGTTCTCTTCGATGGCGATGACGTTTATCAAAAGTCTCGCCGGAGCTCTGCTGCTTTTGATCTTGCTCTTCATGATTGGCTGGACAAGGCCTCAAAGTAGCGCGCTTGGCTGGTTGGCGTTGAGCGGAGTGTTGGGCATTTCAGCTGGCGATACGTTCTTCTTCGCCGCGCTCCAACGTCTTGGCGCGCACCAATTAATTATAATCATGATGTTAGGTCCGGCCGTTACCGTGCTTATGGCCGTGTTAGTACTGGGAGAGCTTCCGAGCCTTCTCGCTTGGATCGGTATCGTTCTGGTGCTAGGCGGAGTGAGTGTCACTCTCTTCGGTGACAGCCGCGGAGGCGAACAACCGACCACAATGCAAACCGGGATTGTTTTCGGCCTGCTTTGTATCCTTTCTATGGCGGTGTCGATTATCGTTGCCAAACTTGGCTTACGCGAGGTTTCGGCCCTGGAAGGAACATTTCTGCGAATGGCATTTGGATTCTCCGGAATGCTTTTGTTGGGTTCGTTCCAACGAAAAATCGGTTGTTGGCTGCACCCGCTGCGGCAAGGTGCGTTGCGGACCAGGTTTGCTCTTGCGGTGGTGGTGGTTACTTTTGGCGGATTTTGGCTATCACTGGCCGCGATCAAACACTTGGATGTGTCGATAGCGAATACGCTGATTGCGACAGAGCCGCTTTTCGCCTTGCCTCTTGCAATGTTCTGGTTAGGCGAGCGTCCCAGTCGATTGGCAGTGACCGGAGCTTGCATAGCATTTCCTGGCGCTCTATTGCTGGCCCTAAGCGCCTAGTGCACCAAGTCTGAGGCTCGTATAGCCCCGAATGTTTTTCGGGGCCGCAAATTTTCACAAATCCTTAAAGAGTTGTGAGCTGGACCAGAGTCCCTCCGGCTAGGCCGGAAAATGCCGTTTCGCAGAGAAGAGATGATTTCTATAACTGTTTGCGAAATTGCAGCAGCCAATCTACACCGCCGCTTGTCTTCTCTCCTAGCTTTACCGAGCCGACTCGGCAAGGACTACATCGCGCTCAGTTCTTTGGTGTTCGTCAGACTCACAGGCTAGGACGCGGCCAAAGCATCGCGACGGCGGCTATCATGCCGCTCAGTTGCAAGTCCGACGGGCTGCTTTGGCTTGACCTTTTGCTCTAAAATCACTCAAATGGCGGCCCTGGATAGGTCGCAATAGCACTGTTCAGCTGCATCTAAATCATTATGAATACCGCCCTGGGGCAAGATTTGAAGGTTTCAGACTCGTTAATTCAGAGAGCCCTCGAGCGAGTGGCTGATTTCAACCGGTTCAGGGAGGAAGGATTGATTTGTCGCGATGGTGATTTTTTTCCGTCAGTACACTATCCGCCGATCACGATGTACGACGAGACGAATGAAGAGGAACTTTTTCGTGACTACAAATTGCCGCCTGACGGCAAGCTCGATGTTTACGCTCATATCCCTTTCTGCAAGCAACGCTGCATCTTCTGCCACTACCCGGTGATGTTGGGCAAAAAGCAGGCTGAGATGGACCAGTATCTGGTTGCCTTGGAAAAGGAAATGGACATTTACATGGCGCGGTTGGGAATTGATAAAATTAAAGTGCGTTCAATTTTGGTCGGCGGCGGAACTCCTTCTTATCTGAGTCCAGAGCAGCTGAAGCATTTTCTGAAGTTTTTCACCAAGCGACTCGATATGTCTGAAGTCGAGCAATTCAATTGGGACGTTGACCCGTCCACATTGGTTGGTGATATCGGATTGGAGCGCCTGAAGATTCTCCGCGATTTCGGTTCCGATCGGCTGACTCTAGGCATCCAGTCCCTCGACCCGCGGGTCCTCAAGATCATGAACCGGCCCCACGATAAGCAAGTGGCGCTAGAAGCCATCGAAAATTCTCAGAACACAGGCTACCAGGTAAACATCGAATTCATATTCGGTCATCCAGGGGAGACGATTCAAAATTGGGTCGACGTCATGAAAGAGGCGGTCACTCTGGGAACTGAAGAGATCCAACTCTATCGGCTGAAGATTGAGGCGTACGGCGATTACCAGGGCCCAATCAAGAACTATATCGAGAAGCGGCCAGACGAAGTGGTTTCCAACGAAGAGACCATCATGATGAAGCAACTGGCGATCGATATTCTGGCCGAGAATGGATACCACGAAAATTTGCGTCGGGTCTTTACCAAAGAACGCAAGCACTACTCTTGCTATGCTCATAACCAATGCTGTGAGCTGTTTGATGAAGTTGGGTTCGGTCTGACCGCGTTCAGCAGTTTGCGCGATCGTTTCGTTCTCAACACTGAAAATTTTGGCGAATACTATAAAATGATCGAAGCAGGCCAGTTGCCCCTCAATCGGGGCAAACGCCGCGACCGAGATGCTCAGATGCGCTGGGCGATTGTTCTCCCAATTAAGAATCGTGACGTTTACAAGTCGACCTTCAAAGTGGTCTCCGGTGAATCGCTCGACCATGTCTTCCGTACGAAAATCGAGCGATTAAAATCGTATGGCTTATTGCGGGAAGACAACGTCGCTCTCGGCCTGACGCCCTACGGAGCATTTTTTGCCGACGAGATCGCGCAGCAGTTCCATGCTGAAGAACACATTCCTTATTCGCGCGACGAATACGCTGACGGTCCGCTGAACCCGTATAACGATACCGATCCGTACGCTGCCGAAGAACCGGCACTTGCGGTCGCTTAGTCGTAGAGCAGCGGAGCGGGACGAATGTATAATCAATCTATGACTGCTCCTCGCGCCTCTGCGCAAGGCGCCCGATCGGAACTCGATGTAGAGTTTGGACCGTTAGTTGATCCCTCTTATTGGAATAGAGAGACATTGGGCTTTTGGCTGCAAGTCAGAGGAGAACAACAGGAAAAACTCTTTGCCGCCGCATGCGCGGCCAGAGAAAGTGTATTTGGCCGACGAGTTGTAGTACGCGGGTTGATCGAGGTTACCAACTTATGCCGGGTGAATTGTGAGTTTTGCCCGATGCGCCGCGACAATACGAAGCAGAATACGATCTTCCAACTCAAGGAAGAGCAAATCTTGGAAACCGCCGCCCACATTCGTGACGCGGGAATTAACATTGTTTTTCTGCAGGCAGGCGAGGTTCCCAGAACGACACAGCTGGTCGGCAATGCGCTCCCTAAGATCCGGAAGATGTTTTCGGGACCGGTGGAGTTTCTCCTCTGTCTCGGTAACAAGACCGAGGAAGAGTATACCTTTCTCAAAGCCCAAGGCGCCACCAGTTACATTCTGAAGCACGAGACGAGCGATCCCGAACTAAATGCCCGGATGCGGCACGCCTCATTTGCAGAGCGAATGGCTTGTCTACGCGCCCTGGTCCGACTCGGATATAAAGTTGGCACCGGCGCAATTATCGGACTGCCCGGCCAGACCCAAGAGAGCCTGGTCAACGATCTATTCTTAGCGCGTGAGATCGGCGCCCACATGGTTAGTGGCTCGCCATTTATTCCAGCACCTGATACTCCGCTGGCTCATCTGCCGCCGGGGGATGTCGAAATCACACTTAACTTTATCGCGCTGGCCCGACTAATGCATCCGAGTTGGTTAATTCCGAGCGTAAGTGCTCTGGAACGTCGCCAGGGTGGCGGACAGCTCAGCGGCCTCGCCGCGGGCGCGAACGTCCTCACTATCAACTTCACCCCGGAAGTGGAACAGAGTAAATATCTGATCTACGGCAAGGATCGGTATGTGGTCCGGAATGATCATGTGAATGAGATCGTCGCTCTGGCGGGATTGGAGCGAGGTCCGTCGGTGTTCGCGTAAAGAGCTTGGGCTTGGTTCGTGGATTGACAGATCAACTTGTGAGTGGCCAATCGTAACAGTGCAGGTTTACCAACTTTCTTGGTATTAGACGATTTCTCTGGTTCCCCATAATAATGCAGCCCGGAACGAAAATCCTTACGAATCTACTATGCTGCCTTTTCCGGGAACCAGG
>DATNNZ010000337.1:0-13645 GCA_035601575.1 Chthoniobacterales bacterium
CACTCGCTGATCGGGTGAGAGATCCTTGCCATTTTGCGGATACCGATGGTGCAGCCCATTCCGATAACGCCCGCGTAGACCGTTTGTTCCGAGGGGCGACCATAATGGTGACGCTGCCGCCAGTGCTGTAACTCGTCCATCCAGTGGCTATAGCGATTGACGGTGGCCAAGATCTCCAAAAGCGGTAGATAGTGCCGCTCTGGAAAGAATTGCTGCAAAGGCTCTGCGTCACTCTCTTCCTGCGTGGGCGTGCTGAGGGTAAAACCCGTGTTCTTGAATTTGATGTATGGATTCTTGCCTTCGTGGATGTTGGCGTTCGTGATCCCATATTGGCAAGACAACGCCTCATCGAGTTCGGCGAGCACCCGGTGCGGATCGACGAAAGTCTGCAGTTGGGCCCGCTCGATCAGTGCGGCCTTATCCCGATGCCAACGATCTCGGTCAATCAGATACTCGTCCAGCGGGCGATATTTGTACGAATGTTTCAGATTCAGCGTGCCTGACTTGATTGCGCCCTGTATGTGCACAAACAGCAGCGCCTTGTACAGCGACACCCGGGCGACACCCGGAATTTCGCGCCCCCGGTGATCGCTTTGCGTTCGTCCTGGCTTAGGAAATCAACTGGAGCTGCCTTGTCGATGACACCATCCTTGTTTTTGAAATGGTCGATCGCGGTCTGCAATTCACCCGCACTCGGTTCACCTAAGAAGGTCAGTGCCTTCAGGATAGGACTGACGCGATTCTGAATACGTATCGACCTTGCCGCCAAGATCGCGTAATACTCGTCATCGCCTAACTCGTTAACCAAGGCCTCTTTTAACTCGGCGAGGTTGTCTTTCTCCAACAGCCGTTTTGTCTCCTGGGTGGACAGTAACGCGCGGATAAGCTGCACTTTCTCGCTATCGGGTAGTGCATCGTCCTCAGTCAGGATGGCAATCCTTGCCAACGTTTCCACTAACCGCATGTCGAGACAGGCGACCAGCGCTTTCAGCGAGGCGTTGCGCAATTCCCGGCGGGCATAACATTGCTCTTTGTGCTCGCGCAGTGCGCCATTTTGAAAACTCTGCAGACTGCTCAAGAGGACGTCGACCAAGTTGTCCTGGAGCCGAAAATACTGATGAGCGATAAAGGCGATGAGGTGTAGATAGCGATCTTTCTCCTCGCGACGAGTCAGTTGAAAGATCTCGGCCTTGATGACGCTGTGGGCATAGTAATGGATGCCGTGCAGGCTAAGCGCCAGTTCATCAAGCGCGGGTTTGAGCGATTGATAAAGTCTTTCAACCAAAGCAAGATCGCCCGCGCGTTCTTTCACTTTCGACGGCTTGGTCGACTGGGAGAGTTTCTTCATCAACGTCAGTCTATATGCGCTGGTTTTGGCTGGTGCGATGGCCTGGTTTGCGGTTTCTCGAATCAAAAGAGCATCCAGCTGCGCACGCGTCTCCTCGCTCAGCGTTCGTTCGACGATAGCAACCAGCGTCCGGTTATGGCCATTGATGGTCCTCAAGATCAGCACAGCCAGTCGGAAATAGCCAGGGACCTCGACCTTCTCTCGAACGAGCGTTTCGACGGAGCGCGAGAAGATCAGGCGCGGTTTCAACTGGGATCGCACCAGCCGTGCAATTTCCTCAACCAGTATGGCCTGGCCATGCGGCTTAAAGGGCCGAAAGCCGTAGAAGTCCAAGATCAATGCCTGATGCCGGGCCATGGTTTGCTTGTCGTAGTCAGCAAGCCTGACTGCATCGATCGTAATACCTGCCCGTTCAGCTACGTGGCTGATATCGCGTGGTCGGAAAGTCTGGGCCGGATAAAATCGATGGGTCGCTCTAAAGTAGCCGCAACTGAGGGGAAAACACAGCTGATTGGCGGACGTTCAGCTCGGCGGTGATTCGCAGGATGGCCACTGGAAAATCGAAATGGCGTTTGCGCTCGGCGCTATTGAGCACTGGGGGTAGCTCGAAAGCTTCCTGCTCGATGCTGTTTAGGATCTTCATCCGGGGCATACGCTGGCTCCTTGAGGGTCGGATTTTCAGAGGGGTTTTGCGAGTAAAGAGGTCGGGAAACCATTTTCGCAGGATTGCCGAAAAACGAAAATAAACGCATCCTACGAGGCTGCTCGGATGGGAAAATCACTCAACCGGTACATCCCCTTCTGTTCCGCAAATCAGTTGATTATCTACCTCACCTTACGGGGTCTATCGGATGCACAGATCAGACTGATCTCCGGCCGTGAGGACTGGAAATCTGTCAGCATACTTACTGGACGCGGTCCAAACAGGCGTATCGGGGGGGCCGTCCGGAGTGTCAGCATTTAACGAATACCCAACAATGCCAGAAATCACAATCCTATGAGAGTTTTGGTACCTTTGTTGGAATTTAACCATGGTGTCGCTTTCCGAATTAATTGGGGGTGGCGGGGAATTCTCGAGATCAACCGAGCGAGTAAGAAAAAAGTTGGTCGACGCGGCGCCTGAAAGCCCGCTGATCAGTCGGACAAGAATTGGCACCAATACCGTGGGATGGAGATGGAGGAGGCTCGAAGACTGCGGGTATTGGAAGAAGGCCCGTGCGAGCCTTCCTCTTCTGCATTTCGTCTTGCCTGGTTTTGGCTTAACGATCTTTTGCTGCCTCGTTCCCGGCGTTGCGCTGTCCGCCAGCGATTTCAAAAGCACGACGAGGATTATCGACAAGGATCGTTCTTATATCGTCTTCGCTCACGCCGAGCCGCCGTAGCCGCGGGACAAAGTGCCGCAGAATGTAACCGTAGCCGAAACCTCCGTAGGAAGTCAGCATCATCTTCAGAAAGACGTCTTGCGAAATCAGCAGCCTGTCGCGGAAGCCTGAATTGATTAAATGTTGAATAGCGGCAGCGTTCTCTTCATCGCTCGGGCATTGAGCATCCTGATCAGCATAATAGTAGTCCATCGAGATCATGTCGTATTCCAGATAAGCTCCGCGCTCCGCCAAGCCGGCTTGATAATCAAAGTCGCGCCACGATGGGCCCATGTGACAAAGAATCACCGGCTGGAGAGGGGTTCCTTCCTCCGCGATGACATCGAGTACCCGGTGGGCTAGTCGTTCCCAGCCGGGAAGATGCACCATGAGCGGTACGCGACCGCTCCTTTGAGCGCGGGCAGCGCCTCGCAAAACTTTTTCCTCCTCGGGTGTGAACCGCGCGGAGACGCCAATTTCACCGATAAAACCAGCGCGGACACCCGTCTCGTCGACGCCCTCCGTCAGATCCCGCTCGATTTCGGCGGCAATGTCGTCGCTATTCATCTGTTTTACGGCCGGCGGATGAGACGTCCCAAGATAGTATCCGCTGCCCATGATGACGTTTAGGCCCGTCCGACGCGAAATTGCCGCAAGGGCTTGGGGATCCCGCCCTATTCCTCGATTGGTTGGATCCAACACTGTCCTACCGGCGAGATCTGCGAACTGCTGGACTTCGCGCGCGGCGAGGTCAACGTCATACTGTTGAAGGTTGTCCAGATTTACAAACGGGTCCATGCGCAACTCGGCCAGAATCGATAGCGAGACAGGTGCATTGCGAAGATTCATGCGAGAAGCCGTCTTCGGTGGATGATGCCAAGAGGCGAAGCTCATTAACAAGTGCTCGTGCATAAGCGTTACACCCAGTGACTCACTGATCACTGGCCCAAGAACGGTTTGTACGTTTGTCGTCATAGTTGCGAGTGCCTGAAGGCGCGTAGTAGCGCGCCGCGGTTTACGATGATGGCAATCACTAGGATCACCCCTTTGATGATCTGCTCGTAAAAGGGTGAGACTTGCAACAAGATTAGCCCGTTGCCAATAACCGCGAGAATGATGGTGCCTAAGAAAGCGCCGAGCAGCGTGCCGTCACCGCCAAAGAGATTAGTTCCACCGAGCACCACTGCGGAAATGACATCGAGCTCAAAGCCGATTCCTGAGTAACTCGACCCAGACGCGAGGCGCGCACTGGTAATCATGCCGGCGGTTGCGGCAAGCAGCCCCGAGAAAACATATACCTTCATTTTCACCCCGTTGGTATCAACGCCATTGCGCCGCACCGCCTCCTCGTTCGATCCGATACCTGTCACGTAGATTCCGAATCGGGTGCGATTAAACAGAATATAACCGGTCACCAACGCAAATGCGGCGATCACGATGGGATAGGGGATACCAAGAAAAAAACCGCGCCCGAGTTCGATGAACGCGCTATTTGGCGGGACCGGTATAGAGTAACCCTTAGTGATGAGCTGTGCGATACCCCGCAACACGCTAAGCATGGCCAACGTCGCAATAAAAGGAGGAAGTCCACCGAGGGTAACCAGCAGTCCATTCATCAAGCCGATAGTGGAACCGAATCCAAGCATCAAGAGCACGACGAACCACCACGACCAGCCAGCCGAAAGCAATACTGCCGAAAGGACGCCGATCACTGCGAGAGTGGAGCCCACCGAAAGGTCGATGCCGCCGGAGGTGATAACGAGCGTCATCGCCACGGCAACAATCAAGGTCGGTGCCGCCTGGCGGAGTACATTGAGGACATTACCGGTCGTCAGGAAGGTCGGAGTGCTCGCAGTCATGATGACGATCAGCGTTAACAGGACCAAGGCCAATCCAAGCTGGAAAGGTGCATGCTGATGCGCGAGCCAAGCGCGCCAGAAAGACATGCGCGATCCGACGGAGGACTGGGATGGAGCAGTCATGACGCTGTGCCCATCATAAAGGCCACTACCTCTTCTAGCGAAGTCTCCCCAACTCGGCGCTGGGCGCGTAAAGTTCCTTCATAAAGAATCGCAATCCGATCACAGGCACGGAAAACATCTTGCAATCGATGGGTTATGAATACGACAGAGACACCCTGGTTCCGCAACGTCTGGATCAACGCTAGAACTTTCTCAACTTCGCGTACTGCGAGCGCGGCGGTCGGTTCGTCGAGAATCAAAAGCTTGGGCCGGAAGGCTATTGCCCGACCGATGGCAATGGATTGGCGTTGTCCGCCGGACAGAAAGCGAATCGGCATCGTGAGCGAGCGCACGGTGATATGGAGGTCATCCAGGGCTCGACCGGCCTCAAGGTACATTCGCGGTCGATCAACGAGACGAGCGCCCATCACTGTTCGCGTGGGTTCGCGGCCGAGAAAAAGATTATGGGCAGCATCAAGCGAGTCACAGAGGGCGAGATCCTGGTAAACCATCTCAATCCCTAATGCACGCGCTTCTCCAGGATTGTGATAAGTTACCGCTCGCCCCTGGAAGCGAATCTCCCCTTCGTCCGGTGGTACCGCACCGGCAAGGATTTTCATCAGCGTAGATTTACCTGCGCCATTATCGCCCAGCAGCGCCAGCACTTCTCCGGCGAACAACTCCAAGTCCACTCCCCGCAGCACTTCCAAGGCGCCGAAGCGCTTTGTTATGCTCCGCATCTCGAGTAAAGGCGTTGGCATGCGCTCCTCTGAGGTACGAATCCTATAGCCTGCATCGCTCACAAATCCTTAGAGATTTTTGAGCGGTCCAGGCTATTGGAATGCCGCCCGGTATTTGTCGATGTTATCTTTTGTCACAAACTCCACCGGTACGTCGATGAACGAGGGCACCTCCTCGCCGCGCGATAGTTTCACGAGCGCGCCGATGGCTTCAATCCCTTCCTGATAAGGATTTTGCTGCACCACACCAATCAGAAAACCATCATCGACAGCTTTGAGAGCTTGGTTGGAAAGATCCCAACCGAAGAGTTTCACGCGTCTAGTAGCACCTTGCGACTCGAGGGCTGCGATCGCACCAATCAGAGCAGGTTCGCCCGTAGCGTAGATCACGTTAGTGTCCGGCGATGAGGTGACCAGATCTTCCGCTGCCGTTAGGGCACGCTCCTGCACGTTCTGGCCATCGACCGTATTGCCAATGGTTACGCTCGCGATTTTTTTGATGCTTTCGATGAAATTATCTTTTCGCTGATTCTGAATGAAAGAGTTCAAAGCCCCGATAATCCCCAATTTCGCTTTCCCGCCCATCTGTTTCTCGATGTACTTGCCCACAAAGTCGCCAAAATCCGACCCAGCTTTGGCGTTGTCCACTCCGATGAAAGCCTTAACGCTCGGATCCTGAACCTTTGCGTCCACCGCTACGACTTTTACTCCACTTTTTGCGGCATCTTGTAGGGCTGGCACAATTCCTTTGACATCAATCGCGACCATAATAATCCCATCCATCTTCTGTTGTGTCAGCGTTTCGACGGCGTTGACCTGAGCGGCAGGATCATTATTGCCGTCAATGACTTGCAGGCTGACACCAGCTTTCTTGGCCGCTTCCTCGGCACCTGCCCTAATGTCATTGAAAAACTTCGCTTGGAGATTGATCAGCACCAAGCCGACTTTCAGCTGTTTTTGCGCACCCTGCGCAAACAGACCGATTGGAGAAAGCGACGCCGCAGTGAAAGCGAGGATCATCGCCACCAAGACTTTTTTTGTATTCATATTCTGCTTCACGAATGGCTGGAGTTTTTCAACTTTGCGTGCCTGTGCTTTAACAAGCTCCGATTCGAAAACGGGCTGACCTCGTCAGAGGAAGCTCGTCGTGCGAAACTCTTTTTCGCTCTTTTCCGAGCATGAACAGATTTTCCCAGGCCGAGGTCCCTCTGATCATTCTTGGGTTGGCCTCGCTTAAGGCGACAGGTAGATCCACGGATTCTAAGGCAGACACCAAGCGTCTCCGGCACGAGTGGGACTCGATCCCGCAGATGGCGAACCAGCATTAAGATGGCCGCTCTCCCGAGGTCTTCCGCCGGTTGCCAGACCGTGGTAAGGGGAGGCGCGAGCATTTCCGCAATCGGAACATCGTCGAAGCCAACTAACGATAGATCTTCGGGAACATTCAGCCCCATCTGTCGGGCCGTCTGTAACACACCGATGGCAACGACGTCGCTCGCGGCAAAGATCGCTGTCGGAGCAGAGCCGGTTAGCAGCTCACCGGTGGCCCGCGCCCCGAATTGCGTAGTGTATTCGCCAAGAATGATTCGGTCGGGCCGCGGATTTAAACCTCTTTCACAGAGAGCCTCTTCATAGCCCAGCCGACGTTCTACCGTTGTCAGCAGATCAGCTTCTCCACCGATAAAGGCTATGTCGCGATGTCCGAGATGCAGTAGATGCGCGGTAGCGAGATAACCGCCACGACGATTTTCGACAAAGACGCGGCCACCAGCCACGCCCTCTACTTCCTCGTCAACGATGACAACTGGCAATTCTTTTCGCCTGATCGTTTCCAACGTTAAATTTCGGCGGTGAGCTCCAAGATAGATAAGACCATCAAGCTGACCCCCGGTCAGTAGATTCACGTAATGTGCCTCCCGCTCCGGATCGTTGCCGGTGGCACAGAGCAAAATCGAATAGCTTTCGCGGTATGCGGCTGCCGCTGCCGCTTCTGCCACGCAAGCGAAAAAAGGATTCGCCAGATCAGGGACGATCAATCCAAGAATATGGCTGCGGCCGGATTGCAGGCTCCGCGCCAGGACATTTGGGCGGTAATTCAATTGGGCGATCGCAGCCCGCACACGATTCCGGGTCTGCGCCGGAAGGTGCAAGCCACCATTCAGATAGCGAGAGATGGTAGAGCTGGCTACGCCGGCATGGCGAGCGACATCGCGCAAGGTAGCTTTATTGAGTTTGCCGCTCTCTACCTTTTTCCGGGGCATGGGGGTGGGATTTTGTAAAGCGTTTTACTAATCGTCTCGATTGCCATACCTGAGTTACCGGCTTTCTGTCAACCAAATCGTCCTTGATTCTGCAGTGGCCGGCTCCGCACCAGTGAGAGCGTAGTCTGAAGAATTACGTGCCCGCGCATCAGGCTTTTCGCCCTACTGAAAAATCACCTTGTGCCCAACGCGTAATTCTTCAAAGGACGCTCTCACTGATGGCTCGCTGACTTAGCTTGACAGTCGAGGTTTTTCTTTTCTACATCTGGTAAATCGGTTTACAAGACCGGCTGTTACTCGGGGATTTCATGCCAAGCATCTATGAAACGTCGGAAAGCAAGAGTGACTCGCAAGAGATGAGGCGAGCCAACCCAGACATCTGGAATAAGCTGCCGGTGCAGTCGATCAAGCGCAGATGGAGCGGTAATATGCCACCGACGCGAACTGCGAAAGGCTAGGCTGATGAGTGACGATGTCTGGTTGCAGGCCCAAAAGGTCTCTAAGCATTTTGGTGCGGTAGTGGCTTTACATGAAGTCGAACTAGCTATCCGGCTTTGCGAAGTGATCGCCTTGGTTGGTGACAATGGCGCCGGCAAATCAACCCTGGTGAAGATCTTGGCCGGTGCCCATCCGCTTTCCTCCGGCTCTATCGCGATTAACAATCAAGTCGTTTTGATCGATTCTCCGGTGAAAGCAAGATCGCTTGGGATCGCCACAATTTTCCAGGAATTGGCTCTCATTGAAAATCTCACGGTTTTGGCGGCTGGTGGAATTGACATAGCGGTAAGCGGGGTGTTGGGGATTAGCGCGATCTTTATCGGTTGGAGCGTGGAAGCTGGCTGGCCGCCCGGCGCAACGCTTGTGATCGGGCCGTCGGTCGGGACCTGCCTAGGTATTATTTCGGGAACGGTGATCGTCTTTGGCAGGGTGCCGCCAATCATTGCGACACTCGGCTTGTTTGGTGTCTATCGATCCGCCATCTTTCTGTTATTGGGTGGAAGTTGGATCTCCGGCTTGCCCAATTCACTTGGATTACTCGTTAACAGTTCGATCGCCGGAATACCGATCATCGCGATCTATATACTGGTTTTCTACTTCATGGGTTGGCTGATCCTCCGGTGGTTTCCATTGGGGACCGCAATCCTGGCGGTCGGCGGTAACGAGCCGGCTGCGCGCTTGTCCGGAATCGCCGTCAACAAGGCGAAATTTTTTGTATACGCACTGACCGGGTTCCTGGTCGGATTCGCTGCGTTGCTGTACGTCGCACGATATCGGAACGTCGAGACATCAACCGGCGGGACGATCGCTTTGGACGCGATCGTGGCGGCGTCTTGGGGGGCTCGTCCGTACTGGGTGGAAGAGCGAATCTCTTGGGTACACTTTTAGGTGTCTTCCTGGTCCGACTGCTCCAAAATGGTTTTGTGCTAGCAGGCGTTCCCTCGCTTTGGGAACAAGTGATCACTGGCGTGCTGCTGCTCTTGGTTTTGATCCTGGATGTGATAGGGGAACGACGGATACGTTTGCGGAGAGTGGCGGCGTGAAGATGCGATGATTGCGACGCTAAAGACAATTCGATTTGGTGGTTTATTAGCCCTTTGCCTGGTCGCGCTAATGTTTTTTGCGGTCTCCACTCCTGGCTTTTTCAGCGTAGGGAATTTGAGTTCAATTCTGCAGTTTTCAACACTGCTCGCCCTGGTAACGCTGGGTCAAGCTTTAGTGATATTGAGTGGCGGTGGCGGTATTGATCTATCGGTCGGTGGAATCGTCAGCCTTTCCGGACTCCTGATTGCGTCCGCTGTAAAAGCGGGCTTCAATGCGTACTTAGCCGCTTTTATCGGAATCGTATTCGGCGGATTTCTTGGCCTGATCAACGGGATACTGATCACGAAATTCAGATTGTTACCGCTCATCGCGACACTTGGAACCTTTTACGCGTACAACGGGTTATCGGTAGCAATTACCAATGGTGCACCAGTCTCAGGACTACCCCTGTACTTCGGAACGCTCGGTCAGAATAATACCGTCGGTATTCCGTTACACACGCTCATACTCGTACTTCCAATCTTCCTGATTCTCGAATTCGTGCTTTGGCAAATGCCGCTCGGTCGCTGGATCTACGCGATCGGTAGCAACGAGCGGGCATGTCGATTGGTGGGTCTTCCCGTCGACCACATCCGGCTTGGTGTTTACGTTCACAGCGGGGTATTGGCCGCTTTGGCCGGTTTGGTCGCAGACTTCTGGTTACTCAGCGCGCGGCCGAATATCGGTCAAAACCTCGAACTTCTATCTCTCACGGCCGTCCTGCTGGGCGGCACGAGGCATCTTTGGTGGATTAGGAGGTTTGGCTGGTCCCCTGATTGCTGTCTTCTTCTTCACTTCATTGCAGGTAGGGCTTCAAATGTTGAATGTGAATGCAATCTGGCAGTTGGGTATCGTCGGCTGTTTTTTAATAACAAGCGTTCTCGTCGACCGCATAATTCGAGCAGGAGATACGAAATGAGGGACGAACTCGACCAGAGTATCATCGACGCGGCGGACTCGGGCGGATACCGCTTGATGCAAACGCTTCAGGATTTGATCCGGTTCGAAAGCGTCGTTATGAGCGATCCAACGAAGGCTGGACCGGGCGAACACCTTTGCCAGCAGTACCTGGAGCGTCGATTAGCAGCGAATGGCTTTGCCACCGAGCTCTGGGAACCGGATGCGGAGGCGTTGCTGATGAAGTATGCGGGTAAGCCCGGCGCACAAAAGGGTAGAAATTTCGCGGGTCGCCCAATCCTTGCCGGAACGAGGCGGGGAAGCGGCGGAGGCAAATCGATCTTGCTCACTGGCCACATCGATGTGGTGCCTCCAGGTGAGCTGACCCATTGGACTTATCCACCATTTGCCGGCACCCAAGTTGAAGACCGAATCTACGGCCGGGGCGCCGTCGATATGAAAGGTGGTGTCGCCTCGATGCTCGTAGCGGCAGAGATCCTCCATGATCTCCAAATACCACTGTCGGGCGATATCATATTTTCAACGGTAGTCGACGAAGAGATCGGTGGAATGGGCACATTGGCGATGGCTGACCGCGGTTATCATGCGGATGCTGGGATTCTGACCGAACCAACGAACAATCGGGTTACCCCGGTTTGCCACGGCATCTTGTGGGGCAGGATACTTTTGGATGGGATCGGCGGTCACGCGGAGCTAGCACGGCGACATTGGGACCAGGGCGGACCAGTCGACGCCGTCGGTCTCATGCGATTCATTCTCGCCGGGATTGACGTGATCAATGAACGGTGGCGAACAGATCCGAGGAAAAATCATCCGCTGATGGAATTGCCTAACCAAGTCATCGTCACCCAGATTAAAGCAGGAGAGCACCCCAGCTCGGCAGCGGGTCGGGCAGAGATCATCATTGATGTGCAATATCTTCCCCACGAGAAAGACGCGGCCGGTGTCGGAGGCAATGTTAAGAGAGAGGTCGAAGAACATATTGCTCGGATGAGCCAAGTGGATCCCTGGCTCGCGCAGCATCCGCCACGTATCGAATGGATTTTGGACGCTGATTGCGCCGAAGTCGCGATCGATCACCCGATTATCGGTGCCTTCCGTGAGGCGAGCAAGCAAGCGTCCCAGCCATTCCAGCTCTGGGGAATGGGCGCTCATACCGATATGGGTATTCCGACCGATTTGGCGAGTACCCCCACAGTCAATTTTGGGCCTGGCGATCCGAGCCAGGCCCACCAGCCAAATGAAAGTGTCACGGTCCCTGACCTGATAGCTACAACGAAAATAATCGCGCTGACCATCGCCAGATGGTGCCGCTGACAAACCAACCAATCCAAATTTCGATGAGCACCAACGTACTTTTGGTCGGAGAAAGCTGGGTTAGCACTTCGACGCACATTAAAGGGTTCGACTTTTTTTCCTCCAGTCTCTATGCGACCGGAGGCGATTTTCTGATCTCGGCTCTCCAGAAACAGGGCATTCAGATGAAACATCTCCCGGGTCACGAGGCAGCGAAAGATTTCCCTTTCAAGCTTGAGGATCTCCAGCGCTTTGACGTGGTGATCTTGAGTGATGTCGGGGCGAATACTCTACTCTTACCACCGGAGACGTTCCTGGAAGGCAAACGCGTGCCGAATCGGCTGGAGCTAATCAAGGAGTATGTGTTGCGAGGGGGCGGCTTGGTGATGGCAGGCGGTTATCTGAGTTTCCAAGGGATCTACGGCGCTGCCCGATATAGCAAGAGCCCGATTGAGGATGTTCTTCCCGTTGCGCTGCTTCCGGTTGACGATCGAGTAGAGAAGCCTGAGGGAGTCAATCCGAGAGTAATCGATAATACTCATTTCATCACAGAGAGAATCCAAGCGGAATGGCCTTACCTTCTCGGGTTTAATGAAGTGAGCGTTAAGAAAGGGGCAGACCTGCTGGTCAAGGTGCAAGATCATCCACTGCTAGTGGTTGGGTCATTCGGAAAGGGGAGGTCTGTCGCCTGGACATCCGATATTGGCCCGCATTGGTGCCCGAAGGAGTTTGTCGAGTGGCCCGGGTATGGAGAAGTTTGGGTGCGAATTGTCCAGTGGGCCGCTCAGGGTAGGGGTGAGGGGTGATTGGTAGATGCAATGGTGCTTGTCAGGCTGCCGAATAGCAGCAACCTGACAAGATGAAACAATACAGCTTAAAAGCGGCACTCGCCGCCAGTGCAACAGAACTAACTAAAGGGTCAAAAAGCGGGCAAAGCAAAGCGAATCGTCATTGGGACTGACGTGCACAAGAACAGCTATCAAGGGCGCGCAAGATCGACAATGGAGCGATTGGAGCGGTGGCAAACTTCCGGAGCCAGGAAGAGCTGTTGCTTTTCGTGGAGAAGCAAAAGGAACAAGCCGAGGAAGTGGTAGTGGTCTACGAAGCCGAGCCATTGGGTTATGTGCTTTATCGAGCGCTGAAAGCGCGCGAGATGAGCTGCTATGTTTGTGCGCCTGATAGCGGTGAACAGAAAAGGAAGCGACGCAAGAAACCCCATCGAAACCCGGACTTTAACCGGCAATTTGTTCAATTACCTCAATGGCAACGAGCGACCTCTGCAATGGTCTGGCGGATAATCCTGTTCCATCCCCAGGTATAGTCCGGTCCAAAAATGGGAGGAGTCTTACGGGCAGTAACCGGGGCTAAAGAAAAAAACCGTGGTCGCCATCGGCCGGCAGCTGATGGTCGATCTGTGGCGGCTGCAGACCGGCCGGATCAGTGCGCAAGAACTCAACCTGGTCATGATTGGGGGCTCAAGCATTTTCGCAGTGCCCCGAAAGTTTTCGGGGATAAACTTGGGGCTCTACCCCAAACCCCGGTTCGGGGGGAACAGTAAAAAAAGCTGGCGCCTTGGCCACGCGCCGGCGCAGAGGAGGAAGCCTAGTTACCCAGCAACCAAAGATTTAACCCTTTCGACTTTGGAGCGGCGCGCGCCCGTGTTCGCCCTTGGGTGCTTAAAACCCGTTGGTAGGTTGGGCGCGCTCGTTCCTCTTGAGCGATGCGTATCTTGCATCATGCGCTGTCACACCTGACATGCCGGATAGGAGGCTGCCTTGTCCCACTCGAGCAAAAGGGACAACTGAGCACCAAGAGGAGACGCGATTCAAAGTGAGCAACCCGCTCGACTTTAACCTGAAAAAATTTGGCAACTTCGTTGCTCTCCAAAGTGAAAAACCACTAACCTCGCTTTTCGGTAGCTTGACACTCACCATAGGAGGGCGAAACAGATCCGGCGAAAGCAGGATCTGTGAGCCTTGGGAGCCTGTCGGATTTTTGGAGTCAGTTTCGCTATAGAGCAATGAAGAGGCGCGAAGCGCAAAGATTATAGCCTTGGGAGCCTGTCGGACTTGGGCCGGTTTCGACCCGAAGGGCCTTGGGAACTTAGCCCAGGCTTCTTTAGCCAGGCTTTAGCCTGGGTGGCTTTACAATAAACGCGATCAGCCCTGAAGGGGCGGAG